>DASQAS010000227.1:0-24699 GCA_035635635.1 Myxococcales bacterium | reverse complement strand
GTTGACCACCTCGAGCAGGACGGTGCCATTCTCGCCGCGGGTGCGCACGACCACCGGCTCGCCGGGTGCGCCATGATGGACGGCGTTGGAGAGCAGGTTCGAGAAGACCTGCTCCAGCCGCGATTCGTCCCATTCGCCCTGCCCGTCGCCTTCGCGCTCGTGCAGGAAGAGGCGCCCGGGGTACGCAAGCCGGGCCTCGTCCACGGCTTGCGCGGCGACCATGTGGAGATCCGTCCGCTTCGGCACGGTTCGCAGGCCGCCGCCCAGCCGGATCTGCGTGAAGTCGAGCAGGTCGTGGACGATCCGCTCCATCCGGGAGGCGCTCCGCTCCACGCGCTCGAGCGAGCGGTTCTGGCTCTCGGTGAGTCTGTTCTCCTTCGCGATCATCGATGCGGCCATGCGGACCGCGGTGATCGGGTTGCGCAGGTCGTGGCCGACGATGCCCACCAGCTGCTGCTCGAACTCGAGATCGCGGCTCCGCTGTTCGTCGAGCTTGCGGCCCAGCTCGAGCTGCTGCGTGACGGCGTTGGCGGAGAACACGATGAACATCGCCAGCACCGCCATCCCCAGAAGGAGGATGGTCCGGCTGGTGGCCGCCTGCGCCTGCCACGCGCTCTGCTGCTCGCGCACGCTGCGCTCTTCCTCCTTCTGCATCGCCGCGGCCACCGACCGGATGCGCTCCATGATCTCCATCCCGCGGTTGGATCGCACCACCGCGAGCGCCGCCTTGACGTCCCCGGTCTTGGCGAGCTGCACGGTCGCGGCCAGCTCCTTGAGCTTTTCCGAAGCCAGCGCGCGCAGCTCCCGGACGCGCTCCAGCTGCACCGGATTGTCGGCCGCAAACCGCTCCAGGTCGTCGAGCCGCGGCTGGATGCTCGCGGCCGCGCTCTGGTAGGGCGCGAGATACTCCAGGTCTCCGGTGAGCAGGAAGCCGCGCTGGCCCGTCTCGCTGTCCCGCACCGCGTCGAGCACTGCGGAGATGGCGCCGAGCTCCTCGAACGTCCGCTGCACCGAGATCGCGCGCGCGATCTGCTCGCGGTGCGAGCGGTAGGAGACCACGCCCATCGCGACGAGGGTGACCAGCGCGAGCGCGAACAACACGCGAATGCGGAATGGCATGTTCGAACCGGACCCTTCCCGCTTGAGATTCCAATCCAGTGCGTTCGGGCTTCGCTGCCGCACGGCAGCAACTTGCGCGCGCGGCTGCGGCCGCGGCGAGCCCGGATGACCATACAGATGTAGAAATCCCGCCCGGCAGGACGATCAGCCCGCTCCCACGAGCGGAAACTCCACCCAGAACGTCGCCCCTTTGCGCGGATCGGAAGAGACGCCGACGCGGCCGCGGCGCGACTCCACGATCCGCTTCACGGTGGCGAGGCCCAGGCCGATGCCGGGCTGCCGGCTTCCCGCGACGCGCACGTACGGTTCGAAGACCGCCCTCTCCATCCCCGCGGGTATCCCTGGGCCAGTGTCCTGGACGGTGACGCGCACCCTGCCCCCGCTGACCGTGGCCCAGGCAAAGACCAGCTTTCGCGGCCCGTCGCCGATGTACTTGATCGCGTTGCGCAAGAGATTCTGCAGCACCACCAGCACTGCGGCCTCCGAGCAAGCCACCTGGACCGGAGGCGCTGGCTCGAGCGTGAGCGCGACCCCTCGCTGGCGCGCCGCCGGAAGCAGCTCGTCGCGAAGGGCGTCGATCACGCGCGGAAGGTCGGCGGACTCGTCCGGAGCGGGCCGCGCGCCGGCGCGCGCGAATCGCAGGAGCTCGTCGACGATGGCGGCCACGCGATCGAGGCTGCCCTGGACCAGCCGCACCGCCTGTTGGGCATCTTTATCGGCTTCCAGCTTGCGCGCGAGGTACTGCACTCCGACCGACACCGGCCCCAGCGGGCTCACGATGTCGTGTGCCACCCGCCCGGCGAACTGCTCCAGCTCCTGCGCGCGCTCCCGGTCGAGGTTGCGCACCTGCTCCGTCAGGCGTTGGTGGCGCCGGACCAGCGCCGCCGCCGCGAGCCCGGCGCTCGCGGCCAGCAGCGCCCAGACGAGGTTCAGCTGGTTGGCGAGCCGGGTCGATCGCGTCCGGATCTGCTCCAGGCGCGCCGAGGCGGCGATGGCCCGCCGCTGCTCCGCGGCCAGCTCGTCCATCAAGAGCCGGCTCAGCCGCTCCGACGCTAGGCGGAGCGCCGGTGGATTCCGATTCTCTGCCGCGACGAGGAAACGCTGCAGGGCGGAGCTGAGATCCGCGGGCGATGCGCCGCGCGTTGACGCATACGCGAGCAAAGCGTCGGAGAGACGCTGCCGGGCCTCGCGGGCCGCGGCGACGTCTCCTCCCGGTCCGCCCAGGACCGTCGCGCGATGCTGCTGATCGCGCATGTCGATCAGCGCGCCGAGCGCCTCTACCGACGATGCGAGCGCGCGGTACGCGGGCTCGCGAAGCTGCGCGGTGCGCCGCTGGATCCACAGCGGCGTCACCGTGAAGCTGGCCACGACCAGCGCCAGGACCAGGAACGGAGCGGCCAGCCAGACGTTTCTCGGTAGCATCGACCGCCGGTTCTAACCGGAGGTCGTGAAGCACGCGTGTCGTATTGCTGTACAGATCGTTGCGATCGATGCAGACACCCTCTTGGGGCGCGCCAGGCTAGTCCCACGGCAGCGCGCGGGCCACCGCGGCGCTGCGGGACAGCCGGCGCGACCCCGCGCCGAGCTAGTCGTCGTGGCGCTGGCAGCCGTCGACCATCTCGTGCATGTCGTGCCACCACGGCGCCTTGCCCGGGTGCGCCAGCGGGGCGTCGATCCGGTTCTGCGGCGTGACGGCCGCGGACGGCGTGGGCGCGACGAACGGCTGCTCCAACTCCGCCACGCCGTAGAAGCGCCCGCCCTTCATCACCCCCGCCACGTTGGCGAGTTGCTTGATGTCGGTGAGCGGGTCGCCGTTGACGAACGTCAGGTCGGCGAGCTTGCCCTTCTCCACCGTGCCCAGGTCCTTGGCGACGTTGTACATCTGCGCCGGCTTGAGGGTCGCGGACTGCAGCGCCTGCCAGGGCGCGAGGCCGTACTTGACCTGCGCGCGCAGGTTCAGGTGCAGCGCGGTCGCCACGTTGTCGAGCGGCGAGTCGGTGCCGGCCAGCATCGTTCCGCCGCCGAGCTGGATGCGCTTGAAGGTGTCCTCTTCCTTCTGCAGGCTGTCCAGGCTCACCGTCTGCGGCGTGGACACGGCCGCGTTGCGCTTGGCGACCAGGCCCGCCTGGTCCCAGGCCGGATTGAGGATCAACAGGCGCGGGTCGTCCACCATCGTCGGATCCTCCGCGTAGAGCGAGGAGTTGAACGTGGTGGAGATGTCGAAGGCCCCGACCGACATGCGGAACAGGTCGGTCATGTCGTTGTAGCTGATGCCGGCCTGCGAACGCGTGTATGCCCAGCCCGTGCGCGTGGTGGCCGAGACGTGCGTCTGGCCATCTCCGCCTTCGGAGAGCTGGGGCATCATGTAGTGGCCTCCGGTGAAGACGCCCAGCGCCGAGTGGGCGTTCTCGATCGCCAGCTTCTGCCACGCGTGAGAGAGGCGGACGTAGGTCTTGACCATGTCGTAGTCGAGCGCCTTGGCGCGGCTGAACTCGAGCGGGAGCTGGTCCAGCGTCGTGACCGGCCGCATGAAGTTGTAGAACACGCGCTCGCCGTCGAGGGCCTCGCCGGTGGAGAAGTAGCGCGGGCCTACGCGCGCTCCGGCCGCGTAGGCTTCGCGCACTTCGGGCGCACGGTAGGCCGGGTCGCCGACCGACTGGAGCGAGGTGACGCCATACGCCATCCACAGCCGGCCCAGCTTGTCGCCGTAGTACTTGCCCTCGATGTACTGGTGCGTGTGCGACTCCCAGATGCCGGGCACCACCGTCTGGTTGGACGCGTCGATGAAGCGGCCGCCATCGTCATCGTCGTCGTCGTCGTGTCCGTGATCCCAACCCTTCTTGTTGCCTTTGTGGGGCTTGATGCTCTGGATGCGCTGGTCCTTCACCACGATGTCCACGTCGGTGAGGACGTCCGGGCCAGTGCCGTCCCACAGCCTTCCGGCGTGGATTGTGACCTGGCCCTCGTGCTGCTGCGGACGCCAGCTCAGATCGAGCGGCACCGTGAGGGGCCGGCCGCCGCCGCTGCGCGAGATCAGCCGCAGCTTGCCGTTGGACAGATAGAGCAGCGACTGCGAGTCGCCGCTCCAGGTCGGCGCGTCGGTCACCTCGCTGTTGATCTTCCGCGCCGGGCCATTGGGAATCCCGTTCGCGTCGACCGGGATGAGGTAGAGCTGGCTGTGCATCACCGCCGCGATCGCGGTGCCGTCCGGCGAGTACACCGGACCGTCCTCGCCGCGCGTCGAGAACGACTCGAACGGCGCCGGCTCGGTATACGTCAGCGTGCCGCTGGCGAGATCGACGGTGAGGATCTGGCTGGTGCCCTCCCGGAACCGCCGCGTGTACGGCTTGAGCGCCGCGACGGCGATGGTCCTGCCGCTGGCATGCCAGGAGGGCTTGCCGGGAGCGAACAGCGGCAGGATCACCTGCTTCACCACGCCGGTGTCGATTTCAACGGTGAATGTGGCGCCGTTCTGGTCCTGGTAGGCGAGGAACCTTCCATCCGGAGACCACGCCGGCGAGACCTCGGCGCTGCCGTCGAGCCCCGTGACGCGGCGCTCGACGCCCGTGGTCAGATCGAGCACGTAGAGATCCATCGTCTTGCCGCTCTTGTCCGACGCGTAGGCGATCTTCCTGCCGTCCCGCGACCAGGCGGGGTCGGTCTTGTAGTAGAGGCCCGAGGTGATCGGCCGCGGCCGCTTTCCGATCTCCATCACCCAGATCTGGTTGAGGGCGCCGAACGCGACCCGCTTGCCGTCGGGCGACAGCGCCGGCGCGACGATCCCCAGCACCTGCCTCGCGTCGTCCGAGTCGAAGTCGAATCGCTTGTGCTTGTAGGGGGGCCGGTTGAGCGTGAATCTCACCTCGAAGGGGATCTCGCTGGTGGCGCCGCTCGACACCACGGTGGTGCGGATCTTGCCGCCCGCCGTGTAGAGCAGCTGATCGTTCGACACCCACTGCGGGAAGAACGGGAAGGCGTCGTCGGTGGCGGCCACCTTCACCGCGTTGACCATCAGGTTGCTCTTGTTGTTGGCGAACTGGAGATATGCGACGCGCGCGCCGTCCGGCGAGTAGGAGGGCGAGTTCACGCGCGTGCCCGGCGCCGCGGTGGCCACGACCACCTGCGTTCCGGCGGCATCGCGCGACTGGATGGTGGTACCGGTGGCGCCGGAACCGACCACGAACGCGATCCGCTGGCCATCGGGAGACCAGGTGGGCTCGTACTCGTCGACGGAAGCGGGCGCGGGCGGCGTGGTCACGCCACCCGTGTTCGTCCACTGCGTGAGCGCGCCGCTGGCCACGTCCACCACCCAGATGTCGTAGCTGCCGTTGAAGGCTCGGTCGGAGGAGAAGGCGATCTTCGTGCCGTCGGGGGAGAAGCGCGGCTCGCGGTCGTCGCCGTGACCAGTGGTGACCTGGCGAACGCCACTGCCGTCGGGCCTCATCACCCAGATGTGGAAGGTGCCACCCGCGTAGGCCTGGAACGCGACCAGGTCGCCACGCGGCGAGAAGTCGGGGCGCGCGGCCTCGAGGAGTTGATCGCTCAGCTGCGTGCCCCGGCCGCCCGAGGACGGGATTGACCAGAGCACGCCCTGGACGTCCATGACGATGGTGCGGTGGTCCGGCGAGATCGTCGCCGCCGAGTTGGTGGCCTCGGTGACCACCACCGTGGTCTGTGCCGAGCTCGAGTTGGCGAGGCCCTGGTGCGCTGCGATCAGACCGGCTGCAGCGGCGCAGGCCGCAAGCCAGAGACCAGTGCGTGGAATCCGCGAAAGCGCTTTCATGGTGTGAGCTCCTGCATGGAGGGAACGTGCACCGCCCGTCGAATGGGAGCGTGCACGGGGCCCTCTACGACCTGAGCGGGTCGAGAGACAAGTCACGCTGCGCCGTTCGCGTGCGCACCAGGGCTTACGCTCCCGGCGCATGATGCGGAAGTCGGAGATCGGGTTCAGAAGTCGACGGTCACCTGGCTCGCCAATCGGATACGCTGTGCGTGAGTCACTACGCCGGGCTCACGTTGCTTCTGGTGCTGGTCGCGCTGTTCGCGGCGTGGCTTCCGGCGCGGCGGGCGGCGAAGGTGGACCCGGGGGTCGCGCTGCGCGCCGAGTGAGCGCGTAGACCGACAGCACGACCCCGAGCAGCGAGAGCAAGGCCCCCATCCAGAACCCCTGCGGCCGGTGGTCGAGCCTCACCTCGTGGTCGCCGGCCGGCAAGGGCAGCGCGAGCAGTCCATCCCTGGAAACAGGGACGCCGAGATTCGATCGCCATCCCGGGTCGAAGTTCTGATCCACCACCAGCGTCGCAGGCCTCGTCAGCGCGGCGTGCAGGGAAATGGAGCTCGGACTCCAGCGCACACGCGCGAGACTGCCCGCGTCCGGCGGCTCGAGGCGCTCGATGGGCCGGCCGGTCCACAGTGCGCGGGAGACGGACCAGTCGAACCCGCCATAGCATTCCATGGTGCCGATTCCGCGGATGGGAAAGTCCGGCACCTCGGTGTAGTTCGCGTTCGCGACCAGGTGGAAGTCGGCCGAGGCGGGACGGCGGGTCAGGCGGACGTCGCCGCCTTGCTGCAGCTTCGCCTGCGTCGCCAGCGACAGATCCGTCAGGACCAGGACCGCGACCAGCAGCTCCGCCCCGGCGAAAGCGCGCGCCTTCCACGGCGCCTCGAGCCTGGCCGTCGCCCATCGACGCACCAGGATCAGGAGCGACACGATCAGCATCGTGCCGACCACCGTGGCGGGATAGAGGAAGCGCGAAGGCACGCGCAGCGAACGGAAGATCGGCAGGTGGTGCAGCGCAGAAAAGAGCGAGAGAGGCGACACGTCGCCCAGCGCGCACCAGAGCAGCGCCGCGAGCACGAAGACCTGTCGCATCGGCAGCTCGCGCCTGTCCCGGCGCGCGACCGCGATCACGACCGCGGCCGCCAACAGGACGACCGGGACCAGGCCGACGTACGCGTCGTACTCGGGCCAGACGTAGATGTGCCCCGCCACCGCGCGCGCGTGATCTCGCGTGATCCACGCCAGGAGGATCTCGCCGGGAGTCATCCGATCGTCGACGGGCGTCAGCCTCGGGTTGCCGGAGAGGAAGTACATCACCGGAACCAGCTTGATCGCCCCGAGCAGGGGAAACAGGACGGCGAAGACGAGGGCGGCCTTCGCGAGCCCCCGGCGTTCCTCGGCCCTCCACAGGCGCCCCAAGGCATCGAACGCGAGCGCGGCGAACATCAGCGGGACCGGATAGACCCCGCCTTCCAGGGCGGCGAGCGCGAACAGCGCCGCGAGAAGAATGGCCCAACGCGCGTCGCGAAGGGCGCGCTCCCACGCCCACCACACCCAGGGCATGAGCAAAAAAGGGGTGAACCAGAGCTGACCGCCTCCCATGTGCTGGGCCACGGCGCCGCTCCCCACCACGAGCGTGGCCGCGAGAAGCTGCTCGGGGGCGTTGGCGCCGCGATCCTTCGCCAGCTTGCGCGCGCCCAGCGCGCCGGCGACCAGGTGGGCGATGTTCCAGAGCTTGATGCCCACCACCGCGGGCACCCAGAAATAGAGCAGGAAGAAGAGCGGCCCCGGGAACGGGGCCTGGGGGTCCAGGTAATGGATCACGCCGCCGCAGTGGTACGGGTTCCAGGACGGCAGCTCGCCGAAATCCTCGATCGAGACGCGCGAAACCTCCCACATCATCACGAACTGCCGCGTGTCGTCGGTCTGGCTGTTCCGCTCCGCAATCGATTCGCATTTCCAGCCGCGTCCGGCCGGCGTGCAGCGGATCAGCATGGGCAAGGAGATGATCAGCGCCGCAGCGGCGCAGGCCGCGACCGAAAGCCAGTTGCGGACGTGCGGCTCGCCCGGCGGACTGGTCATGTGCGATTGCATGGCGCAGGACTTTCGCGGCCTTGCGCGCGCGCCGCGCGCCGGTGGATCCCCGCGCCTACAACGGGACACCTCGAGACACCCCGAGCGCAGCGCACGCGGCATACGGGAGATCCCGGTGCGGCCGGCGACGTAACAGCGGAGATCGGTTCACACATTCCGATCAGCGTACGACATGCATGCCTAGCCCGCTTACCCCAGGGTGGCAGTACACCATTCAACGTGCGACTCGTTTTTTACGGCACGGCCACTCGCGTGTTCGCCCTCGCGATGCTCGTTTGCCTCGGAGCCCGGGCGGATCGGTGCGTGCCGATCCGGACGACGATCGTGACCACCTATTCGCTGGGTCCCGATTGCACGAGCCCCGTCGGCGTGTGCACCGCGGGGAAGTTCGTCTCTCCGGCGTTCGCGGGCACGACCCATTTCACCGCCATGACCATCGGCCCCGGGCCGTCGGCCGACATGCTCATCTATAGCGGAGAGCTGGTGATCACCACGGCTGCCGGAACCATCACCATCCGCGACCACGGGTTCCTCAACTCGTCGAGCGCCCAGTTCCTCGAGATTCAACAGATCACCGGCGGCACCGGCGGTTACGCGGGAGCGCGCGGCATGCTGATCTCGCGCGGCATCTCCACCGCGATCGGCTTCGAGGGAACCCTCAACGGGTCGGTCTGCGTACCCTCGATCCCGGTCGAGCACAACGTGCCGTCACGCCAGCCGACCGGCCCGGGCGCGGCCCTGCAGCCGAAGCCGAGCTGATCACTCTTCGCGCAAGGCCACCGCGGGATCGACCAGCGCCGCGCGCCGGGCGGGCACGAGCGTGGCGGCGAGCGCGACCGCGCCGAGCACCAGCAGGGCCGCGAGCAACGCCAACGGATCGGCCGGCCCCACCTCGAAGAGCAGGCCCGCGATCAGCCTGGCCGTGATCAGCGCGCCCACGACGCCCACCGCGAGGCCGGCCCCGACCACCATCGCGCTCTCGCGCGCCACCAGCGCGATCGCCTGCGCCGGCCGCGCGCCCAAGGCCATGCGGACGCCGATCTCGCGCGTGCGCTGCGCGACCGTGTACGCGAGCACGCCGTAGAGACCGAGCCCGGCGAGCAACAGTGCCAGCCCGGCGAATCCGTGCAGCAGCTTGAGGGCGAAGCTGCGCTGCGCGAGGGAGTCCTCGAGCATCTCGCTCACCGATTGCACCTGCCAGGCGGAGGCGAGCGGATCGACCGACAGCAGCGCTTGCTGCGCGACGCGGAGCATCTCGCGACCCGGCGCTTTCGAGCGCAGCACCAACGTCAGGACGTCGTTGGGATGCTGATCGAACGGGAAGTACATGGTCGGGCGGATGTCCGCGTCGAGGCCGAACTCGCGCACGTCTCCGACCACGCCGACGATGGTCCACCAGCGTGGATCGCCGCTGAGCCTCAAGCGCTGCCCCAGCGCCTCGCTCGACGGCCAGTATTTCCGCGCGAACGACCGGTTGATCACCGCTACGGACGCCTGGTCGGGCGAGTCGGTCTCTTGCGGCGTGCGTCCCTGCAGCAGCGGAATTCGCATCGCTTCGAGCCACCCGGGCGTGACGATGCGGATCTCTTCGTCAGGCGGCCGCGCTCCGGCCGGCACGGGACGGCCCTCGACCTCGAAGGTCTGATCGTTCGCTACGCCGCTCAGGGGCTGGTAGTCGACCCCGCCGGCGGCGCTCGTGCCGGGGAGCTCGCGCAGCCGCTGCAGCACGGCATGGAACACCTTCCGGATCTGCCGCTCGTCCCCGGGCACGCCGACCACCAGCGTCACCGCCCCGCCGGGGTCGAATCCGGGATCGACCTGGACCAGGTGGCCGAAACTGCGCAGCAGCAGCGCCGCGCCCGAGACCAGGACCAGGGCCAGCGCGACGTCGGCCGCCACCAGGGCGCGCCGCAGCCGCCGTGGACGCGGCGCCGCCGAGGCAGCTCCGCCGCGGAGGGCGTCCTGCAGCCGGGTCTCGGTGGCGGTCAGCGCGGGGAGCAGCCCGAACAGGAGCCCGCTCGAGAGCGACGCGGCCAGCGCGAACGCTAGCACCGCTCCGTCGACGCGCACCTGGTTCGCCCGCGGCAGATTGGCCGGCCCGGCCGCGACCAACAGATCGACCCCCCAGACGGCGATCGCGACGCCGGCCGCTCCTCCGAGCAACGCGAGGCACATGCTCTCGACCAGCATCTGCCGCACCAGACGGCCGCGGCCGGCACCGAGCGCGGCGCGCACCGCCAGCTCGCGCTCGCGCGCGGTTCCGCGCGCCAGCATCAGGTTCCCCACGTTCGCGCAGGCCATCAGCAGGACCAGCACCACGGCGCCGAACAGCATCCAGAGCGTGGGCCGTACGCTTCCCACCATCTGATCGAGCAGCGGGACCGCGATCAGGTGGTAGCCGGTCTCCTCGGAATAGACTTCGGGAAACGAGGCGCGCAACTGCGCCGACACCACGGCCAGCTCGGCGCGCGCGTCGGCCAGGGCGGCGTTGCGCGCCAGCCGTCCGATCACCCGCAAGAAGCTCGAGCCCCGCGCTTGCGGCGTGAGCTGATCGGGTGGAAACGGGAGCGGCCTCCAGGCGTCGAAGCTCTCGGGCAGCTCGAGGTCCTCGGCGAGCACTCCGACGATCTTGAAGGGATGACCGGAGATCTCGACCGTCTGGCCCACCGCGTTCGGGTCCCCGCCGAACCTGCGCTGCCAGAGCGCCCGCCCGAGCACCACGACCCGCCCGTGCCCGGGCTCCTCCTCCTCGCGGCTGAACCAGCGGCCGAGCGCGGGCTGAACGCCCAGGACCGGCAACAACGAGCTGGTGGCGCGGCCGAGGCCGATGTGCTCGGGCGCGCCGGAACCTGCCAGGCTGCCGCTGCCATACCCCCACGCGGCCACGCCGCTCATGCTGGAGAGATGCTCGAAGTCCTCGCGGTACGAAGCCAGCGACACGGTCCCGGTGGCGAACTGGCGCGACGAGGTGAAGAAGCGCACCAGCTTGTCCGGCTCGCGGTAGGGCAGGGGCTTGAGCAGAAGGCCACGCACGACGCTGAACACGCTGGAGGTCGCGCCGATGGCGATCCCCAGCGTGAGGACCACGATCGCGGCGAACGCGGGGCTCCGGCGCAGCGTCCGGAGCGCCCCGCGAAGGTCCTGGCGCAGCCCGAGCATCGCCCGATTGGCCAGCCAGATCCGTGCCATCCACGCCCGAGGCGGCGGCCTGGCCGGCCGTCCGTTCGTGGGATTCGACGTCCCGCGTCCGGACGCCGGCAGGATATGAATGCGTCCGTGAGCGGCTACGACCCGTTCGTCCAGGGACCTCATCCGGTCGGCGTGCGTTCCTTCGAGGCCGTCGATCGGACGCGCGGCCGCGTCTTTCCCTGCGAGGTCTGGGCTCCCGCTGACTCGCCGGGGACCTGCCCGCTGCTGATCTATTCGCATCCCAGTGGCGGAGGGCGGCGCGCCGCGACCTTCCTCACCACGCACCTGGCGAGCCACGGTTACGTGGTCGCCGCGCTGGATCACTCCGAGATGATCGCGCCCGATCTGGCGCGGAGGGACGGAGAGACGACGGGGCAGAAGGAAGCGCGGTGGAAGGCGCTGATGGCGAGCCGCGTTCCGGACGTCCGGTTCCTTCTCGATCGGCTCATCGACGGCGCCCCGATGGACCCTCAGGCGGCGGTCGATCCCGGGAGAGTCGGAATCGTCGGGCACAGCCTGGGCGGGTGGACGGCGCTCGCTTCCGTCGAAGTCGAGCCGCGGATCCGGTCCGTCGTCGCGCTCGCGCCGGGGGGAGCTTCCCGGCCGAAGCCGGGCATCCTTCCCGCAACCCTGGCGTTCGCCTGGAGCCGCGACGTTCCGACCTTGTATCTCGTCGCGGAGAACGACACGTCGCTGCCGCTGTCCGGAATGTACGAGCTGCTCGAGCGGACGCCGGCGGCGAAGCGGATGGTCATCCTGCGTCGCGCGGATCACATGCACTTCATGGACGGCGCCGAGACGCTGCACGAGACGGTGCGGAACATGCCGCCCGCCGGCGAGTTGGCGTGGCTGCCGCGCGAGATGCGGCCGATCGCGGAGCTCTGCTCCGCCGAGCAGTCGCACCTGTTTGCGCGCGGCCTCTCGCTCGCCCATCTCGACGCGACGCTGCGACAGCACGAGGAGGCGCGGCTGCTCATGGCCGGCGACTTGCGGGCCGAGCTCGCGAGGCGCGGGATCGACGCCATCGTGCCCTGAGGCCGAAGGCGAGTAGCAGCCAGGCGCTCCAGCTCTCGACGCCGGCGGCAGCGCAGTGCGACCCGCCCGAGCCCCCCCTCCGCCACCGCCGCCGCCTCCTCCTCCTTGTCCGGCGTCCGGCGTACCGCCGATGCCGAGCACTCCCTGAATGTGCTCCCAGTGGGCTTGACAAGCGGTCGCCACCGGCCGCGCAAGTGAGCGGCCCGAGCAGTTGCCGGAAATTCGAAATGGCCTCTACCCCGCATCCAGGATCCAAAGTCAAGGCGCAGGGCGACGGCCGGTCGGATTGATCTCGCAAATCGTCAGGGTGTACCGCCCGTCGCGAAAAGGGGGTTCCGATATGCTGCAAACGATCAGGCCCGCCTGGGCGATGCTCCTGCCAGCGTTCTTGTGCCTCTCGACCGCCGCGGTGGCCCACGACGACGACCGTGGCGGGAATGCCGACCCGAAAGTGGTTGCCGTCCGGCAGAGGTTCTTCGGCGCGGAGAACGTCAACCCCGCCACCGCGGGGGTGGACAAGGACGCGGTGATCTTCTCCTGGGTGACCAACAGCACGGTGGCGGTCTCGCTGCGGGGACGGATCTTCCTGCTCGACTCGTACATCCAGCGGCTCGAGCTGCCGCCGGCGGCCGGCCAGCCGGATCTGCGGCGTACGCCGCTCGACTACCAGGACCTGGTGACCCTGCGACCCGAGGCGATCTTCCTCGGCCACGGCCACGGCGACCATGCGGACAATGCGGCGTACGTCGCCAAGTGGCTGAACATCCCCATCTATACCTCGCCGGAGACCTGCGACGTGATGCAGGCCGACGTGCGCCGCATGTTCGCCGATCCAAACTCGGCGAACGGCGGGACGAGGATCATCCCCGACGGCAACCCGGTGAACTGCGTCCCGGTGGTGTCGCGCGCCTCGCAGCCAGGGGCGGAGATCGTGAACCTGGACCAGTTCGAGCCGCTCGCCTGCATCGTCGCGTTCAAGCACATCCATTCGGGCACCGTGCCCACGGATCAGCCCTTCGTGCCGGTGAACAACATCTCGGACCCACGTGAGCCGGATCTCTATCCGCCGGGGCCCTGCGTGACGCCCACGAACACGTGCTCGGGCAATGGAACGCCGACCACGCCGACGGCGGGCCAGGTCAACCTCACCACGACCGGCTTCGGAACCATTCCGGGGAGCCCGGGCGGCTCGATCAGCCTCTTCTACCAGTTCGTCCTGCGCGACGACCGCAACTTCGCTTTCGTCTGGCACAACACCACCGGCCCGCTGAAGGAAGGCACGGGCTCCGACCCGGGACTGCCCTCGCCGGCCATCGGCGCCAAGCTCTTCTCCATCATGGAATCGCTCCCGCAGACGGACATCGAGTTCGGGTCGATCGTCAGCGCCGGCTGGGCCACCAACGGCGTGCGCGATCCGGTGCTGTACCACCAGCACATCCGGCCCAAGATCTACGTACCGCTGCACCAGACCAACGTGGCGGCGATCAGCTCGTCGCTGGAGTTCAAGAAGTCCCTCCTGCTCACGCAGCAGGCGCGCAACGTGGGCTGGAAGCCGGAGCTGCGGTGGATGGTGGACCCGGACGACTACTTGCGGCCGATGGTCTACGACCCGAAGGACAAGCGCTGGGAGACTCCAGGCAAGTCGGCGCGCGTGGAGCAGTTCTGCGGGAAGCTCGGGCACCACAAGGGCGACCGCGACGGCGACTAGCCCGGCGCGGCGCGCGCGGTGATCCTGCCCGACGACAACCGGGCTGGAATCGCGCGCGCGCCGCGTCTTGACACGGCAAATGACCAGGCCGGCTAGTGCGCGGCACCGGGGCATCGGGGGCTCCGGCCGGGAAGGTCCGAAGACCATGGGCCTTCCCGATCGCCGTTCCACAAACTGGCAGGAGGAGAATCGCGATGAAGCGACTCCTGATCGGCTTCGGTTCGTTTGCCGTCGTCCTTTCCGTCCAACTCCTTCTCTCTCGAGCCGCCGCCGCGCACGACCGCGGCGACGGCTTCACCATCCGCACGCTGTCGACCTGGCCCGATCGGGTCACCGGCGGCGACGTGTTGGTGGAGATCGCCGTTCCCGCGGGTCAGTCGCAGAGGTCGCTGATCGTCAGCCTGAACGGCCGCAACGTGACGGGCGCCTTCCGCGCGGGCCGCTCGCCGAGCACGCTGCTCGGCCTGGTCACGGAATTGTCCCTGGGCCGCAACACGCTGACGGTGGAGAGCAAAGGCCGCCATGGTCCGCCCAGCGAATCGGTGGCACTGATCAACCACGCGATCATCGGGCCGATCTTCTCGGGCCCGCACCAGGCTCCGTTCATCTGCGAGACGCAGACCTTCGTGCTGCCGGTGACCGGCGGCAACCTCGGTCCGCCGCTCGACGCGGATTGCTCGACCACCACCCGCGTCGACTACGTCTATCGATCCACGGGCGGCACGCTGAAGCCGCTGCCCAACCCGGCCGTCCATCCCGCCGATCTCGCGCAGACCACCACCAGCCAGGGCAACCGGGTGAGCTACATCGTCCGGGTCGAGACCGGCACCATCAACCGCGCCATCTACCAGATCTCGATCCTGCACGATCCCGCGGCCGGCCCCGTGCCCGATCCCTGGACCAGCTCTCCATCCTGGAACGGACGGCTCCTCTACAGCTACGGCGGAGGCGCGAAGGCCGGCTATCACCAGGGCCGGACGACCGGCGGCGTCCTGTCGGCCGCGAGCGGCGGCGACGTGCTGGCGCTGGGATACGCGATGGCGGCGTCGTCGCTGAACGTGTTCGGCAACAACGCGGACGACGTGCTGTCGGCCGAGACCACGATGATGGTGCGCGAGCACTTCATCGAGCGCTACGGGGTGCCGGTCTACACGCTGGGCACCGGCAGCTCGGGCGGCTCGATGCAGCTCCACTCCATCAACCAGAACTACCCGGGGATGATGCAGGGCTTCGCCGCCCGCAACAGCTTCCCGGAGCTACTGACGTTCGGGGTTCCGCTCGGCGATTGCGCGCTGCTGGAGCGGGCGTTCGACACCTCTTCGTTGACCTGGACGCTGGACCAGAAGACCGCGGTGGGCGGCTGGGGGACCTGGCAGCATTGCATCAACAACCGGACCTGGAACGCCGGGTACAAGCCCAACGGCGCCGTGACCGACAACGCGGGCTGCGACCCCGGGATCCCGCCGGCGCTCATCTACGACCCGGTCAGGAACCCTGGAGGCGCCCGCTGCACCTGGCATGACAACCTGGTGAACGTCTTCGGACGGGATCCACGGACGGGCTTCGCCCGCCGGTCGCTGGACAACGTGGGCGTCCAGTACGGGCTCAACGCGTTCAACGCCGGCCTGATCGACGCCGAGCAGTTCCTCGATCTGAACGCCCGGGTCGGCGGATACGACATCGACGGCAACATCGTGGCGGCGCGCGAGGTCGCGGACCGCAAGGCCCTGCGCATCGCCTACCGGACGGGGCGCATCGACAGCGGCGCCGGCGGGCTGCCCGATCTGCCCATCATCCATTTCCGTCCCTGGCGCGACGACATCGGCGACGTCCACGACGCCGTCCGCAGCCTCAGCTTCCGGCAGCGGCTGATCAACACCAACGGCACGGCCGCCAACCACGTCAACATGGTCTGCTCCAACGTGGGCACCGGCGCCGGGCGGCTCGACCTGATCGAGGTGATGGCCATCCGGCTGGTCGACCAGTGGGTGGAGAACGTCGTGAACGATCCGCGGCCGGGAAGCGCCCCGCAGAAGGTGGCCCGCAACAAGCCCGCGGGGCTGGTGGACGCCTGCTTCACCGTCACCGGCGAGCGGATCACCGATCCGGCCACCTGCGCGCGGATGTATCCGGCCCACGGCAACCCGCGCCTCGCGGCGGGCGAGCCGCTCGCACAGGACGTCCTCAAGTGCAAGCTCAAGAAGGTGGACGCGCGCAGCTACGCGCGAGCCCTCACCGCGAGCCAGCTCGCCCGGCTGAAGTCGGCCTTCCCCGAGGGGGTTTGCGACTACTCGCGCGCTGGCGTGGGGCAGAAGCCGCTGGCCGATACGTGGCTCTCGTATCCGCTGCCGGGCCGGTTCGAGGAGGACCGGTTCGACGACGACTGAGTCCCAGTCTAGTCGCCAAGCCGCCTTCGGCGGCGCGACTAAAGCCCGGCGGCTGGCGCCTCGTAGTGTCGGGGCGGCTTCTCGCCGGGCAGGCTGGTCACGCCGTCGATGGTGAGCTCGTCGGGGTAGCAGTAGGCCCAGTCCTCGTCGGGCTCGAACGACTTGATCGTCGGGTGCTGCGTGCGGTGGAAGTGCTTCGTCGCGTGCTTGTTGGGAGAGCTGTCGCAGCAGCCCACGTGGCCGCAGATCATGCAGAGTCGGAGGTGGACCCAGATGTCTCCGGCTGCCAGGCACTCCTTGCAGCCGTTCCCGCTCGGCTTCACCGGCTCGCGGTCGGGATCCTCGAGCTTCTCGAGATGCGCACAGATGTCCGCCATGCTGTCCTCCTTCCTTCCTCAACAGCTCTGGCCCGCTGTCGGCCGCTATATCCGACGAGTGGTCACCTGTCTGTCATTGTGAAGCGGAACGAAATCGACCAACGCCCACCGCAGATCCACTTCCGGCCCAGGGCGGAGAAAATCCTTCCCATAAGCCGGCCCGCCAATGTTTGTGCTCAAACCATAGCCGCCATCCGGCCTGCGGCGGCGCGGCTAGGCCGTCTTTTGAGCCCACTTGGTCAGCGCCTCGTCCTGCTTCTTCTTCGGCAGCTTCAAGTGCTCCTCGCAGAAGAAGCGGAAGCGCGGCCCCTTCGAGCGGTTCTTGCAGCCCGGGAACCTGCATCTCATGTCGCGTTTCAAGCCGCGCAGCTTGCTGGCGATTCCATTGCGGCCCAGGCCGCGAGCGGTAGGGAGGGCAGCCGATACGCGCTCCGCGAAGATCTGTGCGAAGCGTTCGGCCAAGGCATCGAAAGGATGGGAAGAGCGTCTCGGCATAATCGCATTTATGCCCAATCCAACAAAGTCGCGCAACCATGGCGTGGATTTCGTCACATTACGGATACTCAAAATAAGTCGGATTGGTGGCCGTTAGGGCTGCAATCCCGGCCGGCCTGAAGCAATCGTCTCAGGCCGAACCGTCCACCCGTGCAGTGCGCGTGATCTCTCCCATCTTGCCGCTCTGGAAATCGCGCACCGCCTGGATCAGCTCCTCGTCGCTGTTCATCACGAACGGCCCGTAATGCGCCACGCGCTCGCGCAGGGGCTCACCGGCGAGCAGCAGCAGCCGCCCGGACCCGCCGCGCAGACGCACTTCGTCGCCGGGCCCCAGCACGGCGAGCTGGCCGTCGCGCAGCTGCTGGCCGCCGACGCGCGCAGATCCCTCGAACACGTAGGCAGCCGCGTTCAAGGTGGACGGCAGGGGAACGGACACGTCCGCCCCCTCGTCCAGCGACCAGTCCTGCAGGACGATCGGCGTATGCGTATCGATTACCGCCCGCGCCCCCAGCGCTTCGCCGGCGATCACGGTCACGCGCGCGCGGCCGTCCGCGGTGGCAGCGCGTGGGATCTTCTCCGACGGCACTTCCTGGTAACGCGGCCGGGTCATCTTCAGGCGGGCAGGCAGGTTCACCCAGATCTGGAAGCCGTGCACCCGCCCACCCTGGTCGCGAATCCTTTGCGAAGGCATTTCCGAGTGGACGATGCCCGCGCCGGCGGTCATCCACTGCACGTCGCCGGGGCGCAGCACGCCGCGATGGCCGGCGGAATCCTCGTGCTCGAACTCGCCTGCCAGGGCATACGTCACGGTCTCGAATCCGCGATGGGGATGATCGGGAGCGCCGACCGCCTCGCCCGGCGCGTACTCGACCGGGCCCATCTCGTCCAGGAGCAGGAAGGGGTCGACCATCGACAGCTCCGCGCCGGGTATTGGCCGACGGACGACGAAGCCTGCTCCTTCGAGCTGGCGATGGGCAGTGACGACGCGGGTCGGTTCGCGGTTGCTCATGACGGAAAATGAGATGACCGGCGGGGTCCGTCGATTCGTCGAGGCGCCCGGCCGTGCCTGCGCCTTATGATGGGCGGCGCATTGGCTTCCGAGACCCCCTACTGGCTGCTCATCTGCGTGCTGGCGAGCACGGTGCGCCTCTCCGAGGACGCCTCGCTCTCGCTCTATGACGCCGCCTGCGAGATGCTTTCGGCGAAGCGGGAGCACGCGGAGCTCCGCTCGGGCGCGTTGACCGGGACCATCAAGAACCTGGGGAAGGACGCCGTGGTCGGCACCCTGGCCGGCCGCCTGTTCGAGGCCGACGTGATCGCCGCCGGAACCAGCGGACACGTGCGCTTCCTCGTCACGCGGCAGGGGCTCGCGGCCAGGGAGCAGAACAGTCCGGCGCGCGGGCCGATGAACTGAGATGCCCGGCGTGCTCCGCGCAATCGGCGAACGATTCGGAATGCGCACGGGGATCGCGCCTCGACGCAATGAGGCTGGATCGGGAGACCGGATCGGCGCCCAAGGGCGTGACTTCCCAGGCGCAATGAGCGGTCCGCGCCTTTTGGGCCTTGCGCGGTCCGCAAGAATGATTACGAAAGAGGCGTGATGGACGAGGACCGCGTCGAGTATCCGTGCGCCCGCTGCGGCGCCACCAACCGCATTCCGCGGGCCCGAATGAAGGACAATCCCCGCTGCGGCCGGTGCAAGCAGTCCGTGTTTCCGGACCATCCCGTCGCCGCGACGGACGCCACCTGGAAGCGCGAAGTGGAGGACTGCCCCATCCCCGTGCTGATCGATTTCTGGGCCCCCTGGTGCGGTCCCTGCCGCACCGTAGCGCCGGTGCTGGAAGAGGCGGCCCGGGAGCGCAAGGGCAAGCTCAAGGTGGTGAAGCTGAACGTCGACGAGAACCCGCGGACCTCCGCGCTCCACCAGGTGCAGTCGATTCCCACGCTGATCCTGCAGCGCGGTCCCATCTTCGTCGGCCGCGTGGCGGGCGCCTTGCCGAAGGCGGAGCTGGACGCGTTCATCGAGCGGTACGTGTGAAGAGAATCGGCCGCCCGGCCTTCAGCGCGGCGAGGAATTCCTCGACGCCGTCAGCAGCGCCCCCACCACATCGCCGAGCTCCAGCCTGCCCGTGTAGACCTGGCCGTTGATGAACATCGTCGGTGTCCCCTGCACGCCGCTGCGCTGCCCGCCGAGGTAGTCCGATCGCACCCGCGGAGCGTGGACTCCGGAGCCCAGCTCCTTCCGGAACCGTCGCGCATCGATATTCACCTTCTTCGCGTAGCGCACCATCGAGTCTTCATCCAGGCGCTCCTGGTTCGCATACAGCAGCGACGCCATCTCCCAGAACCGTCCCTGGCTGGCTGCCGCCTCGGCCGCCTCGGCGGCGCGTAGGGCCTGCGGATGGACGTCCGCGATGGGAAAATGGCGGAACGCCACCCGCACCGAGTCGCGCAGCTCGTGCGCAATCTCAATCAGGTGGGGAAAGAACAGCGCGCAGTGCGGGCATTGAAAGTCCCCGTAGTGGAGCAGTGTGACCCGCGCATCCACGGGCCCTTGCGCGTGATCGTGAGCGGTAACCGGAATTGCCAGTGCGGCCATGTCGAGTGCGTCAAGCCTTCTCGGGAGGAGCCTTGCCGGATTCCGCCGTCTCTTCTTCGGTCAGGAGCTCGGCCGCGACGACGTAGGGAATGCCCTCGGCGTTGAGGCGATCGACGATCGCCCCGGCCGGCGACTTCTTCCGCGTCCGCACCCGATACTCGAGTACGTACCGGTCGTTGCCTCCGTTCCGGGTCGCCTTCAGCTTGTAGCGCTTCGCCAGATCCTGCAGGACGGCGTTGGCAAGCGAGCGCGCCTTCTCCGGATCGGTGGCGTACACGAGAAGCCGCTGCGCCGGCCGCTTCGTCTTCCCGTTGCCCGGGATCGGAGTCCCGCCGCCCAAGGCCAGGAGACCGGTGTCGGCTGAGGGCATCGCGGCCGATGCCTCGCCGGAAAGCGCAGGGGGCTCGACGATCGGCGCGGGCAAGGGAACCGTTTCGGGAGTCTTGTTCGCCGGCATGCAGAGCAGCCCGAAGGTATGTTCGTGGTCGCCCGCGAGATCGAGCTTCCAGAGCAGCAGCTCGAGCACGCAGAAGAACGTCGAGAGGAACGCCGCGATCGCGAGCGCGCCGACTCCGGAGGCGAAGCCGATCCCGACGGCCGCGAAGATGTACACGGCGTCGCGGCTGTCCTTCAGGTTGTTCCGGAACCGCACCGCCGCCACGATCCCGGCCAGGCTGAAGGCCAGCGCCAGGCTGTTCTCCACCACGATCAGGATCGAGGTGACCACGACCGGCAGCATGATCACGGTCTGGACCACCGCCTGTTCGTAGGCCAGGCTGCTGCGCGTCCGCACGTAGGTGAAAGCCACAGGCAGCGCGAGCAGGAACGCGGCGATCACCGCCGCCGCGCCGGTGCGGAGCGGCGGCAGCGTCCGCAGGAGCGGTTCGAGGAAGCTCCTCGTCAACTCGGCCGCCGGGTCGGTCGTTTCGCTGACCGGGGCGATTCCCCTGGGACCCGCGGTGCGCATCCCCTTCAGGTTGTCGGTGACGACGATGATCCCCGCGATCAACGTGAGGACGACAGCGTAATAGCTCGTGAGCCGCACGAGCGTGGTGCGGCCGATCTGCCGCGACCCGCTTGCGACGCCCAGGCGAACCGCCAACCGCTCGATGCTGGAATTCTTTGCGATCGGGTCCATGTCGGCCCTTTCGCCTCCCTTCCGCTGCCATGACTATACAACCCCACGAAACTCGCGGCCTACTTTCTATAAGATTCCTGGGTTTGGCATTTGTTTCGCTCTGGACCGGAACCTCGTTGGCAAGGGCTCCGGAAATGGGCTGACTCGTCAACCGAAAGGGGGGTTTCCCATGCGATCGGGATGCTGGCTCTCGCCCTTCTTGCCGCTCCGGCCGGGGCGGCGGATTTCTCCAGGAGTGGACTGAAATCGCGGTCCTGCAGGGCATCCGTACTGCGGCCCAGGTAGACTCGCGCCGCACACGGAGGGAGGGATCCATGCCGGGCTCGCGCCGCGCGTTTCTCGCTGCCCAGGGTGCATTATTCGGGGCATCGCTCTTGCCGGGACGGCTTCTGGCGGCGGTCGAGACCCGCACGCCGGCCACGCCGCCGCTCGACGACTGGAAGAAGGTGCGCGATCAATTCCGGCTGACGAAGGAGTACCTCCACTTCGCCGGCTTCTACATCGCCTCGCATCCCGCTCCGGTCCGCGACGCCATCGACGCCTATCGCCGGGCGCTCGACGAGAATCCCTTCCTGGTGGTGGAGCAGGGCCTCTTCGAGTCGGAGCAGCAGAACCTCCAGAGCCGCGTGCGCGAAGAAGCGGCCGCTTACCTGGGCGGCAAGGCCGACGAGGTCGCGCTGACGCAGAACACCACCACGGGCCTGGCGCTGGTCTACTTCGGCCTGCAGCTGAAGCCCGGGCAGGAGATCCTGACCACCGCACACGACCACTTCTCGCACCACGAGTCGATCCGGCTCTCGACCGAGCGGAACGGCGCCTCCTGGCGCAGGATCCCTCTCTTCGACGGTTCCGCGGCCGCGACCGTGGACGGCATCGTCGGCCGCATCCGCGAAGCCGTCTCCCCAGCGACCCGCGTGGTCGGCGTCACCTGGGTGCACTCGCAGACCGGCGTGCGGTTGCCGATCCGGCAGATCGCGGCCGCGCTCGCGGAGGTGAACAAGTCGCGCGACGAGGCCGATCACGTCCTCCTGGTGGTGGACGGCGTGCACGGCCTGGGCTGCGTGGACGAGACCGTGGCCGCGATGGGCGCGGACTTCTTCTGCGCCGGTGCGCACAAGTGGATGTTCGCCCCCCGCGGCACCGGGCTGGTCTGGGCCCGGGCCGATCGGTGGGCGCGGCTGCGCCCGGTGATCCCGTCGTTCTCGGACTTCGAGGCGTACGTCGCCTGGCAGGCAGACCGCAAGCCGGCGACGCCGACCAACGCGCGACGGATGACCCCTGGCGGCTTCCAGGCCTTCGAGCACCAATGGGCGATGGGCGCCGCGTTCCGCATGCACCGGGCGGTGGGCCCCGCGAAGATCGCCGCACGGGTGCGCGAGCTGAACGGCCGGATCAAGGACGGCCTCGCCCGCATTCCCGGCGTCAAGCAGCACACACCGCGCGATCCCGCGCTCTCCGCCGGCATCTGCTGCTTCGAGCTGGAGGGCCACTCTCCCGACGACGTGGTCCGGGGCCTCCTGAAGCGCAAGGTGATCGCCAGCACGAGCCCGTACGCCGTGCCTTACGCGCGCCTCTCGGCCAGCATCTTCAACACGCCCGAGGAGGTGGACCGCGCCGTCGGCGCGGTCCGGACTCTCGTCGCATGAGATCGAGGCTGCCGCACGCGCGCGCAGCCCCTCAATACGCGACGTACGGCCCGATGCCGCCGGGCGTGCTCGCCTCCTCGATGGCCGTGAACACGTTCCGGCCGAAGAAGAACGCCAGACCCCAGTCGAACGACTGGACGCTGCCCTGGAACCCGCCGTTGCTCCCGCCCAGGTTCGCGAACGCGGAGTTGTTGCTCGAGAAGAGCGCCGCCGCGCTCGCGACGTTGAACGTGACCTGCCCGGTCGGCGAGCCGCCCGCGCCGCGGTTCTGGGCCGACAGCGCGAGAGTGCTGGGGGGACAGTAGAACCCCTTGGCCTGGGGACACTCGGGAATGCCGGTCGACGAGCTGCTCAAGAAGAAGATCCCGTTCGAGCCGCTGTCGATGAAGCTGCCGGGATACTCGGTCCCGTTCGCGGGATAGACGCTGGTCAGCGTGCCGCTGTCGTCCACCGGAAAGATGGAGGCGCTGCCGATCGCGTTGTTGGACCGCGTTCCGATCCCGAATACGAGCGATCCGGTAACCGAGGCCGCCCCGCCCGCGGGGACCGCGGGCAGCTCGAGGATCACGCCGTTGTTGTCGGACGAAAACAAGGCGACGGGGTTGGAGACCTGCGAGGTCAGCTGGACCGCCGTCTGCGTGCAGCGTCCGGAGGCGTCGCACTTGTAATAGAGGCCCGGATTGTCCGACGCCGGGAGGGCGGGATCGACGGCGCAGGCCGGGCCGCAATCCTGGCGGAACGCGCCCACGCCGAGGATCCCGTTGGCGAGCAATCCGGGGTTTCCTTCCAGGCTGTCCTCGTTCACGCCCTCGCTCGCGCAGCTCGCGGGGACCGCGAAGGAAGCCTCGCTGATCATCTGGATGGAAGCGCCGCTGGCCTTCTCGCCGCCGAGGACGACGTCCGCGCGCAGCACAGGACCCCAGGTGAACCCGTCGAGGAACTGAAGGCACTCGGCGACGGAATCGCCCGCGCTGTTCTGGAGCGCGGGCAGCGGCAGCGTCAGCTTCCCTCCCGCTTTGCCGTCGTTGGCGAGCAGCCGCAGGCCGGACGATCCGGTGTCGACCAGCACGTGGTCGATGTCCTGGCAGCTCTGCGTGCCCGGGACGCACACAGTCACCGTCACGAACGCGCCGTTCACGTAGCCGACCGGGCTTCCGTTCGATCCGGTGGCCCCCGCGTCCACCACCAGCGCGACGACGTTGGACCCATTGGGCGGTGTGACCCCGTTGTTGCCGGCATTGCTCGTGGCGGTGTCGCCGCCGCACCCGAGAGCGGCGGCGAGCAGCGTCAGCGCGGCGATTGGCGTCTTGCGCATGGCCGGCCCCGTTACCGGATCTCCGCGGGATCGACGCCCGCGGGAACCAGGTCCGGCACCCAGGCGCGCCCGCGGAAGGCCCGCGGACGCCCGCTCGACTCGATCACCACCCGGTCCGTGGCGGAGGCCAGCGGCCCGCTGTGGCCGGTGCGCTTGCCTTTGGCGGCCTCCTGGTAGTCGGTGAAGTACTCGCCGAGAAGCTGGCGCATGTCGGGGCGCCACGGACCCTGCCAGGCCACCGCGAAGATCTTCCCGTCCGGGGTCGCGTATTCGCGGACGGTGGTGCCCGTGGCGGCCTTCATCTCGTGGACGGCGTACTGGTCGCCGGATGAAACTTGGAGGCTCGCCTTCATCCGCGACTGATCGGTCTTCACGGTGGTGAGATTGCCTCCCAGCGTGGCTCGCGCGTGCCTCGGGAGCCCGAGGAGGACCGCCGCCACGGCCGGGAGGCAGAAAGCGCTGAATCGTCGGATCCGCATGCCGCAAGGTTGGACACGGCTCGCAGGCAAATGGATAGACACGACACGTTTCTTAACCTTCGCAGGCGCCGCTCCGACGATCGGCGCAGCGTGCCGCGCAGGGGCAACCTCGCACCTGGTCCCGCCGGGCGACCCGTCGATCGCCGGGCGGCAGTGGATCGAAGAGCCGCCGTGACGCCGGCAGGAGCATGGCCGGGCCGCCGCTTCGGACATGCACAAACCGCGAACTCGGCGCCATGGGTGCCCCTCAATGTCGACCTGGCGGTTTGTGAACTTGCGGCGGCCCAGCCATGCTCCCGCCGGCTGCCCGCGCGTTTACATCTCCGTCGGCTGCCTCA
>DASQAS010000226.1:0-13551 GCA_035635635.1 Myxococcales bacterium | reverse complement strand
GCTCCTGGTCCCAGGTGCCGCGCGTGAGCAGCTCGAGGTGCGTGAACTCGCCCCGCGGCCAGCGCGAGCGCTCGACGCAGGCGACCAGGGCCGCCCAGCCCTGGTCCGGCCGGATCTCGTAGAGCTGGCGCGCGGACTTTTCGCACTCCAGCGGCGTGAGCTGGTCGGCCGCGAACCCCTTGGCGTCGAAGGGAGGCGCGGGCCGGGGCACGGCCTCCAGCCGCGTCGGCCCCGAGGACGGCGTCGGTGTGGCGATGGGTTCGGGGGTGGCGCAGGCGATCAAGGCGCAGGGCAGAGCGAACAGGGTTCTCATCGGGCTCCTCAGATCTTCTTCGGGTTCCGCGGGTCGTCCGTGGGCGCCGCCGGCGGCGTCTCCTCCGGCGCGCTCCGCGCGGGAACGGCAAACGAGCAGACGTCGGAACAGGATCTCGACAGGCAGGATCGCAGGGCGGCCGAAGGCATCAGATCGGCCAGCTCGCGCTTGCATTGCGTAGCCCCAACCGAGCAGCGGGATTCCGCCAGGCACCGGCAGCAGCCGGGTGAGAGCGTGGCCGCCCGCGAGGTGCGGGAGATCTCCTGCCGCAGGAGCTCCGCGCAACCCTGCGCCTCGTGCGTAAGGCGGCCCCGTCCGTCGGCGAGACGTGACCGGAGGGCGCAGTGATCCGAGGCGCCCAGGTCGGCGAGCGCGTGCTCGCACTCCCTGCGCAATCCGATATCCCCGTGTGCCGCCGCCGCGCAGGCCTCGCGCCCGGCGTCCAGTACCGCGCCGGCATTGTCGCTGGGATCCGCAGGGGCGCTGCTCGCCTCGTACGCGCAGGGATCGCCGCGCAGGACCAAGGGGAAGGTGCACGCTGCGGCGGACGGCTCCTCGTCCACCGGCATTCGCGGCGGCACGCCCGGCAGCCCTTCTTGGGCGATCAGCAGCAGGAGGGCGAGCAGGCGCATGCACCGATAGTACCCGGTGCAGCGCGGATCACTTCATTCCGTGCGGATGTCGAGGCGATCCTCCTGCACACCCAGGATCACTTTTCCGCCCTTTTCCAGGTCACCGAACAGGATCCGCTCCGCCAGCGGCTTCTTCAGCGCGCTCTGGAGGAGACGGGCCATGGGCCGGGCGCCGAACTGCGGCGAGAAGCCACGCTCCGCCAGCCACTTTCGCGCTGCCGGCAGCAGCTCCAGCTCCACGTTCTTTTCCTTGAGCTGCAGCCGCAGCTCGTCGATCTGCTTGTCGACGATGCGCTCAACCACTTCCATGGGAAGGCTGCCGAAGGCGATCCACCCATCGAGCCGGTTGCGGAACTCCGGGCTGAAGGTGCGCTCGATGGCCTTCTTCGCATCGCCGCCGGCCCCCGAATCCAGGTCGAACGAAGCCACCTTCTCGCCAACCTTCGATCCGGACACCATGAAGCTCCGGGTGCCGGCGCCGAATCCCACCCGCGCCGCGGTCATGTCTCGCGCCCCGGCGTTGGTGGTGAAGATCAGGGCGACGTGCCGGAAGTCGCTCTGGCGGCCGTTGTTGTCGGTCAGGGTGGCGTGGTCCATGACTTGAAGGAGGATGTCGAACACGTCCGGATGCGCCTTCTCGATCTCGTCGAGCAGGAGCACCGCGTGCGGCTGCTTGCGGATGGCGTCGGTGAGCAGGCCACCCTGATCGAAGCCGACGTATCCCGGAGGCGCGCCGATCAGGCGGCTCACCGTGTGCTTCTCCATGTACTCCGACATGTCGAACCGGATCAGCGGCACGCCCATGATGCGGGCGAGCTGCTTGGCCAGCTCGGTCTTCCCCACGCCCGTGGGCCCGGAGAAGAGGAAGCTGCCGATGGGCCTGGTGGGCGAGCCCAGCCCGGAACGGGAGAGAAGGATGGCGCTGGCCAGCGCCTCTATGGCCGGGTCCTGTCCGTAGACGACCTTCTTCAACTCGGGCGCAAGGCTCTTCAGCGCCGTCTTGTCGTCGCTGGAGACGCTGCGCGGCGGGATCCGCGCGATCTTCGCCACCACCTGCTCGATCTCGGGGACGCCGATCAGCGGCACGCGCTCGTTCGCCGGCTTCATCCGCTGCAGCGCGCCGGCCTCGTCGATCACGTCGATCGCCTTGTCCGGCAAGTGCCGGTCGAGCAGGTGCTTGGCGGACAGGTCCACCGCCGCCTCGAGCGCCGGCTCGCTGAAGGTAACGCCGTGATGTTCCTCGTACCGGCTCTTGAGCCCCTGCAGGATCTGGATGGCCTCGTCGCGGCTCGGCTCCAGGATCTCGATCTTCTGGAACCGGCGGGACAGGGCCTTGTCGCGGTCGAAGCTGGCCTTGAAGTCGTTGAAGGTGGTGCTGCCGATGCAGCGCAACTCGCCGTTGGCCAGCGCCGGCTTGAGCAGGTTGGAGGCGTCCATCGAGCCGCCGCTGGTCGCGCCTGCGCCCACCAGCATGTGGATCTCGTCGATGAAGAGGATGGCGCCCGGCTTCTGCGCCAGCGCCTTCACCACCGCCTTGAGCCTCTCCTCGAACTGGCCGCGGAACTTGGTCCCGGCGAGCAGGGCGCCCAGATCCAGTGCGTAGAGCGGCGCGTCATTGAGGATCTCGGGAACCTTCTTCTCGTGGATGGCGAGCGCGAGGCCCTCGGCCATGGCGGTCTTCCCTACGCCCGCCTCGCCCACGTAGATGGGGTTGTTCTTGCGGCGGCGGCAGAGCACCTGCATGGTGCGCTCCAGCTCGTTCTTGCGCCCGACCAGCGGATCGAGCCGGCCATCGGCGGCGCGGGCGATCAGGTCGACGCAGTAGGCGGTGAGCGGGTCGTCCGCCAGGCCGCCGTCCTCCTCGTCCCCCTGCGGCTGCGCGTGCAGCTCGTCCTCGTTGCCATTGTGCGGGCGCAGCCCGCTCTCGTCGCGCACCTTGAGGGCGCCATGGGAGATGAAGCGGAGGAGGTCCAGCCGGGTCACGCCCTGCTTCTCCAGAAGATAGAGGGCGTGAGAGTCGCGCTCGCGGAAGAGGGCGACCAGGACCGACCCTGCGTCGATGGTCTCCTTGCCGCTGGACTGCACCTGCATGGCGGCGCGCTCGAGGACGCGCTGGAAGGCGCGGGTCTGCTCGGGGTCGCGGTCGAACCCCTCGGCGAGCTGGGGCTGGCTTTCCTGGAGGTGCTGCTCGAGCTCCCGCTTCAGCTCCGGCAGCCGCGCTCCGCAGGCGCGCAGGATCCGGGTGGCGATGGGGTCGCGCAGCAGGGCGTAGAGCAGGTGCTCCAGCGTCACGTGCTCGTGCCGCCGCGCCTTCGCCTCGGCGAAAGCCAGCCGCAACGACGATTCAAGCTCTTTGGTGATCGACAAGCTCATTCAGGTTCCATCGTACACAGAAAGGGAAACTCCGCCGCTCTCGCCATGTGCTCCACCGTTCCGACCTTGGTCTCCGCGATCTCGTGAGTGTAAACGCCCGCGACGCACATGCCACGCGTATGAACCTGCAGCATCAGCTGGTGGGCGAGGGCGGGTTCCTTGTTGAAGACCACCTCCAGCACGTGGATGACGAACTCCATGGTGGTGAAGTCGTCGTTGTGAAGGATGACTTTCCAGAGCTTTGGCTTCTGGGTCTTGCTCTTCTTCTCCGTGACGACCGCAGTGTCGCCCTGTTCACGCGGCTTCCCCTTGGGCATCGGCGTCCTAGAATGCATTCGGGCGGGGGGTGATACAAGTCCGCGCCATGGTGGCCCTCATGCTGAGCCTGGCAGCCGCTCTTCCCGTCCCCGGACGCTCGATCGCCGCATCGCAGCATGGCGTGGCCGCCTCCAGCCAGCCGCTGGCGGCGCAGGCGGCGGTGCAGATCCTGCAGCGCGGCGGCAACGCCGTGGACGCGGCCATCGCCGCCAACTCTACGCAGGGGCTGATGGAGCCGACCTCCAACGGCATCGGCGGCGATCTCTTCGCCATCGTCTACGTGGCCAAGGAGGACAAGCTCTACGGTCTGAACGCCAGCGGCTGGTCGCCGGCGGGGATGACGCTCGAGTTCCTCAAGTCGAAAGGCGTGGAGGGCGAGCTGCCCCACCGTGGGGTCTACACGGTGACGGTGCCGGGCGCCGTAGCCGGCTGGGCCGCCCTGCACCAGCGCTTCGGCCGCCTGCCGCTCGCCACCGACCTCGCGCCGGCCATCTGGTACGCCGAGAATGGCTTCCCCGTGATGGAGGTCACAGCAGGGCTCTGGGCTCGCTCGGTGCAGATGCTCTCCGAGGATCGGGAATCGGCGAAGACGTTCCTTTTGGACGGGCGCTCGCCGAAGGCCGGTGAGACGTTCCGCAACCCTGCATTGGCCAATTCGCTGCGCCGGATCGCGGAGAAAGGCAGCGACGGCTTCTATCGGGGTCCCACGGCCCAGGCCATCGTCGAGGTGGTGCGCACCCGCGGCGGGGCGATGACGCTCGAGGACCTGGCGGAGTTCAAGGCCGAGTGGGTCGACCCGATCCAGACGACCTACCGCGGATGGAAGGTGACCGAGCTGCCTCCCAACGGGCAGGGGATCGCGGCGCTCGAGATGCTGAACATCCTCGAGCAGCTCCCCATCCGCGAGTGGGGGTTCCATTCGGCGCGCACGCTGCACGCGATGATCGAGGCGAAGAAGCTCGCCTACGCCGACCTGCTCAAGTACATCGGCGACCCGCGCAGCGCGCGCATCCCGGTCGAGCAGCTCCTCTCCAGGGAGAACGCCGTTCGTCGCGCACAGCTGATCGACCCGAAGAAGGCCGCCTGCCACGTGGAGCCCTCGCAGCTCCCCGGGATCACTGCCTCGCGCGGAAGCGACACCATCTACCTCAGCGTCGTGGACGGCGAGGGGAACATCATCTCGCTCATCCAGAGCAACTACGCCGGCTTCGGGTCGGGCCTGACGCCCAAGGACGCCGGCTTCATGCTGCAGAACCGCGGCAACCTGTTCACGCTCAAGCCGGGGCAGCCGAACACCATCGCCGGCCGCAAGCGGCCGCTGCACACGATCATCCCGGCCTTCATGCAGAAGGACGACGTGCGGATCGGCTTCGGGATCATGGGCGGCTGGAACCAGTCGCAAGCCCACGCGCAGTTCGTGGTGGACATCGCGGACTTCGGAATGACCATCCAGCAGGCGCTGGAGGCGGGACGGTTCACCAAGGGGACGTTCGAAGGGTGCGACGTGGAGGTGGAGAGCTCGATCCCGCAGCAGACCCGCGACGAGCTGACGGCCTTGGGGCACCTCCTCGAGATCAAGCCGCCCAGAACGCCCAACTTCGGCTACGGCCAGGCCGTACTCTACGACCGCAAAACGTCCGTAAAGCTCGGTGCCAGCGACCCACGGCACGACGGACAGGCGATTCCGGTGCCAGCACCGTACTTCGCGCGCTGAGCTGCCTCCTGCGGATTCATCGAGCTGCCCATGACGGCGGGCGCCTGCCACACGCGACCGCTCGGCCTCGGCAAGGACGGGACCCTGATCCAGCCGCTCGCCGACGAGGCCTGGAGTTGCGGACCTGGAGACCGGCCCTGCCGCGCTACGTGGCGCTTCTGGCCGGGGCTGTTCCGATAGACCGGCCCCGCGTGCACGCGGCGCTGCTTCCTGCTAGAAGCGCCGCCGCGATGGGATTCGACGACAAGGTCAAGGCGGAGCTCGCGCGGATCGGGAAGGGCGGGGCGCCCAAGTACCACCAGAAGAACGCCGAGACCGGCAAGCTGTTCGCGCGCGAGCGCGTGCGGATGCTCCTCGACGAGGACAGCTTCGTCGAGGACGGCGCCTTCGCCAACGCGCTCGACCCGGAGCTGCCGGCCGACGGCGTGATCACCGGACTGGGCAAGATCGGCGGACGGGTCGTGGCGGTGATGGCCAACGACTCGACCGTCAAGGCAGGCTCCTGGGGCCGCAGGACGGTGGAAAAGATCGTCCGCATCCAGGAGCAGTCGATCAAGACGCGCTGCCCGATGCTCTACCTCGTGGACTCCGCCGGCGCCCGGATCACCGACCAGATCGAGATGTTCCCGGGCCGGCGAGGCGCCGGGCGGATCTTCTACCAGCAGTGCCAGATGAGCGGGCTCGTCCCCCAGGTCTGCCTGCTGTTCGGGCCCAGCGCCGCGGGCGGCGCGTACATCCCGGCCTTCTGCGACATCGTGGTGATGGTCGAGGGCAACGCCTCCATGTATCTCGGCTCGCCCCGGATGGCCGAGATGGTGATCGGCGAGAAGGTCACCCTGGAGGAGCTGGGCGGGGCGCGCATGCACTGCTCCGTCTCCGGCTGTGGTGACATCCTGGTGAAGACCGAGCAGGAGGCCATCGAGGCCGCGAGGCGCTACCTCTCGTACCTGCCGGAGAGCTTCGCCGGACCGCTCCCGCTGCAGAAGCCGGTGGCGCCCGCAGCATCGGGCAAGCGGATCGAGGAGATCATCCCGCCCGACCAGAACAAGTTCTTCGACATGTTCGCGCTGATCCGCGAGCTGGTGGACGCCGACTCGCTGTTCGAGCTGAAGAAGCTGTTCGCGCCCGAGGTGATCACGGCGTTCGCCCGCGTGGAGGGCCGGCCCATCGGCATCGTCGCCAGCCAGCCGAAGCACAAGGGCGGGGTGCTGTTCGTGGACAGCGCGGACAAGGCGGCCCGCTTCATCTGGCTCTGCGACGCGTTCGGGATTCCCATCCTCTACCTGCCCGACGTGCCGGGGTTCATGATCGGCACCAAGGTCGAGCGCGAAGGGATCATCCGCCACGGGGCGAAGATGATCATGGCGGTCAGCGAGGCGACCGTCCCCAAGCTCTGCGTGATCATCCGCAAGGCGTACGGCGCGGGCCTGTACGCCTTCGGCGGCCCGGCCTTCGATCCGGACGCGACCATCACGTTGCCGCAGGCGATGATCGCGGTCATGGGGCCGGAGGCGGCGGTGAACGCCGTCTACTTCAACAAGATCCAGGAGAAACCGGAAAAGGAGCGCGCGGCCTACGTGCAGCAGCTCCGCGACGAGTACAAGGCGGACATCGACATCTACAAGCTGGCGGCGGAGCAGGTGGTGGACGCGATCGTGCCCGGCGAGCGGCTCCGGACGGAGATCGCCCGCCGTTTCGAGGCCGCCGCCCAGCGCGAACGGCCGGTGAGCCCGAAGCGGCGCAGCGTCACGCCCGTGTAGCCGCCGCATGGAGCGGCCGCTCGATCCTCGCCAGACCCTGCGCAGATTCGCGGCGCCCGCGCTGGTCTGCTCGGCCATCCTCCTCGCCTGCTACCTGCGCACGGCCGAAGGCACGCGCCACGGGTCGCCCTGGGGCTACCGCATCTGGTCGTTCGGCGCGCTGGCCTATTCGGACATCCTCGCGCTGCACGAGGACCGCGGGGCGCGGCGCCATCCGGTCCCCTATATCGAGGACAAGATCGAATACCCGGTGCTGCTCGGGGTCGGGATGTGGCTGCCCAGCGTGCTGGCTCCCGGGCGCGCGGGGTACTTCGCGCTCACCTTCGCGTTGCTGGCGGCCTGCGCGCTGGGGACGCTCTGGTTCGTCGCGGCCCTGCCGGGAACGATGCCCTGGGTGTGGGCGGCATCGCCGGCGCTGCTGGTCTATGGGGCGCTGAACTGGGACCTGCTCGGCATCCTCCCGCTGCTGGCTGGCCTGTGGCTCTGGGCGGAGGGGCGGGAGCGGGCGGCTGTCGCGGTGCTGTCCGTCGCGGTGTGGACCAAGTTCTTCCCCATCCTGGTCCTGGGCGTGCTCCTTCTGGTGACCCTGCGATCCGGCTTGCGGAAGACCCTGGCGCTGGCCGGGATCTTCCTCGCGCTCACCTTGGCCATCAACCTGCCGTTCGCCCTCTGGGGATGGCCGCGGTGGACCTGGTTCTTCGAGTACAACGCGATCCGGGACATCGAGCCCTCGCTCTATCTCCTCTTCGGCGGCGATCCGCGCGCCGGGGTGGCCCGGGCGGATCTGATCTCGGTGATCGCAGTCCTCGCATCAGCCGCGGCCCTCGTCGTGATCGAGGTGCGCACCCGCCGGCTCGATCCGCTGCAGGCGGCCTGCGCGCTGGTCTGCGTCTTCTTCATCGCGAACAAGGTGTATTCGCCGCAGTACTGGCTGTGGGTGGTCGCGCTCATCGCCCTGGCGGCCGTGCCGGGGTGGCTCGCTTCCGCCGCGTCGGTCGTGGCGCTGGCCGACTATGTGGCGAGCTTCGCGCGCCTGCACCTGCAGGCAGAGCGCGCCTGGGCGCAGGCGATGTGGTTCGATCAGGCGGTCTTCTGGCCCACGGTGGCGCTGCGCTACGCGGCCCTGGCCGCGTGCGCCGGGTGGGCCTTCGCGCACACGGTCCGCAAACAGGACGAGCCCGCCCTCCAGGCCTATAAGACAGGGTGATGCCCGGGCCGCAGGGGAGGCCGGCATTCGGCCGGTACACGGACCTGGTCCCGCTCGGATCCGGCGGGATGGGCGCCGTGTACCGCGCGACGGATCCGACGCTCGGCCGGCACGTCGCCATCAAGGTGCTCACCCACCCGGATCCGCGATACGTGGAGCGCTTCCGCCGCGAGGCGCAGGTGCTGGCGAAGATCGCCCATCCCTCGATCATCCAGATCTACGAGATCGCCGCGGCCGACGAAGACGCGGCCGACCCGTACATCGTGATGGAGTACTTCGACGGGCAGCCGCTCGACGCGCTCCTCCAGCGAGGTCCGCTCCCGGCCCCGTCCGTCCTCTCCGTCGTACGCCAGTGCGCCGACGGGCTGCGCAAGGCGCACGCGAGCAACGTGATCCACCGGGACATCAAGCCCGGCAATCTGATGCTGTCCGACTCGGGCGAGCTGAAGATCCTCGACTTCGGCATCGCCAAGCTGCGCGACGCGGCGAAGGACCTGACCGGCGAGACGGTGCTGGGCACGCCCTTCTACATGAGTCCCGAGCAGGCCACCGGGTACGCCATCGACGCGCGCAGCGACATCTATTCGCTGGGGATCACCGCCTTCCACCTGCTGGCCGGCCGCAGGCCGTTCGAGGCGAAGAACAAGGTGGACGTGATGATGATGCAGGTGAAGACGCCGCTCCCGAGCCTCGCGGAGCTGGTCGTCTGCGACGAGCGCGTCGTCCGGATCGTCGAGAAGATGTGCGAGAAGAAGCCGGCCGAGCGGTACCAGAGCTGCGGCGAGCTGCTCGCGGCGATCGACGCGTTGCCGCGCTCGTTGGGAGGACAGCACACGGATGCGCCGCCGGATCTGGAGGAGACCCGCGTACTGCCGGATCCGGGCAGCGCCGCGCGGCCGGCGCCGCAGCGGATCCGCAGCGCGCAACGGCCACCGCAGGCGGCGCCGCGCGCGCGTCCGACGCGCCTGTGGACCGGCATGCTGGCGGGAGCCACCGCGGCGGTGTTGGTCCTGGCCGGCGCCGCCTTCCTCTTCGAGCGGTACCGGGCGACGTCCCGGGGGAGAGTCCCGCAGACCGGCTGGATCGCCCGCGACGGCTTGCGCCGCGTGCAGAACCCCGGCGGCTACGGAAACTGCGTCTTCTTCGGGCACGAGCTCGAGCGGGGCGCGGAGGACGCCCGCGCGATGCGCGCCGAGGTCGGGGCCGCCGACCCGATCTTCGGCCGCTGCTACTTTCCTCGCCCGGTGGGCGAGAACAAGACCGGGCAGGTCTGGGAAGAGCTCTGGATCGACGGCCGCAAGCGGGCGCACGTCGTCTTCGATCCTCCGCTGCCCGCCGAGGACGACCAGCTGACGCTCCCGGTGAGCGGCCGGTACGGCGCGCGGCTGCGCGAGCTGTCCGACGGAAAGCACACGGTGGACGTCTGGATCTACCGTCATGCAGCGGACGCCGACCGCCCGGTGGCGTTGGCGGCGGGGGAGCTGGTGGTGCGCAAGTGACGCTGCCCTGATAGAACGCTCGCGCCGGACGGCGGACGGAGAGCTTCTTGGACTTCGAGCTGAATGAGAGCCAGCGCAAGCTGGTCGGAATGGTCCGCGATTTCTGCCTGCGCGAGGTGAAGCCGCACGCACAGGAGTGGGACCGCGAGGAGCGCTTCCCGCGAGAGGTGGTCGCGCACCTGGGCGAGCTGGGCCTGCTCGGGATGACGGTGCCCGAGGAGCTGGGCGGCTCGGCGCTGGACACGGTCTCGGTCGCCGCGGTGGTGGAGGAGATCGCTCGCTGGGACGGCTCTTTGGCGCTGACGGTCGCCTCGCACAACGGGCTGGGCACGTCGCACCTGCTTCGATTCGGCAGCGAGGAGTTGCGCCAGCGGTACATCCCGGACATCGCGGCGGGCAGGAAGCTCGCCGCCTGGGGCTTGACCGAGCCGGGCAGCGGCTCCGACGCGGCTGGAATGCGCTCCACGGCGGTCCGCAAGGACAAGGGCTGGGTGTTGAACGGAGCCAAGATGTTCATCACCCAAGGGAGCGTGGGCGACGTGTTCGTGGTGCTGACGCTGACCGAACCGGAGAAGCGGCAGAAGGGCGTGACCGCCTTCGTTCTCGAGAAGGGAATGAAGGGCTTCTCGCAGCGGCCCCTGCACGGGAAGCTGGGCATGCGGTCCAGCGACACCGCCGAGCTGGTGATGGAGGACGTTTTCGCCGAGGACTGGCGCCGGATCGGCGAGGTGGGCGGCGGGTTCGTCGACACGCTCAAGATCCTCGACAAAGGCCGCATCACGATCGGCGCGCTGAGCGTGGGGCTGGGACGGGGCGCGCTGGAGGAGAGCGTCGCCTATTCGAAGGAGCGGAAGGCCTTCGGAAAACCCATCGCCGACTTCCAGGCGCTGCGCTGGATGATGGCGGACATGGCCACGGAGCTGGAGGCGGCGCGGCTGCTGGTGTTCCGGGCCGCGCGGCTCGCCGACGAGGGAAAGCCCTACACGCAGGAAGCGGCCATGGCGAAGCTGTTCGCCAGCGAGGCCGCCTCCCGGGCGGCCGCCCACGGCGTGCAGATCCACGGCGGCTACGGATTCACCAAGGAGTTCCTGGTGGAGCGCATCTACCGGGACGTCAAGCTCTGCACCATCGGCGAGGGCACCAGCGAGGTCCAGCGCATGGTGATCGCGCGCGAGCTGTTGAAGGCGTGAGCGCCCTGGCCGACCGCGTGCTCTCGGGTGACGTCCGCGCCGCGGCCCGGCTGATGCGCCTGATCGACGACGCGCAGCCCGAGGCCGAGGAGGCCCTGCGCAAGCTGTGGCCCCGGACCGGTCACGCGCAGATCGTCGGGATCACCGGCAATCCCGGGGCCGGGAAGAGCACGCTGGTGGACCGGCTGATCGCGCACCTGCGATCCAGGGGCAAGACCGTCGGGGTCCTGGCGGTGGACCCGACCAGCCCCTTCACCGGTGGCGCGATCCTGGGCGATCGCATCCGCATGCAGGACCACGCGCTCGATTCCGGCGTGTTCATCCGCTCCCTCGCGACCCGCGGCCAGCTCGGAGGTCTCTCGCGCGCCACCTCCGACTGCGCCCGCGTGCTCGACGCGATGGGCAAGGAAGTGATCCTGATCGAGACCGTGGGGGTCGGCCAGGACGAGGTCGAGGTCTGCCGGCTGGCGCACACCACGGTGGTGGTGGTGGTGCCGGGCCTGGGCGACGACATCCAGGCGATCAAGGCCGGCATCCTGGAGGTCGCCGATCTCTTCGCCGTGAACAAGAGCGACCGGGAAGGGGCGGACCGCACGGTCCGGGACCTGCGCTCGATGCTGGAGCTGAACCACGTGATGGGCAAGGACATCGGCGGCCACGAGATCGCCATCGTGAAGTGCGTGGCCTCCCGCGACGAAGGGACGGCGGACTTGTGGAACGCGATCGATGCGCACTACCAGTTCCTCAAGTCGGGACCCGGGCTCCTGCAGCGCGAGACACAGAGGGCCAAGAGCGAGCTGGTCGAGGTGCTGCGCGAGCGGCTGCTCGAGGTGGCGCTGGAGAAGCTGGCCGAGCACGGCGCCCGCCTCGACGATCTCGCCCTGCAGATCGCCAACCGGCAGACCGACCCCTACAGCGTGGCAGACGAAGCCGCGCGGCTGTAGTCTTCCCCGATGCCCGAGCTGACCGACCAGGAGCGGGTTGCGAGGCTCACGGCGCGGCTCGGGCTGCCCGAACGATCGCTCAAGCCGGAGCTGGCGCTGCAGGCGCTGCGGCACGGCAGCTACGTGCACGAGCGCTCGCTGGCTCCGGGCCGGGAGATCCTTGCCTCCAACGAGCGCCTCGAGTTCCTGGGCGACGCGGTTCTGGGTTTCTTGATCGCCCGGCTCGTGTACGAACGGTACCCGGACGCGCCGGAAGGCGAGCTGACCCGGCTGCGCGCCGGGCTGGTGAGGGAAGAGTCGTTGGCCCTGGTGGCCCGCCAGCTCGGCCTGGGCGATCTGCTGCTGCTGGGTCGTGGGGAGCAGCGCAGTGGCGGGCGCGAGAACGCGGCGCGGCTCGCGGACGCGCTGGAGGCGGTCCTCGCCGCGGTGGTCCTTTCTTGTGGTCTCGAGCAGACGCAGGACGTCCTCGACCGCCTGCTGGCGCCGCTCCTGGGTGGCACGCGCGCGCGCGACGCGAAGACCGAGCTGCAGCAGCTCTTCCAGAGCCGCCGGCGTACGCCCCAGTACCAGGTGCTCTCCGTCGCCGGCCCGGATCACGCCCGCTCCTACGAGGTGGAAGTCCGCCTGGACGCGGCGCCCCTGGGGCGGGGAACCGGCCGGAGCAAGAAGGAGGCGGAGCAGGCGGCGGCGCTGGCGGCGCTGCAGTCCCCCCAGACGCTCGAGCGGGCGCTCCTCGACGAACCGGTATCGCTGGCGCTGCACGATCCGCGCTGGGGAGAGCAAGCCGCCGAAGAGGCGGCGAAGCTGCGCGCGGCGCTTCCCGACGCGCGGGTGGAGCATTTCGGGAGCACCGCGGTGCCGGGCCTCGCGGCCAAGCCGGTGATCGATCTGCTCGTCGGCGTGCGCGAGCTGAGCTCCGCGCTGCGGCTGCCTGACTACGAGGCGTTCGGCGAGGCCGGCGTGCCGGGCCGGCTCTACTTCCGCAAGCGCGGACCCGTCTCGTTCAACGCGCACATCGTGCAGTACCCTTCGGACCAGTGGCAGGAGCGCCTCCTGTTCCGCGACTACCTGCGCGCGCACCCGGAGGAGCGCGAGCGGTACGGAGCGCGCAAGCTGGCGGCGATCGCCTCGGGCGCGATCACGCTGTTGCGCTACTCCGAGGAGAAGGCCGGCGCGGTCGAGCAGCTCCTCGAGCGCGCCCGGCGGTGGTCGGCGGGCGCGGAAAGCGCGGCGCGGCAGCAGGCCGAGTAGCAGGGCGCGGGTCGGGAGGGCTCTTTCCGCGCGCGCTTGACTTTCGATTCCTGGCAGCGAAGCTCCCGAAGCGGGCAGGGGTGATTCATGACCATGCGACGTTGGATTCGTTCCTTCCCGTGGGAACGGCGCGCGGGGCTCGCTTGCTCCTTGTCGGCCGCGAACGGCTCGGTTATTTTCCGCGCCCCTATGCGCGTTCGCTGTCTGATTCTCCTCGCCCTGGCGCTGGCCGCGTGCAAAGACAACGCTCCAACGCCCGTTCCCTCTCCGGTGCCTCCTGCCGAGGCCGCGCCCCCCAAGGCGCCCGAACCAAAGGACGTGATCTCCATGTCGAACATTCCGCAGGGCCC
>DASQAS010000225.1:0-8221 GCA_035635635.1 Myxococcales bacterium | reverse complement strand
CGAGCTTCTGAAAGCTGAGCATGGGGATTCAGGTAGCAGCTGCATCTGACATGCCGAGCAGTCGTCCACGGCCACGTCGCCGTCGCCGTCGCCGTCCACGATCACGACAACGTAGGACGACAGCGTCAACGTCTGTCGCTTGACTGACTGGCATTGGGAGCGGTCACGCCGCCAGCGCGGGGAGCGCCCGGCCGACCTCGTTCCAGAGCGCGCGGAAGCGCGCGTCGTCGAAGCTGGAGCCGGAGCGCAAGAAGGTCGCGCCAGCCGCCTCGTAGTGCCCGATCACGTCCAGGTGATCGCCGAGCACGATCCCCGCCGCGTGCCCGCTCAGCGTTTGCGACCAGGCAGGCACGATCCCGTCGTTGGTCGTGGGCAAGAGCGCGATCCGCCGCCGCCCGATGAACGGACCCTCCGGAACGCGTGCGCCGGGCGGGGGCGGACCCGCCGTGAGCCTGTAGGCGAGGTCGTAGGCGAGCCGCTGCAGCGGGGCGGAGAAGAACACCCACGGCGAGAGCCTGGGCGGCGGCGCCACCGAGACGAAGCTGACTGGCTCGATCGCGTCCGTCCCCTCGAGCGCCCGGTTCAGCTCGGCCATCTTCTCGGGAACCAGGTCCTCGACCAGCCGGTGATCCTTCGCCACGTCGGCGAGGAAGCGCCGGATCTGGTGCGCGGTCTCCTCGTCGACGTCGGCGAGCTGCTCGATCACCAGATCGGTCGGCGTCGGCTCCCGCAGGCCCGCGCGCTTGGCGAGGTTGTACAGCGCCGCCAGCTGGCCGGCGATCCGCAGCCGTCCCCGGCTGGCGAGGATGCTGCCGAACCAGAGCGCCGGCGCCGCCAGCCAGGCGCTGCCCTCCGCGCGCTTCGCCAGCGGAGTGCCGCGGAACGGAGCGGAGATGGTGATCACCGAGGCGATCCTCCCGATCAGCTCCGGCCGCGGCGGCAGCGCCCCGTACCGGGGATGCGCCAGGAGCCGCGCGTCGAGCCCGCCCGTCGAATGGCCGACCAGGTGCAGCGCGCTCGCGCCCTGGGCCAGCACCTCCGCTGCCTTCTGATGCAGCGACCGCACCCGCTCCGCCAGGGAGCCCGCCGGCGGAGGCTGGTGCACGGCGAACCGCAGCGGCCGGACGTGAGCGCGCAGCAGCGCGTCCTCCACGCGCGCGAAATACTCGATCAGCGGCCGGTCCGGATGCCCGAAGGCCCCGAAGCCGAAGAAGCCCGGCACGAACAGGACCACTTCCATCCCTCCTGCTTCGCCTGCCGGAGTGCCGGCGTCCAGCGGCATGGGTATGCTTGCGCCGTGCTGCCCGGCCCGATCGCTCCGATGCTCTCGAAGGCCGCCGACCGCCTCCCCGAGGGCGAAGGCTGGATCTACGAGCCGAAGTGGGACGGATTCCGCGCGCTGGTGTTCCGCGACGGCCCGGAGCTCCTGCTGCAGAGCCGGGACCTCAAGCCCCTCAACCGTTACTTTCCCGAGCTGACCGAGCCGCTGCTCAGCCAGCTCCCGCAGCGCTGCGTGGTGGACGGCGAGATCGTGATCGCCGGCCCGAAAGGCCTCGACTTCGACGCGCTCTTGCTCCGCATCCATCCCGCGGCCTCGCGGATCAAGCTGCTGGCGGCGCAGATCCCGGCCTCCTACGTGGCGTTCGATCTGCTCGCGGTGGACGGCGAGGACCTGCGCGAGTCACGCCAGGCCGACCGGCGCGAGCGCCTCGAGCGGGCGCTGGCCGGCGTGAAGCCGCCCCTCTACCTGACGCCGGCGACCCGCGACCGCGCGGTCGCGCAGGACTGGTTCTCGCGATTCGAGGGAGCAGGCCTGGACGGCGTGATGGCGAAGCAGGCCAGCCAGACCTACCAGCCCGACAAGCGCGCCATGCTCAAGGTGAAGCACCAGCGGACCGCCGACTGCGTGGTCGCGGGCTTCCGCTGGCACAAGAACGGCCCGGGAACCATGGTGGGCTCGCTGCTGCTCGGCCTCTTCGACGAGGACGGCACGCTCCACCACGTCGGCGTCACCTCTTCTTTCACCACCGCGAAGCGGAAGGAGCTGGTGCAGGAGCTTGCTCCCCTGCGCGAAGGCGCGTCCGAACGGCATCCGTGGCGCGAGTGGGCGCAGTGGAGCGGCGACCAGCGCATGCCCGGCGCCGGCTCGCGCTGGAACCGCGGCAAGGATCTCTCCTGGGAACCGCTGCGGCCCGAGCGCGCCTGCGAGGTGGCATACGACCACCTGCAGGGCGACCGGTTCCGGCACGGGACCACGTTTCTGCGCTGGCGCCCCGACAAGCGGCCCGAGGACTGCCGCTACGATCAGCTCGAGGAGACGCCCGCGGCGGAGCTCAAGCAGATCTTCGGCGCCGCGTAGCCTTGGGCTTCTTGGGCGGGAGCCACGACGGCGACTTGTCGAACTTCACCTCCGCTCCCTATGCTCCGCCCCGTGCCATCGCGCAAGGAGATCCTCCGGATCGAGGGCCGCGAGGTCCCCATCTCCAATCCGGAAAAGGTCTTCTTCCCGCAGCGCGGCTACACGAAGCTCGACCTGGTCCGCTACTACCTGGCCGTTTCGCAGGGCGCCCTGCGCGGCGCCGGCGGCCGCCCGATGGCGCTCAAGCGGTACGTCAACGGCATCGAGGGCGAGTTCTTCTACCAAAAACGGGCCCCGGACGCCCGGCCGCCGTGGACGGAGGTGGTCGAGCTGAAGTTTCCCTCCGGCCGGACCGCGCGGGAGTTCGTGCTTCGCGACGCCGCGCAGCTGATCTTCATCGTCAACCTGGGCTGTCTCGATCTGCATCCGCACCCGGTGCGCGCCGAGGACCTGGACCACCCGGACGAGCTGCGCGTCGATCTCGATCCCGTCCCGGGCGTGCCCTGGCCGCAGATCCGTGAGGTGGCGCTGCTCGCGCGCGAGGTCCTGCGCGAGCACGGCCTGACCGGCTGGCCCAAAACGTCGGGCTCGCGGGGGATGCACATCAACGTCCGCATCCACCCCCGCTGGACCTTCCCGCAAGTCCGGGCCGCCGCGCTGGCCCTGGCGCGCGAGGTCGAACGGCGCGCACCGGCGCTCGCCACCAGCAAGTGGTGGAAGGAGGAGCGCCACGGGGTGTTCCTCGACTACAACCAGAACGCGAAGGACCGCACCGTGGCGTCGGCTTACTCGATCCGCCCGACGCCCGACGCCCGGATCTCCACGCCGCTGAGCTGGGACGAAGTGCCGACGGTGGCGCCGGAAAGTTTTACGCTCGCCACTGTCCCCGAGCGGTTCGGCCGGATCGGCGACCCGCACGCGGAGATCGACGCTCATCCCGGAACTCTCGACTCATTGCTCGAGCTCTCCGAGCGCCAGAAACGCGAAGGGCAGGGCGACGCGCCCTGGCCGCCGCATTACGCCAAGCAGGACGACGAGCCGCCGCGAGTGCAGCCGTCGAGACGGCGCAAGCCGCGCTCCCCTTGACGAGCCCGATCGAACGCGCCCAGCATGCGCGATCGAGGGGCTCGATTTCTGGCCGGTCCAACCACTGCAATCTCATTTTCGCGTGAGGTCGACCATGCGCTTCAAGCACGGTGCCGTCCGCTTGTTCCTCGTCGGTTCCCTTGCCGCCTGCGGCGGCGCGCACGACGGCGACGAGACCGCCGAGACCGTCGATGCGTTGACGCCCAGCGGGCACGGCCACGCCCAGGTGGCCGCCTGGTTCGAACAGTCCTCGCCGGAAGTGCTGGCGCTGCCGGGTACCGTCTCCACCCATCACGACGAGGCGACGAATCGGCTCGTGATCGGCGTCGAGAACGCCGCGGCGGGTCGCGGCGTGCGCGCTGCTCTCGCTCGCCTCGGCGTCCCGGGCACGGCGTTCGCCGTCCAGCAGCGGGAGCCGATCTACCAGCTCGCCACGCTGCGGGACCGGGTGCGCCCGGCAGTGGCGGGACTGCAGATCCATTTCGGCAACTTCCTCTGCTCGCTCGGCTTCAATGCGGACGACGGCACCGCCCGGTCCTTCGTCACCGCCTCCCACTGCACGAACACGCAGGGCGGAGTGGAAGGGACGCAGTACTTCCAGCCGACCAGCACCGTCGACCCGACGGTGATCGCGGTGGAGGCCGAAGACCCGACGTATTTCCGTGGCGGGGCCTGCCCGCGCGGGCGCCGATGCCGCTTCAGCGACAGCGCCCGGGCGGTGTACAGCGCCGGCACCGCGTCCACCCGAGGCTCGATCGCGATGACGTCCGCCCCGAACGACGGCAGCCTCACCATCACGGGTAGCTTCACCGTCACCTCGCAGGACAACACCACCACGCGGTTCGCGCTCGGGACCACCGTCAACAAGGTCGGACGGACCACGGGCTGGACCCAGGGCAACGTCACGGCGACCTGCGTGAACACCAACGTGTCCGGGTCGAAGATCACGCAGCTCTGCCAGACCTTCGTCCAGAACCCGAACGGCGCCGTGGTGGTCCAGGGCGGCGACAGCGGCTCCGGCGTGTTCCAGATCACCGCCGGCAACAACGTGCAGCTGGTCGGGATCCTCTGGGGCGGCAACGCCTCGGGCACGCAGTTCGTGTTCAGCCCGTTGAAGCAGGTGCGGGACGAGCTCGGCGCGCTGGTCGCGACGCAGTAGCGCGCCCGGAGTCCGGCGATGAGAACGTGGATCGTCGCCGGCTCCGTCGCCCTCGCGGTGGCGGCCACGGATGGAGGTGTCGCCGTGACCGACGCCGGAGCCGATCCGATTCGGTTGGAGCTGGCCCTGCCTTCCCACGTCCGCGCCGGCGAGGCGGTGCCGCTGCGGCTGCGCGTGGAGAACGTCGGTGGACAGCCCGTCGACCTGTACCTGCGCGGGCGCGCGCCCACCCTCGACGTGCTCGTCGCCCGCGCATCCGGCGAGGTGGTCTGGAGCCGGCTGGAGGGCGAGATCATCCCGGCCATCGTCCAGCTCCGGCCGCTGGCCCCAGGCGAACGCCTGGAGCTCGAGACGGTCTGGAACCAACGGACGAAGGCCGGCAAGAGGGTCGGCGCGGGCGAGTATCTCGTCACGGGACTGCTGCTCGTCGAGGACGGGCAGCTGTCCGCGCCGCCGCGCCGGCTGACGATCACCGCGCGCTGATCTATCGATCGTAGATCTCGCCGCTTGCGCGAGCGCGCATTCCCAGAGCACTTTCCGGCGGCACGTTCCTTGGAAGGGGTGGCTCCATCTTCGCAAGGAGCCCCCCATGAAGAAGACGCTGCTGGTCTGCCTCTTGTCCGCCTTTCCGGCGTTCGCCCAGGGCGTGCTGCTCGAGCGCGGCGTCGACGGCGCAAGCCCCCACCTACGCTCGGTCAAAGAGCGCGTCCGCATCCAAATCGACCGCCAGTACGCGCAGACCGTGCTCGAGCAGGAGTTCGAGAACGTCACCGACCAGCAGCTGGAGGGCCGCTATGTCCTGCGCACCGCCTCGGCCACGGTGGAGGGGTTCGCCTACTGGAACGGCGAGCAGAAGATCGTCGGCGAGGTCTTCGAGAAGCACTCGGCGCGCAGCCTCTACCAGGGCGTGGTCGGCAAGAGCCGCGACCCGGGGCTGCTCGAGCACACCGGCGAGGGCAGCTTCGCCTTCAACGTCTTTCCCATCCAGCCGCACGAGCGCAAGCGCATCGAGGTGCGGATGGGCCAGCGCCTTTCGCGCCTGGGTCGCCGGCTGGAGTACCGGCTCACGCTCTCTGGCGGAGAGAGCGAGGTGATCGCGGAGATCGCCGACGATCACCCGCTCGTGCGCGTCGACTCGCAGAGCCATGCGCTGGAGGTGGATCGCCAAGGTCCGCGGCAAGCGCGCGTGCGCGCGTACGGCAAGGCTTCCGGCACACGCGACCTGGTCCTCGAATTCGAGGTGTCCGCCGATCCCTGGCAGCCTGCCATCGTCCTGCACCGCGACCCCGGACAGGATCCGTACGTGATCCTGCAGATGGCCGCTCCTGCGCAGGTGGAGCAGGCCGACGTGAGCGCCAAGGACGTGACCCTGGTCATCGATCGATCCGGCAGCATGAGCGGAGCCCCCATGGAGGAGGCCTGCGCGGCCGCGGAGCTGGTGGTGCGGCGGCTGCGCCGCGGCGATCGGGTCAACGTGATCGCCTTCGACCACGCCGTCGATCCGCTCTTCCCAAGGCCCCGGCCGGTGGAGAGCGCGCGCGACGCCGCGCTGCAGTTCATCCGCCGCATCCGCGCGGGCGGGGGAACGAACATCGCTCTGGCGCTGCAGACCGCGCTGAAGGCCCAGAACACGGGGCCCGAGCCTCATCTCGTGCTCTTCCTCACGGACGGGCAGTCGGACAGCGAGGCGGCCCTCCGCGTCGCGCAAGGCGACGGCGGCGACGCGCGCGTCTTCACCCTGGGGCTCGGCCCCGGTGTGGAGAAGGCGCTCCTCTCGCGGCTGGCCGGCTCGAAGCGGGGCCGCTTCACGTACGTCGAGAGCGCCGAAGCGATCGAGCAGCGCGTCGGGCGCCTCTTCGACCAGATCGAGTCGCCGGCGCTGATCGGCCTCTCGCTCGAAGCGCGCGGCGCCTCGCTCACGCGCACGTATCCGCGCACGCTCCCGGACCTCTCGGCCGGGGACGACCTGCTGGTGGCCGGCCGCGTGACCGGGGCTCCGGGCTCGAAGCTCGAGCTGGTGGTCCACGGCACGCTCGCGGGCCGCCAGGTGGCATACCCGGTCTCCGTCACGTTGCCGGAGGCCGCGTCGCATCCCTGGGTGGCCAGGACCTGGGCCCGATCGCGCGTCGACGACGTGCTCGAGGAGATGGCGCTGACCCGCAGGCCGCCTCCGGAGCTGGAGAACGAGGTGGTCGAGCTCGGGCTCGCCTACAGCCTGGTCACGCCGTTCACCTCCTTCCTGGCGGTGCCCGAGAGCGAGCTCGATTCGGGTCAGGCGCAAAGCCTGAAAGAGATGCGCGCCCGCCGCGCGAAGGTTCTGGCCGCCAACGCGGACGCCGCGGCGCTCTCGCGCCGCTCCATGCCGCCGGGCGACCCCCTGCTCACCGTGAGCGCGCCGCGCGACGCCCGCCAGGTCACCGCGTACTTCCCCTTCGGCCTGGTGAAGGACTTGCGCTGGGACGAGCGGACCGAGAAGTGGGTGGTCCGGTTCCTGGTGCCGGTCGACGTTCCCGACGGCGACTACGAGGCGCAGGTCCTGGTGGTGAAGCGGGACGGCACGGTCGAGCTGGTCAAGGCCAGCTACGTGATCGACAGCCGCTGCCCGGACTTCGACATCGACCTGATCGGTTCGCGCATCCGGGTGCGCGTCTCGGAGCCCGCCCGCAAGGTCACCGTCGCCCTCGCGGCGGACCCGCGGCGCCGCACCGTGCTCAGCGGCGACGGAAGCGTCTTCGAAGGCGAGCTGCCCGGGCGGGGGAAGCTGCGCGTGGTCGTCGCAGACCGCGCCCGCAACGAGACCTTGCGCGAGATCGATGCCCGATGATCGCGCTTCTGCTGGCGGCCTTCTTCACGAACACCGAACGCGTCGCCGCCGTGGCGATCGGCGGCGGCGCGATCTGGACGGCGACGTCGGGCGGAGTCGAGCAGTACGATCTGCCGAGCGGATCGCGCTTGCGCGTCTTCACCACCGCCGACGGGCTGGACTCGAACGACGTCCTCCAGGCAACCTGGCAAGACGGCGCGCTGCACATCCGCACCGGGCGGTCCGCATGCGCGCTCACGCCGGCGCTGGCCTTCGCCTGCGCTCCGGCGCCGCCGCTGCCGCCCCCCGCGCCCGCCGTGGCGCAGCTCTTCCGCGGTGCCCGCGAGACCGGGCGCATCCTCGATGGAGGACGCCAGATCGTCGCGACCGACGGCGCCGGACTGTGGCTCGACGGCCGCCGCCTCACGCCCGAGGGCCAGCTCTGCGCCAATCACGTCGAAGCGCTGGCCAGCTTCCGGGGCGCGATCTGGGTCGGCACCTTCGACGCGGGCGTCTGCGTGCTCGAGGGGGACCGCTTCCGCCGCGTCGCCGCGCCATTCCGAATGGTCAACGACCTGTTCCCGGCGCCCGAGGGACTCTTCATCGCGGCCACGGAGGGCCTCTACTTCACGCGCGACGGGCGCACCTTCCACCGCGAGGCCGCCGTGCGCGATCGCGGAGCCAACCGCATCGCGGCCAGCCGGCGCTGGCTCTTCGTGACCACGCCGGCCGCCCTGTACGCGATCCGGCGCGAGGGAACGCCTCGCGTCCGGCGCTGGGCGCGCCCGGCGGGCTCGACCGCGCTCCAGGCGGT
>DASQAS010000224.1:0-9381 GCA_035635635.1 Myxococcales bacterium | reverse complement strand
TCGCGCTCCGCATTCTCAGAGCTCATCGAGTACCGGATGGAGAACCGGTACGTGACCACGGCCGTGTCGCCGGACACGTCGACCGCGTGCTCCAGCTCCTCGAAGGCGTGAGTGCGCGCGTGGTGGACGTAGTCCTCGTAGCTGCGCAGGATCGCGTCGCGCCCCTGCACGCGACCCTGCACCCCCGGCGCGACCACCACCGCGTCCTCGGCGAACAGGTTCGCGACCTCGTGCACCGCGCCCGCCACCCAGGCCCGGTTGCTGCGGCGGATGAGCTCCCAGATGTCGCGTTCCTCGTCCGTCATGCGTCCTCCAGCGGTTCGGCCGCGCGCGGCTCAGCGACCTGCGCCCGGTGCGACGCGGCCGTCAAGGCCTCCCAGAGCGCCTCCCGGAATCCGCGCGGCGGCGGAGGCGGAAGCTGCATGGCATCGATCGCCGGCTCCCGCGCGAACGCGCTCCAGGCCGCGAACACCGCCAGCGCCCCGCAGCTGAGCAGGACGCCGGCGCGGATGCCGAATGCGTGCGCGACCGTGCCCCCGAGCAGGTGGCCGAGCGGCAGCGGGCCGGTGGTTGCCAGCGCCAGCACGCTCATGGCGCGCCCGCGCAGGTTTTCCGGCACCAGGAGCTGCATGGCGGTGCTCGAGGAAGCCAGCGACCAAACCCAGAACACTCCCCCGACGGCCAGCGCCGCGCCGGAGACGAGCGGCCAGCGCGAGCTGCCGTAGATCAGCGCGCAGAGGGCGAAGGCGAGCATCGAGAGCGGGATCAGATGGTGCCGCGGATAGCTGCGCGGCAGCCGCGCCAGCGTCAAGGCGCCGAAGATGGCCCCGGCGCCCAGGCAGGACAGCAGTACGCCATACCCGTGCGCGCCGACCCCCAGCACCTGGTCCGCCATGGCCGGCAAGAGCCCCTGCACCGGTGCCGCCAGGAGCGCGAACGCGGCCACGCCGAGGATGATGCGTTTCGGGCCCGGCTCGCGCACCGCCCAGCGGACCGCGGGCTTGATCCCGGTGTGGACCAGCACGCCGCCCGAAGTCTGGGCGGCAGCCAGCGCCGTCTTCGGCACGGGGACCAGCGCAAGGACGAGCACGATGCCCAGGAAGCTGAGCACGTTGACGTCGAACACGGCCGCCGCCCCGACGGTCGAGAGCATCGCTCCCGCGATCATCGGGCCCAGCAGCCGGGCCGTATTGAATTGGGCGGAGTTCAGGGCGATGGCCGCCGGCAGCTCCTCCCGAGGGACCAAGGCGGGGACGATCGCCTGCCACGAAGGGGTCACGCTGGCCCAGGCGGCGCCTTCGGCGAAGGAGATGGCGATGATCACCCACGGCGTGGCCCAACCCGTGTGGGCGGCGATGGCCAGCACCGCGCCGAAAGCCATCATCAGGGTCTGCCCGGCGAGCAGGAGCTTGCGGCGATCGTAGTGATCGGCCAGCCATCCGGCAGCGAGCATCAGAACGGCGTGGGGGACGAACTCGCTCGCGGCGAGCAGCTCGACCATGAAGGGTGAGGCGGTCTGCTGCTGGACCAGCCAGCTCTGCGCCACCGCCTCCATCCAGTTCCCGACGTTGCTGACCATCGCGCCGAGCCAGATGAAGCGGAAGGCGCGGTGGCGGAGGACCCCGAACATGGAGCGGCGTCTTATAGCGAAAGAGCGCGGCGCGCGCGGCGCTTCTCAAACTGCCCGGGGAGGTGTACGCCAGGGCACATGCGCGAGATCCTGCCCGGCATCCTCACCTGGCCGTGGTTCTCCGCCCGCCACGGCTACGACTTCAACGGCTGGCTCGTCCGGCACCCGCAGGGAAACGTCTGCGTCGATCCCGCGGAGATGGGCGACGACGTGCTGGACGATCTCCAGCGCGAGGGCGTGGCCCGGGTGGTCCTGACCAACCGCAACCACTATCGCTCCAGCATGCGCGTGAAGGAGCGCACCGGCGCACGCATCGCCATCCATCCTTCCGACTCGGCGTTCGCCCGGAAGAACGGCGTCGCAATCGACGACGAGCTGAAGCCCGGCGATCGGGTGGGTCCCTTCGTGGTGGTGGAAGCGCAGGGAAAGTCGCCCGGCGAGGTGGCGCTCCATTGGCCGGAGCGCCGGATCCTCCTGGTCGGGGACGCCTGCGTAGGCAACCCGCCCGGCGAATGCGCGCTGCTGCCCGACAAGGTGATCGACGACAGGCGCGCGCTGATCGAGTCGCTGCAGAGGCTGGCCCGCCTCGATTTCGATGCGCTGCTCCTGGGCGACGGCGCGTGCGTCCTGCAAGGTGGCCGCGCTGCGCTGGAGCGCCTGGTAGCCAGGCTGTCCTGAAACGCGGCCTCAGCGCATCGCCAGGTTGTAGAGCATTCCGACCGTGGTCGCGAGCTCCGCTTTGCGGATCTCCAGCTCCGTCCGCGCCTGCGCGACGTTGCTCTGCGCGTCGAAACGCTGCTGGTCGGCAGTCTGCAGGTCCAGCGAGGTAGATATGCCGGCGCGGTACGAGGCCTGGACCTGCACCTGCGTCCGGCTCGCGAACTGGAGCTGCGCCTCGCTCTGCTGGACCACCGCGGCCGTGGCAGCGAGGTTCGCGCGCGCCCCGAGCCAGTTCGAGCGCGCCCGCGCCCGGATCGAAGCGAGCGTCGCCTGGGCCTGCGCCAGCCGGGCCCTGTCCTCGGCGAGCTGGGCATAGCGTACGCCGCTGTCGTAGAGGGGAACGCTGATGTTCAGGAGGAAGTCGTTGGTCCAGTTCTTCCCCGCGAATCCTCCGTTCGAGTTGTAGTTCTCCCGGAACGCGCCGGAGACCGAGGGCAGCCAGAGGAACTGGTCCAGCCGTACCGACTTCTGCGCGGCTTCCGCGAAGGCGATGGCGCTCCTCACCGCGAAGGCGTTCTCCCAGGGCTGCGCGTTCTCTTCGCCGAGCGGAGGCAGCTCGATCACGCGGGGCGGCTCCGGCTCGATCGGCTCCCCGGTGAGCGCCTCGAGCACGGGGAGGAACGAGTCGATCTGCCCCTGCCGGTTGGCGATCTGCGCCCGCGCTTGCGCCGTGTCCGATTGCGCCCGGAGCAGGGCGATCTCGACCTCGGTCCCCGCGGCGATGCGGGCGCGGGCGTCCTGCTCCCGCTGCAGCGAGACCTTCTCCAGCTCGCGCGCGGCCTCCAGCAGCCCTTGCAGCCCCTGGAGGGAGAAGTAGGTGCGGGCCGTGCTGAGGAGGATCTGCTCGCGATTCTCTTCGTAGTTGCGATCGGCCGCCTCGGCGCTCTTGTTGGCGATGCCGGGCAGGAACAGACCCTGGGGGGTCAGGAAGGGCTGGGTGACCTGGAAGGTGCCGTAGCGGCTGTTCGTCGCGGTCAAGATGATCTCGGGAGAGCCAGGACCGAGCGAGCCGGCCGGAATCGAAGACGGCGCGCTGGTGTGATCCCATTGTCCGGTCGCGACGACGTTGGGTTGCCAGAAGGTCCAGGCGCGCTTCACGCCCGCCTCGACGATGGCCGCCTGCGCCTGGGCCGCGGCAACGTCCGGCCCCTGGTTCGCGGTGAGCTGCAGGGCCTCGCGCAACCTGGCCTGCCGCCGCTGGGGGCCTTCCTGCATCCGCGGCGGCGGGGCGATTCCCGCAGGCGGCGCGGGCTGCACCTGCGCCGCCGCCGTGAACGAGACCCCCGCCACCCCCGCTGCGATCAGCAGCGCCGTCTTCCAAACGCTGTTCATGTGATTTACCCGTTGACCATGCGCGCCGGAGCCGCCTCGGTGGGAGGCTCGGCGGAAACCAGGACCGGCCTGTCCTTCTTCCTGCGCAAAAGCCGCGCGAACGACAGCTTCTCGACGCCGGCGAAGATGACCGGCACGACCAGCAGCGTCAGGGCAGTGGACGTGATCACGCCCCCGATCACCGCGATCGCCATCGGGGCGCGGAACTCCGAGCCCATCCCGGTGCCGATCGCCGTCGGCACCATCCCGATGGCCATCGCGAAGGAAGTCATGAGGATGGGGCGGAGGCGCCGCGGACCTGCCTTCAAGAGGGCTGTATCCACGTCGTCCCCTTCCCGTAGCCGCTGCAGGGCTCCGTCCACCAGCAGAATGGCGTTCTTGGTAACCAATCCCATCAGCAGGATCACGCCGATCATCGCGCCCAGCGACAGGTGCTTTCCGGTCAACAGCAGGCCGAGCAGCGCGCCGACCAGGGCCAAAGGCAGCGAGACCATGATGGTGAACGGGTGTTTGACCGACTCGAACTGCGAGGCCAGCACCATGAAGATGAACACGAACGCCAGGGCGAAAGCGCCGGCAAACGCGCTGTTCTGCTCGTCGAAGGTCTTGATCTGCCCGTCGTACACCACGTTGTAGCCGGCGGGCAGCTTGTGCTCTACCACCGCCTTGCGCAGCGCGGCGGCGATGTCGCCCAGCGCCGCCCCGGTGCCGAGCTGGGAGTACACCGCGATCTGCCGCTCGCGGTCCTCGTGCTCGATCACGCTCGGTCCGTCCTGCAGCGAAACGCGCGCCACGTCCGACAGCTTGCGCAGTTCCTTTAGCGAGAACAGGTCCATCGAGCCGATGCGGTCCGGGCTGTTGCGGTCCCGCTCCGACAGCCGGACGCGGATGTGCGTCTCGCCCTTGCCCTCGCGCAGCTTCGCCGCCACCTCGCCCTGGATGGCCAGGCGCATCTGGGTGGCGATCTGCGCGGCCGGCAGGCCGAGGTCTGACGCCCGCGTGCGATCGATGTCGATGGCCAGCTCGGGTTTCGGCGGATTGGACTCGACGCGCACGTCGGCGGTGCCCGGGGTCTTCTTCAGCGTGTCGGCGATGAACTGCGCGTGCTTGTCCAGTTCACGGAGGTCCGGTCCGACGACCCGCATCATGATGGGGAAGTAGTCGCCCAGGCCCTCGATGGTAGGCGGGTCGCTGATCGCGACCTGCGTGGCGGGGAGCGCACCGGAGAGCGCCGAGCGCGCCTCGTCCTTGAGCCGGCTGATGGTCTTCTTGCGCGACTGCTTGGGGGTGAGAAGGGCGCGCATCTTCACCTTGTTCACTTCGCCGTTGACGCCGACGATCGAGTACAGGTCGGTCACCTCGGGGATCTTGCGCAGGCGCGCCTCGGCCTCTGTGGCGCGCTGGCCGGAGAGATCCAGCGAGGCGCTGTCGGGTAGCTTGAGATCCACGATCATCTGCCCCCGGTCTTCCACCGCCATGAACTCGCTGCCCAGGCCGCGGGCGGCCACCAGGGACAACACGAGCGTGAGCACGGTCAACCCCAGGGTGGTCCACTTGTGCGCCAGCACCCAGGCCAGGAGGCGCTCATAGAAGCGCTCCCAGCTCTGGAACATGCCTTCGAAGAAGCTGGCCACCCGGTTGCGGACCACCACCTCGCCCGGCTTGCGCTGCTTCGCCAGCCGCGCGGACAGCATCGGATCCACCGTGAACGAGATGAACAGCGAGATCAGCACCGCGGCCGAGATGGTGATGCCGAACTGCTTGAAGAACTGCCCGACGATCCCGGGCATGAACGCGACCGGCACGAAGACGGCCACCAGCGTCAACGTGGTGGCGAGCACCGCCAGGCCGACCTCCTTGGTGCCCTTGGACGCGGCGGTGGCGGGGTCCTCGCCCCGGTCGAGGCGGTGCGTGATCGCCTCGCGCACGACCACCGCGTCGTCGATCAGGAGGCCGATGGCCAAAGACAGCGCCAGCAGCGTCATCTGGTTCAGCGTGTACCCGAGCAGGTACATGACGAAGAACGTCCCGACCACGCTGGTGGGCAGCGCCAGCGAGGAGATGAAGGTGCCGCGCGGGTCCAGCAGGAACATCAGGATGATCACGATCGCCATCGCGCCGCCGAAGAAGAGCGCGATGTAGACCTCGTGCGCGTTGGCGCGGATCATCTCGCTCTGGTCGATCAGGAGCTTGGCTTTGAAGCCGTTCCCGAGGGCGGGCTCGAGCCTGGCCAGCGACTTCTTCACCGTGTCGGCGACCTTGACGGTGTTGGAGCCGGGTTGCTTCACCACCTCGAGGATGATGGCGTCGCGGCCGTTGAGCCGCGCGATGGTGCGCCGCTCGGCCACGCCATCGGTCACCGTGGCCACCTCATCCAACCGCACCTGCGAGCCGGTCTTGCTGGTGGCAATGGGCAGCTCGCGAAGCTGCCCGACGTTCTTGAACTCGCCCAGGGTGCGCACGGTCAACTCGGTGGGGCCGAGCGCGAGGTGTCCGGCGGGGAGGTTCAGGTTCTCCATCCCGATCCGCTGCGCGATCTCGTAGGGGCTGGTGCCGACCGCCTTTACCTTGTCGAGGTCCAGGTCCACCTGGATCTCGCGCACGTCGCCGCCGGTGATGCGCGCTTCCGCCACGCCTTCGATCTGCTGCAGGGAAGGCTGGACGCGGTCCTCGATCAGCTTGCGCAGCCGCTGCGAGGAGGTGTCAGCGCTCACCGCGTAGGTGAGGACGGGCGCGGCGCTGATGTCCACGCGGCTGACCTTGGGCAGATCCGCGTCCTTGGGGAGCGAGGACTGCGCCTGCGCCACCTTGTCGCGCACCTCCTGCGTGGCCCGGTCCAGGCTCTCGGTTAGCTTGAACTGGACCGCGATGGTGCTGGCGTTCTCGCGCGACCAGGAGTGGATCTTGTCGATGCCGCTGATGCCGGCGATGGAGTCCTCCAGCGGCTTGGTGACCTGGGTCTCGATCTCGCCCGGTCCCGCGCCCTTGTAGACGGTGGTGACCATGACCACCGGGAAGGTCACGTCCGGATACAAGTCCGTGCCCAGGCGGTTCACGCCCATGATGCCCAGCACCACCAGGCACAGGGCGATCATCGAGGTAAACACGGGCCTGCGAATGGCGACGTCGGAGATGGACATGTGCGCGCTCCGGAATGCTCGTGCGGCCTACTTGACGGAGACCTTGGCGCCGTCCTGCAGATCCGGCGCCGGGTAGTCGACGACCTTCTCCACCGCCTGCGAGGGCTTGAAGACCACTTGCTGCGCGCCGCGCTCGATCACCTGCACCGGCACGCGCTTCACCTGGCCGTCGGACAGCGCGAAGACGTGGTCGCCGCCCTGGGAGGAGAGGCAGCTCGACGGCGCGGAGAGCGCCTCTTCGGAGGCGCCCATCGCCAGCACCGCGCGGCCCAACGTGTGCGCCGTGAACTTCGAGTCCTTGTTGGGGACGACGATCTCCACCGGAATGCGCCGGGTGGACGCGTCAGCGGAGGGGATCACCGCGCGCACGAAAGCCTCGTCGGTGCTGGCCCCGCCGCCCACCGCGTCCACGCGCACGCGTGCGCCCACCTTGAGCAGCGGCCGCGCCGTGTCGCTCACGGTCAGCTTCAGCACCAGCGGATCGAGCTGCTCCAGCGTGAACAGCGTGGTGCCCGCCGCGACCGTGGCGCCCACCTGGTCCGGCGCATCGATCAGCACACCCGGGAACGGCGCCCGCAGATCGTGCCGGCGCCGGTTGGTCCGCGCCTGTGCGAGCTGCGCTGTGGCCGCCTGCACCTGCGCAGTGGCAGCCGCCGCGTTGGACAACGCGTTGCGGTTCTGCGCTTCGCTGATGGTGTTGGTCTTCGCCAGCTCGGCGTTGCGCTGCGCCGTGTCGGCGGCGATGGCGGCCTGCGCCTCCGCGGCCTTCAAGGCCGCCTCGGCCTGCTGCACCTGCGCGTCGGCCATGTCGGCATCGAGCTGGGCGATCAGCTGACCTTCCGTCAAGGGCGCGCCCTTCTTCACCAAAATTCGCTCCAGCCGGCCGCCCACCTCGAAGCCGACCTTCAGCTCCTTGGCCGGATTGAGCGCGCCGGTGATCCCCTCGCGCGGAGCGCTCTTCACCGCTTTCACCTCGGCGACGGTGACGTTGACGGCCGGCGCAGGCGCATTGACCGCCGCGGCGGCAACCTCGGTGCCCGCCTTGGCGTACGCGGCCAGCGCGACGGCAACGGCGACCGCGACGGCAGCGGCGGCGGAAACGATCAGCGTCTTTCTCTTCATGGCTCGCTCCGGGGGGAACGCACTGCGGGGGTTTGCTCGGGAGGAACGCTGCCTTCGCGAATCAGCGTGTGGAGGCTGCGCGCCCACTCGGCGAGGTCGGGCTTCTCGGTCATCCGGCTCATGCGCATGCCCAGGAGCACGTAGGTGCCTACGATCATCGAGCCAAAGATCTCTGGCGGGATGTCGGTGCGGCAGGTGTGCTCGAACTGGAAGCGATCGAAGTTCTGCTGGATGCGCTCCACCTCGCGATCGGTGATCTCCCAGATCGCGCCTTCGAACTTCGTGCCCTGCGCGCCGCGCAAGAGAACGCCCATCACGTCGCGGTAGTCCCACATGTGCTCGAGAATGCGGAGGTCCTCGGCGATCTCGAGCTCGAGCAGCTTGCGGTAGCGCGGGCTGTGCTCCTCGATATCGCGCCGCGTGACGCTGCCGTGTTCGGTGACGAACTCCGCCATCCCGCGCTCGCGGCTGTCGTCGGACTCGGCGACGATCTCAAGGAAGGCTTCGACCAGCTCGCCGAACAGCGCTTCCTTGGAGCTGAAGTGGAGATAGAAGGCGCCCTTCGACAGCCCGCACGCCGCGGTGATGTCCTCGATCCGCGCGCCCACAAGGCCCTTGCGCGCGAACTCCGCCCGGGCGGCGGCGACGAGGGCTTCCTTGGCGTTGGGGTCGGCAGGCCGGGCCATGTCGGGGTCCTTTGATGACCAGACGGTCAGAAACGCTCCGGCATTACTAACTACCGGGTCAGAAATTTCAAGAAGTTTCTGACCGAGGGGTCAGTAACCAGGAAAAAGCTGAATTGTTTCCGCTACCGGACGGCCGCCAGCTTGCCTCCCGGCAGCCGGCTCCCCACCTTGCCGGCAGCTTGGGGGAGGTGCGGGATGGGGCGGGTGGGGGTGGTCGCGGTCCTGGCTGTGAGCTTGCTGGCCTGCGTGGACAAGAATTCGCCGGCGCTGACCTGCGATCCCCAGGTTGAAGACTGCAGCGTCGGTCCCGGCGGCACCGGCCGCTGCACGCGCGATTCCGACTGCGGGGACGGCACCTGCCAGCTCGACACCGGCACCTGCAAGGTCTACCAGCCGTCCACGCCGGTAACCGCCTGCGCCAACGTGAGCTGCCCGGCGGGGAACTTCTGCAGCAACGGCCAGTGCATCCCGGCCAGCGCCCAGTGCAAGCAGGCCGACCCGGCGTGCATCTTCATTCCGCACGGCGCGTTCGAACCGCCGGAGCACGATTGGTGGTGGCCCTGGAAGACGCCGCAAGGCCCGGGCGCGGCGTCGCCCAACGACTCCTTCCTTTCTGGCCTCGAGTATCCGGACTACGTCCAGGTGATGAGCACCCCGGTGGTCATCCGGCTGCATCCGAACGACACGGAGCCCGCGGTCGTCTTCAACGCGTTTCCGGAGCATCCCACCGGCGAGCAGGGAGCCGAGATGC
>DASQAS010000223.1:0-25482 GCA_035635635.1 Myxococcales bacterium | reverse complement strand
TATTGGTCGATCGAAGCGCTCCCCGAACTGTCGCTGCACCGGGTGCTGCCGGAGCAGGTGCGCGTCCTCGTCGATCGGCTGAAACGAGGCGAACGCGAGACGTTGTTCGATTGAGAGGTTCATCGTCAACGACGTCAGTGCTTACGGAACGTCGCTGGTCGCGGGCGGCGAACATGATTTGCGGTCATCAACATCGGATCCGGCGTCGGGCACAAGTTGTATCTGGGCGGAAAGGAAGTGACCGGCAACAGCGGTCGAGGCGGTGAGATCGGACATTGGGTTGATACCGACATCGCACGCGAGCTGTCTGTTCAGCCTCGGAACATCTGCCGTCATCCGATCAGCGCCCGTCCCCCGGAAGCCCAGACGGCGCGCAGCGCCACTCGCGCTCAGGGGACCTGACCGACGACCCTCGACAGCGCGCCCAGCAGGGTCTTCTCGCTGAACGGCTTCTGCAAGAAATCGATCGCGCCGAGCTCCAAGGCGCGGCTGCGCGCGTCCTCGTCGCCGTGCGCGGTGATGAAGATGATGGAGATGGTGGAGCCCGAGGCGATCAGCTGCTCCTGAAGCTGCAGCCCCGTGGCGCCCGGCATCCGCACGTCGAGGATCAGGCAAGCGGTGTCCGCCAGCCGCCCGGAGGTCAGAAACTCCTCGGCCGAGCCAAACACCTCCACCTGGAAGCCCACCGACCTGAGCAGTCCCCGGAGCGCCTCGCGCACCGAGGTGTCGTCGTCGACGACGGAAATCATGGGGCTGTTCGGCACGACTCCTTCCATCGAGGATTGGGGAAGAACCAGACCGGCGGATTTCGCGACAGACTCGCACGAGCAGCACATCCTTGTATGATCCCTTCGTATAGGTTCTTTATCGGCGGCGGGCCGACAGACAGGTGTCGAAGAACCGAGCTCCATACTCACACCGCAGCCAGGAGCGAAGCCCGAAGCCCCGAACGATTGTCCCGGCGTGCCACCAGACGTCATTGCTGGTGATCACTCCGTCGATCATGTCCAACCCAGTCGCGCACGGGTATAGCACGTGCCGTGCCAAACGGCGGACGCGGTTTGGCGCGAGGTCTGCAAGGCGTCGGGGCAATGACCCAATCGGGTGACCCATGATTCTGCTTCTCGCGCTCGCGCTTACCGGTGCGCTGCCGGATCCGACCACCGCGGCCGACCCTCCTGTTCCAGAGAGGGTCCACCTGGCGCTCACGATTCCCGAGGACGAGCACGTGTGCGATCCCGCGCTGGCGATCGATCCATGGCGCGACGCCTCGGAGCCGGTGTCCTTCGCCACAGATCCGACCGCGCGCCAGGACGAGCAGGAGCTCTGGGCCGCGACGTCGATGTCTCCGCTGCTGGCGTTCCGGTACGTGGGCGGGCTGCTGCGCCTCATGCTGCTGGGCGTGCCGGTGGCGATCCCGGCGCAGCCACTGGTGTTCACGGTGCACGGATGGCGGCCGAAGTGGCCGCTCTGCTGACCGACGGTGTTGAAAGCTCGCGGGGGCCGGCCTCGTTGATGGGGATCCTCGCGATGGCACTTGACCAATTCGTAGCGCGGACAGATTCTCCATCGCCTCGGGGACGACGCGCGACCGATCTGATCGATCTTCGTGTCCTCAGCAGGTTGCCGCCGACCCAGTTGTGTGAGGTCAGCGATGACAACCGCGCTCCGGGATACGGGCATCGAGCCGGTCGGAGAGATGCCGTGGGGAACGCACTTCTGCCATTTCTACGAGACCCGGGAAGATCTGCTGGAAACCTTGCTCCCCTTCTTCCGGGCGGGTCTCGAGCGCAACGAGTTTTGTGCCTGGGTGTTCTCCGAGCCGCTGACGGAGGCTGACGTCTGGCAGGCGCTTCGTCGGGCCGTTCCGGACTTCGAGCGCCACCTGTCCGACCGCAACATCGAGGTCCTGAGCGCGCGGGACGTCTATCTCCGTGGCGGAGAGATCAACCTTCATCGGATCATCGACACCTGGAACGGCAAGCTGCAGCAGGCGCTGTCGCGGGGCTACGACGGCATTCGGGTGAGCGGGAACACCGCGTGGCTGGAACAGAAGCAGTGGCGGGACTTCATGGAGTACGAGGCGGAGCTGAACCAGGGAATCCACGACCGAGCGATGTTGGTGCTCTGCACTTATCCGCTGATCGGCGCCACCGCGAGCGAGTTCCTCGACGTCACCGGAACGCACCAGTTCGCAGTGGCGAAACGCCGCGGACGCTGGGAAGTGGTCGAGACGCCGCACCTTGCGCAGGCGAAAGCCGAGATCGCCCGGCTGAACCGCGAGTTGGAGCAGCGGGTAGTCGAGCGGACCGCGCAGCTCGAGGCCGCGCTGGCGGACCAGAAGCAGGCCTGGTCCTCCCTGCACGAGACCCAGAAGGTGCTGGCGCACGTGACGAGACTCTCCACCATCAGCGAGCTGACCACGTCGCTGGCCCACGAGGTCAACCAGCCCCTTGCCGCTGCCATCGCGAACGGCAACGCGAGCCTGCGGTGGCTCACGCACTCGCCGCCCGTGATCCAGGAAGCTGTCGAGGCGATGCGGCGCGCGGTTCGCGACGTGAAACGCGCCGCGGACGTGGTCGCGCATGCGCGGGCGCTGGTGAAGAACTCGGACGGCGAGAAACTGCCGGTGCAGATCGACGACGTGGTTCGCGAGGTGCTCGGCTTCGTCCAGACCGAGTTGGACCGGAATCAGGTCGCGGTGGAGCAATCCTTTGGCGAGGCGCCTGCCCCGGCGCTCGCCGATCGCATCCAGCTGCAGCAGCTCATCCTCAATCTGATCATGAACGGCATCGAGGCGATGGCCGACGTGACGGGGCGTCCGCGGCGCCTGGTCGTCTCTTGCGAGCGCGTGCGAGGCGAGGACGGGCCCGGCGTCCTCGTTGCCGTTCAGGACTCCGGCGCGGGTGCGGGGGAGCCTGATCTGGAGAAGCTCTTCGAGCCCTTCTTCACGACCAAGCCCGGCGGTCTCGGCATGGGATTGTCCATCGGCCGTTCGATCGCGCAGGGCCACGGTGGACGGCTGTGGGCCCGGCGCAACCCGGATTACGGGCTCACGTTCTCGATGCTCATTCCTGAGGCGACCTGAGACGGCCGCTCAGCGGCGGTCGGGCTGCGCGGACTCATCCGGCGGGCTTACCGCTTCGCCACCCGGCGCAGCACGCCGATGAACGAAGCGAGGGCGGGAGACATCGGGGCGTGCGGGCGGCGGACCAGCGCCGTCTCGCGGAAGATCGGCTCCAGCCCGCGGACGCGGACCTCGCGGAGCGCGCCCCCCCGCAGATCCTCCGCGATGAGCTTCTCGGGGAAGAAGCCGGCGCCCGTGCCGGCCAGCACCAGACGCCGCGCGGTCTCCATGGCGATCTCGACGGAGCCCTGCGACTCGTCGGCCAGCGCGGTGATCAGCGGGTGATGGGAGCGCCACCAGCGGAGACGCAAGAGCGGCCGGGCGAGGCGCGCCACCTCGGCACGCTGGACCTCCTTGCGCCGGGCGAGCGGATGCGCGGGAGCCGCGACGAGGATGACCCGTTCGCGCAGCTTGAAGATGGCTTGAAGGTCCAGGCCGGAGCCGCCGGGCGGCCAGACCGTCAGCGCGACGTCGACGATTCCGTCGGCGAGCAGCTCGAGCATGAGCTCGTGGTTTCCGGACTTGACCGTGCATTCGACGTCCGGATGATCGCGGACGAACTCGGCCAGGGCGGGGCCGACCACCTCACCCGCCAGCGACCCGAGGGCGGCGATGCGCAGCGATCCCCGCTCGCCCACCTGCGCGAGCCGCGAAACCGCCACGCCCTCGCGGACCACCTCCAGCGCGCGCCGCGCGAAGGGCAGGAAGCTCTCGCCGAGCGCGGTCAGCCGGATGCGCCGGCCCCGTTCGAAGAGCGTCCCGCCGACTGCCTCCTCCAGGGCCAGGATGCGCGCGCTCACCGCCGGCTGCCCGAGCCCCAACGCGACGGCGGCGCGGCTGAAGCCCCCTTCCCGGGCGACGCGATCGAAGGCGGAAAGCTGGTCGAGATGCATCATCGAGATCCTCGATTGTAACTATCGTTGATATCGAGTTGATGCATATCAGTGCCCGGCTTACGCTGCCCACATGATTCGACTGGCCACCCCTGAGGACGGCGCCGCCCTCGCTGCCATCTACGACCCCATCGTTGCGAGCACCGCCATCTCCTTCGAGACGGAGCCGCCTGGCCCCGCCGAGATGGGCGGCCGGGTCGCCTCCATCCTGCAGCATGCCCCATGGCTGGTGGACGACGATGGCGGCGTGCGCGGATACGCCTATGCTTCCAGGCACCGAGAGCGCGCAGCCTACGCCTGGGCGGTGGACGCCGCCGTGTACGTGGGAGCAGCCTTCCGCCGCAGCGGGGTGGGCAGCCGGCTTTATTTGAAGTTGTTCGAGATCCTGCGTCTGCAGGGTTTCATCGCTGTGTGCGCCGGAATCACCTTGCCCAACGCGGGTAGCGCGGGGCTGCACGAGTCGCTCGGGTTCCACCCCGTGGGGGTATACCGCGGGGTGGGCTACAAGCTCGGCGCCTGGCACGACGTCCTCTGGTTGCAGCTCGATCTTGCGCCGCGCGCTGCCTCGCCCGCGCCGCCCTTCCCCGGCGCCGATGCTCGCGCACTATGGGCTCGGGTCCTCGCACTTGCCCCCGCTGCACCCTCCGGGGATACACGGAGGTGAAGTCGATCTCGCTGGGGATGTGACGCTATGCGACCGCGCCCTATTGGACCGTGGCGGTGAAGACTTCCTCCATGAGCCCACGCCCGCCTCCGCAGGTCGCATCGCCGGCTCGTTCCTGGTTGCGGCGACTGTCAGTCCAGATCGGGTGCACCACGCCGCCGAACGCCGCCACGCCCTCGTAATCGCCCGTCTGGTTGCCGTAGTTGATGCTCGGGCAGGGAAAGAGGCCGTTGCAGTCGTGCTCGTTGGTCTTCGCGTCGGTGACCCTCAGGCTGGGCGCGAAGTGCACCCCGTCGGTCGAGCGCGACAGGTAGATGTCCGTCTCGAACTTCCCGCCGGTGCTGTCGTTGCGCGTATCGTAGTAGGACACGTTCACACCGCCCGTCACCGGATCGGTTGCGAGCCAGTGGTTGTATCGGTCCACTCCCGCGAACGACTCGGCGACCGTATAGCGGGGTGACCAGGTCGCGCCTTCGTCGTCCGAGAAGCTTGCGAAGATGTCCGTGTCCTGGCCGTCCGGCGTGAGGTCCATCCAGGAGCAGGTGATGCGCCCCCGGTGCGCGCCGCGCAGGGTCCGGTCCGCGTCGCAGGCGGGGTACACCAAGGCACGGCGGTTGAACTCGGCCGGGATGCCGATGTCGAACGGGATCGACTTCGACGCGATGACTCGCGGCGCGCCGAAGGTCGCTCCGCCGTCGAAGGAGCTGTTGAAGGCGATGGTGTTCGCCGCGATGTCGTTCCAGGCGACGTACACCTGTCCGTCGGGGCCGGTGGTGACCGTCGCGCCGATCGAGCGGCCGGGGCCATTCGGATCGTCGATCCGCACGGTGCTGAAGGTGACGCCACGATCGCGCGAGCGCGCCAGGCGCACTCCGCCGCTCGACGACCCGCCGCTCGCCGCGTCCCAGGCGACATAGACGCTGTCGCGGAAGGGGCTGCGGCGGTTGGGGTCGGTGGTGATCATCGGCTTGTCGTTGAAGTGATCGGTACCGCCGCTGAACTCGAAGAAGGTCGCCTGCGGCCAGGTGCGGCCGCCGTCCGTCGAGCGCGCCACCGCCATCTCCGTGCCCTTGATGCTCTGGCCGTTGCCGTTGCCGAAGAAGACGACGATGAACGAGTAGTAGAGGTTGTTCGAGCTGTCGAAGGCGACGCCCGGGTCCGATCCAAAGTCGACGCCGTTGGTTCCGATGGCCGGCGGCAGCGGCAGGTCGGAACCGCCCCAGGTCTGTCCGCCGTCCGAGGAGAAGTAGGCCCGCATGGGCAGGCGGAAGATCTCGTTGGACCCGCCGGCAAGCTGCTTGGGATTGCTCGGGTTGATGGCGATGAACGTCTCGCTCTGCGGACCACACTCGTTGGAGACATCCACGTTGGTCCCGCCGGTCGGAGCCGCGGGAGCCGGTTGCAGCGCGGCGGGCCCGTTTCTGGCGATGTAGAGGAACTTGTCCCACCACGTCGGATCGTGCGAAGCGCTCTGGGCCAGCACCGGGCTCGCGGCCGCCAGCGCGAGGCCGAACAGGGCCATCCATGCACGCATGTGCAACCTCCAGGTCGGGGAAGCGCACTCATACACCCCGGTGAGCGCTGCGACCAAGGCTGGGGGCGCGACATTCGTCTCAGCGCAGCCGGTTCCGGTAGAAACGCCCCTCCCATGCGCGGCGGTGATGGATCGGGATGCACGACGATTCAGCTGGATGATCCCGCCATCTCGAGCAGCGTGGTCACCGTACGCCAGTTCCGGGCGGTAGCCTCGACGCCGAGGAGCTTCTCCGCCTTGGCCGCCAGCTTGGACCTGCCCAACCCGTCGGGCGTGTGCAGGTAGAAAATCCTCCCGCTCAGCATGAAGCGCTCGCTCTTCGCCTTGAGCGCCTCGAGCGTCTTCAAATCGGGCTTCTTCGGCCTCTCGGCCAGGAAGAAGAGGTGCAGGGTCGCCGGATTCTCGACCGCCTCCGGGAACGGATTGCCGTTCGCCGCGCCTTCGATCTCGCCCTGCGTGAGCACCAGGACGCGCGGCTCGAAGCCATGGCTCTTCGACACGGCCGCGGCCAACCGCTTCTCCAGGCGGGCCGTGTCGGTTATCGCGCAGCGGAAGATGACGTTCCCGCTCTGGATGTACGTCCGCACGTCGGCGCATGCGGCCTTCTCGAGGACCTCCTTGAGCTCCTTCATCGGGAGCATGTTGTTGCCGCCCACGTTGATGCCGCGGAACAAGGCGATGTAGGTCTTCATCCGGCCGACCCCCGGTCCTCGTCAGCAGTTGCTCCGCCCGCGGTGTACCCGCGAGCGTCCTGCCGGATCGTACGAGCAATGGATCGTCGAAGTCGAGCTGCAGCCGGCGCAGGGCATTGCTGGCCGCGGCGGGCGTGATGCCGCCCCTGACGGTTGGGCCGTCAGCGCGCGCCGGACTTCGCTCGCGTCACTCTCGAATCGCCGCGCAGCTCCGCTGCCAGGGTCTTGGTGCCATTCCAGATGATCTGGGCGCCGATGCACAACACGATGAACGCCGACAGGCGCACGACGACCACCATCCACCTCCGTCCCACCCATCTGCTGATGGTCCAGGCGTAGCGGTAGGTGAGAAGGATCAAGAGCGCGATCAGCCCACTGCCGATCACTGCCGCGACGAGCTTCACCACCACGCTCCGGATGTTGTCGGCGTGGTTGACTCCCACCGTGATGGCCACCGAGATCCCACCTGGATCGACGGTCAGCGGCAGGGTGAACGGGTACAGCGCCCTGGAGAGGATGTCCGGAGATCGAGCGGACGTTGCCGTGGCAGCGGGCTTCGGGGTGTCGTCCTGGTTCAGGAGCTTCCATCCCAGGGCGCACACGACGGCGCCTCCCGCCACCTGGACGATCGGCAGCGAGAGATCGAAGAAACGGAGGACGAAAGAGCCGAGCAACATCGAGCCGAGCAGGAGTCCGAACGAGTAGCCCGCCACCTTGGTTGCCAGATTGTCGCGCGTCGCTTCATCGACGCCGTCGGTCATCTGCAGGAACAGCGGCGCGTCCCCGATCGGGTTGATGACCGGCAGGACCGCCCCGACGATCAAGAGCGTGGCGCCGACGAGTTGCTGGAGGTCCGACCAGAAGGACAACGCGTGTATCCTCTACCTGGCGCGACCAGGCGGCCACGCTTGTACCACGCTACGCCACCGGCCCGAGCAGCCGCGCGACCGCTTCGACCAGCACCCGGCCCCGGCCCGCCGGCAGAAGCTCGCGGGTGCCGGGCAGGAGCGAGGCGAACCAGCTCTCCAGCCCGGCGATCTCCTCGCGCGTCGAGAAGAAGAGCGCGATCTCGTAGTCGAGGAACAGGCTGCGCATGTCGAGGTTGGCGCTGCCGAGGATGCCGAGCGCGTCGTCGACCAGGACGACCTTCGCGTGCATCATCCCCGGCGTGAAGCAAGAGATGCGGCCGCCCGCCTCCGCGAGCTGGCGCAGGTAGCTCGCGCCGGCGAGGTCGGCCGTCAGATGGTTGGAGCGCGCCGGCACCAGCACCCGCACGTCGACGCCGCGCCGCGCGGCCAGGACCAGCGCACGTGAGAGCGCCTCGTCGGGCACGAAGTACGGAGTCGCGATCCACAGCCGGCGCCGCGCCTGGAACACTGCGGTGAGGAACGCGTCGTACAGCCGATCGCTGGCAACGTCGGGCCCGCTGCCGACGACCTGGATTGCCGCCGAACCCTCCGGCGCGCCAGGGCGCGCGGCGTCGAGCGATTCACCGGAAGCGAATCGCCAGTCGGCGCGGAAGATCGCCGCGATGTCCGCGACGGCGGGCCCGAGGACGCGCGCCGACAGATCGCGCCAGCGCCCCGGGTACGGCGTCGGACCCATGTACTCGCGCGCCAGGTTCATGCCGCCGACGATCGCCTCGCGGTCGTCCGCCAGCACGATCTTGCGGTGCAGCCTGAGGTTCGCGTGCCCGCGAAAGGGCAGGTGCCAGACCGGCATGAACCATTCGAACCGCCCGCCGGCGTTCCGCAGCGCGCGGAGCAGCCGGCGGCTGGTCCGGAGGCGGAAGAAAGCGTCGAGGAGCAGGCGCACCTCGACGCCTTCGCGCGCCCGGGCCGTGAGACGCGAAAGCACCGCGCTGCCGACCTCGTCGCCGGCGAGGATCAGCGTCGAGACGTGGATCGACCGCCGGGCTCCGTCGATGAGCGCGAGGAGGGCCGCGTACGTTTCCTCGCCGGTGCCGAGGATCTCCACCCGGTTGCCGGCGCTCGCTGGCGGCGCGCCCAAGGCGCAGAGCATCCGCTCGATGCCGCTCTCGGGGCGCTGCGAAGATCCGGGCGCTCCGTACAGGCGCTGCTTCTGCGAGGCTTTCCCGGCGATCTTGCGGCCTCCGAATACCAGGTAGAGCGGAACACCCGCATACGGGATGAGCACGATGGCCAGTATCCACGCGAGCGTGCTCTGCGACGCGCGCTGCTGGACCAGCAGGTGAGCGATCAGCACCGCTCCCATGACGAAACCGACAATGGAGAGCAGGTGCGAGAGGACGAGATCGACGAGCCACGTCGAAGTCATGCCCGGAGTTTCCCACACTCGCGCCGCCTCGATTTGTGGGCGGCCATCGAGCAGCTCGCTCCACGCGCCGAGGCGGCAGCTGGCAGGTCCGAGCTTCTCAGCGATCGATGAACAGGACCTCCGGTCCGCGCGCAGTACGGAACGCCGCTCATTCTTGACCGCATATCCGACGCCGCCGTCGTAAGTGTTGCCGCAGCGCGACGTGACCGGGCTGCCGCAAGGCGTCTGGGAGCAGTCTGGGAATGGCCCCGATCGTGCTTGTGACGCCATCAGCACCGTTCGAGGAGACCCCAAAATGTCCGCAAGACCGACGCTTTCCATGCGGATTGGCACTCTCGACGCATTCGGTAGTGTGCGTTGGTTGCGAGAGGGCGTGGAATGACCGGTGCCGAGCAGGGGGCGCTGCGCGACTTCCTCGACGTCTACCTCGCGAATCACGACTCGGTGGTGGGCGAGGCCGTCCGAAGGGCGCTGGAGCATTCCGAGCTGGGCCCCCTCGTCCGGACGGTGGCGCCGGGCCCATCCGCCGTCGCGATCGAGAGGCACCGCGCGGCGCTGCGCAACGCTGCCGCCGGCGACTGGACGGCGCACGAAGCCATCTTGGATCCATTGGGAACCTGGTTCGCGAAGCTGGGCGTCAGCATCTCGGGCTGGTCCGACATCATCGCGGCGTCCGCAGGCCAGCTCGCTTCGCTGCTCTTGAACGCCCACCGCGAGTCGCCGGAGCGGCTCACCGCCGCGCTGAGCGCGCTGAGCTCCTATTCCTGCCGGACCATCGCGACCCTGGCCCGTCCATACGCTGCCGCCTCGAAGCCCGAGGCGCGCAGGCCGGCCGACAACGCCCTCGCCCCCTGGACCGAGGCCGGAACGGTGGAGGCGACGTTCAGAGGGCTGCTCGAGTCCGCGCCGGATGCAATGGTGATCGTCGGTGCTGATGGCCGCATCGTGCTGGTCAATGCGCAGACGGAGAAGCTCTTCGGTTACAGCCGTGCCGAGCTGTTGGGCCAGCCGATCGAGCTGCTCGTCCCGGACCCCCCGCGCGAAGCCCATCCCCGGAACGGGGACGGCTACTTCCGCGATTTGATCACGCGACCGGTGGGCTCCAGCCTGGACGTGCTCGTACGGCGCAAAGACAGCAGCGGGTTTCCCGCAGAGATCAGCCTCGCGCCGATGCACACGGCCGAGGGCCGCCTGTTGGTCACGGCGACGGTCCGGGACGTCAGCGACCGCAAGCGAGCGGAGAACAAGTTCCGCGCCCTGCTCGAGGCCGCGCCCGACGCCATCGTCATCGTCAACCGCTACGGAAACATCCATCTCATCAATGCGCAGACCGAGAAGCTCTTCGGCTACACCCGCACCGAGCTGCTGGGCCGCCCCGTCGAGACACTGATCCCCGAGCGCTTCCGATCCAAGCATCCGCGACACCGGGCCGACTTCTTCGCCGACCCGCGCACGCGCGAGATGGGGTCAGACCTCGAGCTGTACGGTTTGCGCAAAGACGGTTCCGAATTTCCCGTCGAGATCAGCCTCAGCCCGCTGGAGACCGAGGAGGGGACGCTGGTCTCCAGCGCCATCCGCGACATCAGTGCGCGCAGGAAGGCGGAAGAGAAGTTCCGCGGTCTGCTCGAATCGGCGCCGGATGCGATGGTGATCGTCAACAAGGACGGCCGGATTGTATTGGTCAATGCGCAGACCGAGAAGCTCTTCGGCTTTGGCCGCCACGAGCTGGTGGGCCAATGGGTCGAGATGCTCATCCCTGAGCGCTTTCGCCGGCTCCACCCCAGACATCGCCAGGGCTATTTCACCGAGCCGCGGGTCCGATCCATGGGATCGGGCCTGGAGCTTTATGGGCTCCGCAAGGACGGCTCGGAGTTCCCCATCGAGATCAGCCTGAGCCCGCTCATGACCGAGGAGGGCGTGCTGGTGTCGAGCGCGATCCGCGACATCACGGAGCGCAAGCGCCTCGAGCAGAAAATGCAAGAGGCCAACCGGCTCAAGAGCGAATTTCTGGCCAACATGTCGCACGAGCTGCGCACGCCGCTCAACGCCATCATCGGCTTCACCGAGCTGATGCATTCGGGAAGGGTGGGACCGGTCTCTCCTGAACACCGCGAGTACCTCGGCGACATCCTCACCAGCTCCGGGCACCTGTTGCAGCTGATCAACGACGTCCTCGATCTGGCCAAGGTCGAGGCGGGCAAGATGGAATTCCGGTCCGAGCAGGTCGATCTCGGAGAGCTGGTCGGCGAAGTCCGTGACGTCTTGCGCGGCCTCGCCGCCAGCAAGCGTCTGAGCATGTCGATCGAGGTCGACCCGCTAGCCGCCGGCGCCTTCATCGATCCCGCCCGGGTGAAGCAGGTCCTCTACAACTATCTTTCCAACGCGATCAAGTTCACTCCCGAGGGGGGCCAGGTCGCGGTTCGCGTCACCCCACACGGCCCCGACCTGTTCAGCCTCGAGGTCCAGGACAGCGGCATCGGCATCGCGGCCGACGACCTGCCCAAGTTGTTCGTCGAGTTCCAGCAGCTCGATGGGACCAGCGCCAAGAAATACCAGGGCACCGGCCTGGGCCTGGCCATGACCAAGCGGATCGTCGAGGCCTTCGGCGGGCGCGTCAATGTCTGCAGCACGCCCGGCCTCGGAAGCACGTTCTCGGCAGTCTTCCCGCGGAAGGTTTCGCCCGGAACGGAGCAGCGGGCGCCATCATGTGTGCTGCCGTCGTCCCATGCGTTGGTGGGCGCCTCGGCTGAGGAGAATCGGTCATGAGTGGCAAGTGGATACTGGTCATCGACGACAACCCGCAAAACCTGAAGCTCCTCCGCGTGCTCCTGCTGTCTGAGGGTTATCAAGTACGGACCGCGGCCGATGCCGAGGAGGGGCTGCGCATCCTGAAGTCGTTCACCGCGCGCCTGGTCTTGATGGACTTGCAGCTCCCGGGCATGGACGGCCTCGAGCTGACGCGCCGGCTCAAGTCCGACCCGGCGTTGGGAGGTGTGATCGTGATCGCGCTGACGGCCTATGCGATGAAAGGCGATCGCGAGAAGGCGCTGGCCGCCGGTTGCGACGATTACGTGTCCAAGCCGATCAATAGTGCCGGGCTGCTCGAGATCATCGCCGCGCATCTCGCCAGACGGCTGCCGCAACATGCTGTCGAGAAGTCATGGTCAAGTCTTGCGGGCGAAGTGAGCGATGCCAGGATGAGTTGACGAGCTGCCCGCGGCAGAGCGCGTCATGACTGTTTGTGCCGCGCGAGGATTCCAGCCACCAGCTTGGGGAGACCTACCGCGTCGAACCTCTTTTCGACGCATGCCTCGCAGCCAGCCTGACGCGCCTTGTCCTGGCTGTCCTTCGTCCAGGAAGCGGAAAGAGCCACGACCGCGATGCCGCGCGTCTCGCCCGAGGCCTTGAGGAGGCGGGTCAGCTCCAATCCGTCCGTCCCAGGAAGCCGTACGTCCATCAGGATCAGCTCTGGGCGCCAGGCCTCGAGGATCTGGAGGGCCTGCCCGGCGTCCTCGGCCTCGCGCAGCTCATATCCGTCGTTCTTGAGGAGCAAACGCAGCAGCTTCCGGTTGAACGGGCTGTCATCGACGATCAGGATCTTGTCCGACGCCATCTCCGTCATCGATCTTTGCAACTTCCGCGCCTCACCCGGAGCAGCGTGTCCTTACGCGATTGCGCACCCGCCTGGCGGCGAACACCAGCCGCCAGGGGGCGCTCGGGATCAGTGCTCGGCGATCAGCCGGGCCAGGTCCACTGATCTTCCTCGGGGATGTCGATGCCGTACTGGTGCGCGTACTTCTGGCACTCGAGCTGCCGGTTCCGCAGCTGCTCCTTGGCGTGGCCTCCGGTGCGCTGCAGCGACGGCACGCGATCGATCACGTCCATGGCCAGGCTGAAGCGGTCGATGTTGTTCTGGATGGCCAGGTCGAGCGGCGTGTTGATGTTGCCCTTCTCCTTGTAGCCTCGCACGTGGATGCGCGCAGAGTCCGCCCGCCGGTAGGTCAGGCGGTGGATCAGCGATGGGTAGCCGTGGAAGTTGAAGATCACCGGCTTGTCCTTGGTGAAGAGGCTGTCGAAGTCCCGGTCCGAGAGCCCGTGCGGGTGCTCGCTGGACGGCATCAGCCGGTAGAGATCCACCACGTTGACGAAGCGGATCTTGAGCGCCGGGAAGTGCTGGCGCAGGTGCACCACGGCCGCCAGCGCCTCCTTGGTGGGAATGTCGCCCGCGCAGGCCATCACCACGTCCGGCTCCGAGCCCTGGTCGTTGCTCGCAAAGTCGAAGATGCCGAGGCCCTTGGTGCAATGCTCGGCGGCCTGGTCCACCGACAGGTATTGCAGGTGCTTCTGCTTGTCCGAGACGATCACGTTGATGTAGCCGGTGCTGCGCAGGCAGTGATCTGCCACGCTGAGGAGCGTGTTCGCGTCGCAGGGCATGTAGATCCGGCAGACGCCCGGGTCCTTGTTGAGCACCACGTCGAGGAAGCCCGGATCCTGGTGCGTGAAACCGTTGTGGTCCTGGCGCCAGACGGTCGAGGTCAACAAGAGGTTGAGCGAGGACACCGGGGCCCGCCAGGAGTGCTCGCGGCTGCTCGCCAGCCACTTCGCGTGCATGTTGAACATCGAGTCGATGATGTGGGCGAAGGCTTCGTAGGTGGAGAAGAAGCCGTGGCGACCGGTGAGGAGGTAACCCTCGAGCCAGCCTTCCAGCGTGTGCTCCGAGAGCATCTCCAACACGCGGCCGTCCGGCGAGAGCTGTCCGCCGTCCGCGTCCTCCGGCAGGGTGTCGGCGAGCCAGAGCTTCTTGCTCACCTCGTAGATCGCGTCCAGCTTGTTCGAGGCGGTCTCGTCGGGACCGAAGACGCGGAAGTTGGTCATGTTCTCCCGCATGATGTCGCGCAGGAACTGCCCCAGCGGCCGGGTGTTCTCGGCGCTCCCCTGCCCCGGCCTGTCCACCTTGACCGCGTACTCGCGATAATCCGGCATGCGCAGCGGCTTGCGCACCGTCCCGCCGTTGGCGTGAGGGTTCGCGCCCATGCGCCGCGCGCCCTTGGGAGCCAGCGCCCTCAGCTCCGGAACCAGCCGCCCGGTCTTGTCGAAGAGCTGCTCGGGCTTGTAGCTCCGCATCCACGCCTCGAGCTGCTTGAGATGCGCGGGGTTCTCGTGGATTCCGGCGAGCGGCACCTGGTGGGCGCGCCAGAATCCCTCGACCTTGTGGCCGTCCACTTCCTTCGGCCCGGTCCAACCCTTGGGGCTGCGCAGCACGATCATCGGCCAGCGCGGACGGCTCGCCTTGCCGCTCTTGCGCGCCTCCTGCTGGATGCGGCGGATCTCCAGCACGCAGTCCTCCATGGTGGCCGCCATCAACTGGTGCATGGTGTCGGGATCGCTGCCCTCGACGAAGTGCGGCGTCCACCCGTAGCCCTTGAAGAGGCTCTCCAGCTCCTCGTGCGAGATGCGCGCAAGAATGGTCGGGTTGTTGATCTTGTAGCCGTTGAGATGAAGGACCGGCAGCACCGCCCCGTCCCGGATCGGGTTCAGGAACTTGTTCGAATGCCAGGAGGTGGCCAGCGGCCCGGTCTCGGACTCGCCGTCGCCGACCGCCACCGTCACCAGCAGATCCGGGTTGTCGAAGGCGGCTCCGAAGGCGTGGGAGACGCTGTAGCCCAGCTCTCCGCCCTCGTGGATCGATCCCGGCGTCTCGGGCGTGCAGTGGCTGCCGATGCCGCCGGGGAACGAGAACTCCTTGAAGAACTCGAGCATCCCTTCGACGTCTTCGCTCTTGTTCGGATACACCTCAGAGTAGGTGCCCTCGAGGTAGACCGGGGCCAGCACGCCCGGGGCGCCGTGACCGGGACCGGCCAGGAAGATGGCGTCGAGGTCGTACTTGTTGATCAGCCGGTTGAGATGGACCCAGATGAAGCTGAGGCCCGGACTCGCGCCCCAGTGCCCCAGTAGGCGCTTCTTGATTTGCTCTGCCTTGAGCGGCTCGCGCAGCAGAGGGTTGTCGCGCAGATAGATCATTCCGCTGGCGAGGTAGCAGCAGGCGCGCCAGAAGCCTTCCATCTTCTGCAGTTCTTCGGCGGAAAGACGATTCGGGGTACCTGTACTCGGGGGGGTCATGCTTCTTCCTTTCGTGAACGGGAAATTTGGAGCGTGTGCTCGGCGATCATCCGCTCTTCGTCGGTGGGGATCACCCAGGCGGACACCGGAGACTGTGGGTTGGAGATGCGCGGGCCGCCGTGGCGGTTGGCGTCGGTGTCCAGGCGAATCCCGAGCCATTCCAGGCGCGCGCAGATCCGCGCGCGCATCTCGGGCGAGTTCTCTCCGATGCCGGCTGTGAAAACGAGCGCGTCGATTCCGCCCAGCGCGCCCGCGAGGGATGCGATCTCGCGACCGGCGCGATACACGAAGTAGTCGAGCGCCAGGCGCGCGCCGGGGTCAGCGCTCGCGAGCAGATCGCGGACGTCGTTGCTGAAGCCGGAAAGGCCGAGCAGCCCTGAATCGTGGTAGAGGAGGCGCTCGAGAGCCTCGACGCCGTTGCCCTTGCGCAGCAGGTAGAGCAAGACTCCGGGATCCAGCTGCCCGCAGCGCGTGCCCATCGGCAACCCGTCCAGGGCGCTGAAACCCATGGTGCTGTCGATGCTCCGCCCGCCCCGCATGGCGCACATGCTCGCGCCGCTTCCGAGGTGCGCCACCACCACGGCGCCTCCGGCAATCTCTGGCGCGACGCGCGGAAGGGTCCGGGCGATGAACTCGTAGGAGAGACCGTGCAACCCGTAACGGCGCACGCCCTCGCGGTAGAGCGGCTCCGGTAGCGCGTAACGATCCGCCACCTCACCGTGCGTCCGGTGGAAGGCCGTATCGAAGCAGGCCACGTTCTGGATACCCGGGAACCGCTCCCGGATGGCGCGGATCGGCGCCAGGTTCTGCGGCTGGTGGAGCGGCGCGAGCGGCACGAGGCCTTCGAGCGCGGCAAGCACCGCGTCGTCGACGGCTACGGGCGAGGTGTACCCGGGTCCGCCGTGGACCACGCGGTGACCGACGGCCACCGGCATCGTTCCCCCCAGACGGTCTCGCAGCCATCCCGCGGCGCGCTCCATCGCCGCCGCAACGTCCGGCACGTCATCGGCCCCATACTCATGGTCTGCGATCACGGCGCCCTGCGCATCCCGCGCGACCAGGTGCGCGCGTCCGGGGATCCCGTCCACCTCCGCCTTGCTGTCGAGGTGGAGACCTCCGCCGTCCTCGATCTCGTAGAGGGAGAGCTTGATGCTCGAGGAGCCGGCGTTGATGACGAGGATGGTTTCGGCGATGGGCACGTCTGTTCTCGCTCGCCAGAGTTTGCAAGCAAAGTGCCACCGCTCATGTCAGGAGCGACGTCGCGTTTCGCTGCGCAAGGATTGCTCGTGCTGGGCAGTGACTGGTCGAGCGAGATCGCGCATATCAAGGAATGGCGGGCCGCTCGCTCATGCTGAATGCCCCGTGGCACGCACCATGCACAAAGCGCTCGCCGTGGACCTTCCCCGAAGCGCCGTCGAAGTCGCCAGTCCCCTCGGCTTCCCGATCACCAACTCAATGATCGTGAGCTGGGCGGTGGCCCTGGGCCTGATCGTCTTCGCCCAGCTGGCGACGCGGAAGATGAAGCTCGTCCCGGACGGCGCCCAGAACTTCCTGGAGTGGCTCGTCGCTGGCCTCGATGGCTTCCTCGAAGGAGTGATCGGCCGCCACCTGGTGCAGCGGACGTTCTGGTTCTTCGCGACCGTCTTCATCTTCGTGCTGGCAACGAACTGGATCGGCCTGATCCCTGGGGTGGGCACCATCGGGTGGGGGCGCCGGGGCGCCCACGGCTTCCAGATCGACCAGCCGCTGCTGCGCGGGGCCAATGCGGACCTCAACCAGACGCTGGCCATGGCGCTCGTCTTCTTCGCTTGCTGGATCTACTGGGCGCTCCGGGAGGTCGGACCGGGCGGGATCTTGAGGGAGCTTTTCGCGCCGAAGGGCGAGACCGCCGGCGTGATGAGAGTGGTGATGGTGGCGGTGTTCTTCGCCTCGGGCTTGCTGGAGATCGTCTCCATCCTCTTCCGGCCCGTCTCGCTCAGCTTCCGCCTCTACGGGAACGTCTTCGCGGGCGAGAACATGCTGGAGACGATGTCGACCTTGGTTCCCGCGCTCTCCTGGCTGTTGCCGATCCCCTTCTACCTCCTGGAGCTCTTGGTGGGCCTGGTCCAGGCGCTGGTCTTCATGCTGCTGACCGCCGTCTTCACCCTGCTGATTTGCCAGCAGGAGGAAGAAGCGCCGGAGCCGCCGGCCACCACCCATGTCTGAACGACTTACTTCACGAACACGAAGAAAGGCAGGAAACCAATGAACGGAAGCATTCACGTCGGTCTGGCCGCCCTCGGGGCAGCCATCGGAGTTGGCCTCATCGGGATGGGCGGCGCGATCGCCGTCGGACGCAATCCCGGCGCAGCCACGAAAGTGATGGTGCAGTCGATCCTCGCCATCGCCTTCGCCGAGGCCATCGTGTTCTACGCGCTCTTCCTCTTGCGGTAGCGGCGGCCATGAATCAGATCGATCAGATCGCCCGAAGCTTCGGGGTCGACTGGCCCCACCTGATCGCCCAGATCGTCAGCTTCGGGATCGTCTGCGCCCTGCTCTACCGCTTCGCCTATCGCCGCGTCCTCGCCATGCTCGACGAACGGCGGCAGCGGATCGCGGAGGGCCTGGCCAATGCCGAGCGGATCAAGGCCGAGCTGGCCCGGACCGAGGCCCAGCGGCGGGAAGTGATCGGGCAGGCCAACTCGCAGGCCACGATGCTGATCGCCGAAGCGCGCGCCGCGGTCGCCCGGATCCACGAGGAGGAGACGCAGAAGGCGGTTGCCGCCGCCGAGCAGATCCTGACCGGAGCTCGGGAGCAAAGCGTCCAGGACCACGCGCAGATGCTGGCGGAACTGAAGCGCGAGGTTGGACGCCTGGTGGTGGAAACGACCGCCGCGGTCGCCGGCAGGGTGCTGACCGCTGACGATCAGCGGCGCCTCGCCGAACAGACGGCAGAGAGAGTGACGGTCCAGAGGGAATGAGGACCACGAAGCGCTCGCGACGTGATGCCCGGCGTCTCTACCGCGCCTGCCTCCGGGACGGCCTGCTCGACGAAGGTCGCGCGCTCGAAGTCGTCGAGCTCGTCGCCGGAGCGCACCGGCACGGGAGCCTGGCCATCCTCTCGCACTTCCAGCGTCTGGTCAGACTCGACCGCGCCAGCCACCGCGCCCTGGTGGAGAGCGCCACCCCGCTGCCAGACGATCTCCGGATGAACGTCGAGGCGGGCATCGCGCGCACCTACGGACGGGGAGTGAGCACGTCGTTCGCCGACAACCCGGCGCTGATCGGCGGAATGAGGGTCAAGGTCGGCAGCGACGTCTACGACGGCAGCGTGCTGGCCGCACTTCACGCGCTCGAGGAGCGCTTCTGAGATCGGGCTGAGGACCTATGGAAACACTATTGCGAGAAATCGAAGCACGGATCGCGGGGGTCAAGGCTGCAGCCGCGAAGCAGAACGTCGGCGTGATCCGCGAGATCGGGGATGGCGTCGCCCGGATCGAGGGCCTGGCCGACGCGATGTTGAACGAGATGATCGACCTCGGCCGCGGCATCACCGGGCTGGCGCTCAACCTCGACGAGACCGAGGTCGGCGTGATCGTCCTCGGCGACTACACCCAGCTCGAGGAAGGCGACGAGGTCCGGGCCACCGGCAAGCTCCTTCAAGTCCCCGTCGGAAAGGCGCTGCTCGGGCGCGTGGTGAACACGCTCGGGGAGCCGCTCGACGGCAAGGGGCCCATCCAGGCGGAGACCACCTATCCCGTCGAGAAGATGGCGCCCGGAATCATCAAGCGCCAGAAGGTCAGCCAGCCGGTCCAGACCGGCATCCTGGCCATCGACGCGATGATCCCCATCGGCCGCGGGCAGCGCGAGCTGATCATCGGCGACCGCTCCACGGGCAAGACCACCCTCTGCATCGACACGGTGATCAACCAGGCCCGGATGAACCGGGAGGCGGAAGAGAGAGGCGACAAGGACTACCGTCCGCTCTACTGCATCTACGTCGCCATCGGCCAGAAGCAGTCCAGCATCGCGCGGACCATCGCAACCCTCGAGCAGAAGGGGGCGATGCCTTACACCATCGTGCTCGCCTCGGCTGCTTCTGACTCCGCCGCGAGCCAGTACCTGGCCCCTTTCGCCGGCGCCGCCATGAGCGAGTGGTTCATGGACCACGGCCTGGACGCGCTGATCATCTACGACGACCTGTCCAAGCACGCGGTGGCGTACCGCCAGGTCTCGCTGGTGCTGAAGCGGCCGTCGGGCCGCGAGGCCTATCCGGGCGACGTCTTCTACCTGCACAGCAGGCTGCTCGAGCGGGCGGCGCGCGTGGGGGAGAAGTACGGCGGCGGCTCGGTCACCGCGCTGCCGATCATCGAGACGCAGGCCGGCGACGTCTCCGCCTACATCCCCACCAACGTCATCTCCATCACCGACGGGCAGATCTATCTGGAGACGGACCTCTTCTACCAAGGCGTGCGCCCGGCCATCTCGGTCGGCCTCTCGGTCTCGCGGGTGGGCTCGGCGGCGCAGCTCAAGGCCATGAAGCAGGTGGCCGGGCAGCTCAAGGGCGAGCTGGCTCAGTTCCGCGAGCTGGCGGCGTTCGCGCAGTTCGGCTCGGAGGTCGACGCCAAGACGAAGGCCCAGATCGACCGCGGCAGGCGCATCGTGGAGATCTTCAAGCAGCCCCAGTACAGCCCGGTTCCGGTCGAAGTGCAGGTGGCGCTGATGTGGACCGTCCAGAACGGCTTTTTCGACGACGTCCCGGTAGAGCGGGTCCGGGAGTGCCAGGCGCAGCTGGCGGACTTCCTCACCACGCGCAAGACCGACTTGCTGGCGAAGATCGCCCGGGAGAAGAAGCTCGAGGACGCCCTGATCGCCGATCTCAAAGCAGCCGCCGCACAGTTCAAGCAGACCTGGAAGCCCGCATGACGCCCGGGGCGAGCCATGCATAGCTTGCGCGAGATCCGCCGGCGCGTCCGGTCCATCAGCAGCACCGCCCAGATTACCCGGGCGATGCAGATGGTCGCCGCGTCCAAGATGCGCAAGGCGCAGGAGGCCGACCTCGGCGGGCGCCCCTTTGCCCGGCTCCTCTACCGGATCCAGCGCGAAGCCACGCACTGGGCGCCCGACCTCGATCACCCCCTGTTGGAAGTCCGCAGGGTCAAGAGGCGCGCGGTGATCCTGGTGGGCGCGGACAAGGGCCTCTGCGGGCCCTTGAACAGCAATCTCTTCCGCGTGGTCACGCGCTTCGATCCGGCCTCCACGGTCTTCGTCACGGCCGGGCGTCGCGCCGCGCAGTTCATCGCCCGCACGGGACGGCAGCTGGCCGCCGAGTTCTCCTACGGCGACAACCCCACGTTCGCCGATTCGCGGGCGATCGCCCGCTTCGCCTCCGACCTCTTCCTGAAGCGCGAGGTGGACGAGGTCCGGCTGGTGACCACGCACTTCATCAACACGCTCAGCCAGGAGCCGGTCTCCCTCGAGTTCCTCCCGGTGGGCCGCATCACCGGGCTCAAGGTCCCGGGGATGGAGCCCGAGGAGGCGGCCTTGGAGACCGATTCCGCCGGGTGCGTGTTCGAGCCCGACGCCGAAGGAGTCCTCGGCTACCTCCTCTCCCACTACCTGAGCCTCTACATCTACCAGGCGCTGCTCGAGGCGAAGGCCAGCGAGCAGAGCGCGCGCATGGTGTCGATGAAGAACGCCACCGACAGCGCCGAGGGCCTGATCAAGGACCTGACGCGCGAATACAACAAGCTGAGGCAGGGCAACATCACGAAAGAGCTGCTGGAGATCGCGGGCGGTCAGACCGACTGAGGTGTGGTGATGATGAACAAGGGACGAGTGGTCCAGGTGGTGGGTCCGGTGGTGGACGTCGAGTTTCCCGACGGGAGGCCCGCGATCTACAACGCGCTGACCGTCGATTACGAGGTCCAGAAGAAGCCCGTCCAGCTGACCCTCGAGGTCCAGCAGCACCTCGGCGACAACTGGGTCCGGACGATCTCGATGTCCGGCACCGAAGGGCTGAAGCGGGGGGTCGAGGTCACGGACACCGGGGGCCCGCTCTCGGTCCCCGTCGGCGACGCGGTGATGGGCCGGATCTTCGACGTGACCGGGAGCCCGGTCGACGAGCGCGGACCGGTCCAGACGGAGAAGCGTTATCCGATCCACCGCGCGCCGCCCACGCTCGCCGAGCAGTCGACGTCTCCCGAGGTCCTCCCCACCGGGGTCAAGGTGATCGACCTCATCTGCCCGTTCCTCAAGGGGGGCAAGGTGGGCGCCTTCGGCGGCGCCGGCGTGGGGAAGACGGTGGTGATCATGGAGCTGATCAACAACATCGCCAAGCTCCACGGCGGGGTGTCGGTCTTCGCAGGCGTGGGCGAGCGCACCCGCGAGGGCAACGACCTCTACTCGGAGATGTCCGAGGCGGGGGTGATCAACCAGAAGGACCTGAACGCGTCCAAGATCGCGCTCGTCTACGGGCAGATGAACGAGCCGCCCGGGGCGCGGTTGCGCGTCGCGCTCGCCGGCCTCGCCATCACCGAATACTTCCGCGACGAGAAGAACCAGGACGTGCTGCTCTTCATCGACAACATCTTCCGCTTCTCCCAGGCGGGCTCCGAGGTCTCGGCGCTCCTCGGCCGGACGGCCAGCGCCGTCGGCTACCAGCCGACCCTCGCCTCCGAGATGGGTGCGCTACAAGAACGGATCACTTCCACCAAGAAGGGATCGATCACCTCCTTCCAGGCGGTGTACGTGCCGGCCGACGACTTGACCGACCCGGCTCCCGCCACGACCTTCGCCCATCTCGACGCCACGCTGGTGCTGGACCGCGCGATCGCCGAGCTGGGCATCTACCCCGCGGTCGATCCGCTGGCCTCCACTTCGCGCGCGCTGGCGCCGGAGATCGTGGGCAAGGAGCACTACGACGTGGCGCGCCGGGTCCAGCAAGTCCTCCAGCGCTACAAGGACCTGCAGGACATCATCGCCATCCTCGGCGTGGACGAGCTCTCGCCCGCCGACAAGACCACGGTGCTGCGGGCGCGCAAGATCCAGAGGTTCCTGAGCCAGCCGTTCAGCGTCGCGGCGGTCTTCACCGGCCACGAGGGCAAGCAGGTCCCGGTGGCGGAGACGGTCAGGGGCTTCAAGGAGATCCTCGACGGCAAGCACGACAGCGTGCCGGAGGGCAACTTCTACATGAAAGGCGGGATCGGCGAGGTCAAGCCGGACTGACATGGCCGAGACTCTGAAGCTCGAGATCGTGACGCCCGAGGGCGTGTCCTACTCCGACGACGTGGAGATGGTCACGCTGACCGGAGTGAACGGGGAGATGGGCATCCTGCCCCAGCACGTCCGGCTGATGACGCAGCTGATGCCGGGCGAGCTCGTCGCACGCAAGGCCGGACGCGATCAGTTCCTGGCGGTCGGAGAGGGGCTGGTGGAGATCACGCGCGATCGCGTGTCCGTCCTCACCGACATGGCCATCGCGGCCGAGAGCATCGACGAGGCCAAGGCCGAGGAGGCGCGCCGGCGCGCCGAGGCGCGGCTGCACGAGAAGCTCTCCGCCGAGGAGGTTGCCTCCACCAACGCCGCCTTGATCCGTTCCCTGGCGCAGCTGCGCGTCAAGCGCCGCCGCCGGATCTGAGGAGCAAATGGACGAACACGATGGGCGACTGAAGAGGAAGGAATACGAGAAGGAGCTGGCCAGGCTGCACGTCGAGCTGGTGAAGCTCCAGGAGTGGGTGAAGCAGACGGGCGCGAAGATCTGCATCGTCTTCGAGGGACGCGACGGGGCCGGCAAGGGCGGGACCATCAAGGCGATCACCGAGCGCGTCAGCCCGCGCGTCTTCCGGGTGGTGGCGCTGCCCGCCCCCAGCGAGCGCGAGAAGTCCCAGATGTACGCGCAGCGCTACCTGAGCCACCTGCCGGCCGGCGGCGAGGTCGTGATCTTCGATCGCAGCTGGTACAACCGCGCTGGCGTCGAGCGGGTGATGGGATTCTGTACCGAGGAGGAGGCGGAGCACTTCCTGGAGACCGTCCCCCGGGTCGAGAACGCGCTGGTCCATTCGAAGATCCTGCTGCTCAAGTACTGGCTGGAGGTGAGCCAGGAGGAGCAGACCCGCCGCCTGACGGACCGCATCGAGGACGGCCGCAAGATCTGGAAGCTCTCGCCCATGGACCTCGCCTCCTACGAGCGCTGGCACGACTACACCCGAGCGCGCGACGCGATGTTCGCGGCCACCGATCTGCCCTTCGCGCCCTGGTACGTGGTGCCGTCCGACGACAAGCGCCGCGCGCGCTTGAACCTGATCCACCACCTGCTCTCGCGGATCCCCTACGAGGACGTGACCGGGAAGGAGAAGCAGATGAAGCTGCCGGAACGCCGGAAGGCAGGCGGGTACGTGGAACCGGACCATCCCTTCAAGTACGTGCCGGAGAAGTACTGAAGGTCGCACGGAGGCCGCCTCGCTCGCGGACCATCCTGGCCTCGACAACCTCTGCTGGATCTACGACAACAACCACATCATGATCGAGGCCTGAGGGAAGCTTGGACGCCGACTCCGCCAGAAGGGGACGGGCCGCGCCCGTGGGCGCGTCCGTCCTTCCCGGCGGCGTCAACTTCAGCGTCTACTCGCGCGCGGCCTCCGCAATGGATCTGGTGTTCTTCGACCACGAGGACGATGCGCACCCGAGCCGCGTGATCCGGCTCGATCCCGCCGACCATCGCACGTACCACTACTGGCACGCCTTCGTGCCCGGCGTGCGGCCGGGACAGATCTACGGATACCGGGCGCACGGTCCCTGGGACCCCGCGAGCGGGATGCGGTTCGACGCCACCAAGGTGCTGATCGATCCCTACGGCCGCGCCGTCCTCGTTCCCAAGGGCTACAGCCGGGAGGAGGCGTGCCGCGAGGACGCCAGCGTTTCGGCGGTGATGAAGAGCGCGGTGGTCGACTGCTCCCACTACGACTGGGAGGGCGACGTTCCGCTGCAGACCCCGTCGTCGCGCACCGTCATCTACGAGATGCACGTGCGCGGATTCACGCGCCACCCCAGCTCTGGTGTCCCGGCGCCGAAGCGGGGCACGTACGCCGGCGTGATCGAGAAGATTCCCTATCTCCGGCAGCTGGGGATCACCGCCGTCGAGTTGCTCCCCGTGTTCCAGTTCGACGCCCAGGACGCCCCGCCCGGATTGACCAACTACTGGGGCTATTCACCGATCTCGTTCTTCGCGCCGCACCACGGCTACAGCTCCCGCCAGGGTCCGCTCGCTCCCATCGACGAGTTCCGCGACATGGTGAAAGCGCTGCACCGCGCGGGCATCGAGGTCATCCTGGACGTGGTCTTCAACCACACCGCGGAAGGCGACGAGCGCGGGCCGACCTTGGGATTCCGCGGGCTGGACAACCGGACGTATTACATCCTCGAGAAGGATCGGTCACGCTACGCGAACTACAGCGGCACCGGGAATACGCTCAACGCCAACAACCCGATCGTGCGGCGGATGATCGTGGACAGCCTCCGCTTCTGGGTGGAGTCGATGCACGTCGACGGCTTCCGCTTCGACCTCGCCTCCATTCTCTCGCGAGACGTGTCCGGCGCCGTGATCCCGAACGCCCCCGTGCTCTGGGACATCGAGTCGGAGCCGGCGCTGGCTGGAACCAAGCTGATCGCGGAGGCCTGGGACGCTGCCGGCCTGTACCAGGTGGGCAGCTTCGCGGGCGACAGCTGGAAGGAGTGGAACGGCCGTTTCCGCGACGACATCCGCGGCTTCTTCCGCGGCGACGAGGGCTGCATCGAGAACGTCGCCGACCGGCTGATGGGCAGCCCGTCCCTGTACGGGCACAAGCATCGCGAGCCGGAAGCGACCGTCAACTTCGTCACCGCTCACGACGGGTTCACCTTGAACGACCTGGTCTCCTACGACCGCAAGCACAACGAGGAGAACGGCGAGGACAATCGCGACGGCACCGACGACAACCGGAGCTGGAACTGCGGCGTGGAAGGCCCGACGGACGATCCGGACATCGACAGGCTGCGGACGCGGCAGGCGAAGAACTTCTTGACCGTGACGATGCTCTCGGCCGGAGTGCCCATGATGCTCATGGGCGACGAGGTGCGGCGCACGCAGGGCGGCAACAACAACGCCTATTGCCAGGACGACGAGACGAGCTGGTTCG
>DASQAS010000222.1:0-18599 GCA_035635635.1 Myxococcales bacterium | reverse complement strand
GGCAGGTTTCGCAGGTCGCGGATGAAGAGATTGCTCTCCACCGTGTGCGAATCGTCGAAGTGGAACGAATTGCCGAAGTGGTTCGCGTACGCCAGCGTAGCAGCGAGGGCAATCGCGGCGCAGCCGGCGCGAAACCGCGTCCCCATCGCTCCGCTGACTTGGGGAATCACCGCGCGATGATAGGCGCGCGGCAACCGGATCACGATTTTTGTACTGGCCTGGCCGCGGGCGTCTGGCGAGGCCCGCAGAGCTCCGTGGCGACGCGCAAGAGGACGTCCAGATCGTACGGCTTGCACAGCAGCGCCGCCGCGCGCCGATGCCGCGTGCGTGTGGTATCGCCGGACACCAGCACCACCGGGATGCGGTCGAGCTCCTGGCGCTCGCTCATCCAGTCCAGCAGCTGTTCCCCGGACATGCCCGGCATGGTTGCGTCCAGGAATACGAGCCCGGGGGCATCCGGCCGGCTCACCTCCGCGATCGCCTCCCGTCCGCCGGCGGAAAGGCGCACGTCGAACCCTTCCAACGCCAGGGCGTCGCGCAGGGCTTCCCGCGTGTCTTCGTCGTCGTCGACGATCAGGATGCTGGCCATGCCCCCCTCGGCCTGGTGTGATCCAAACCTGTTGGAGGCCGCCGCGCAAGTGACTGCGGCTAACGTGCAAAATTTGGCCCCCGCCTGATCAGGAACGAGACTCCCGACGCGCAAAGGTGTAGAAGCCCCCCGTGTGACCTCGAATCTCCGATGCGACGTCCTGATCGTCGACGATGACCCGGACATCCGCGATGCGGTTGGGGAATGTCTTCGCTACGAGGGTTACGACGTCCACTCGGCCTCCGATGGCCGCGACGCGTTGAACCGGCTGGAGTTCGGGCTCAAGCCCAACGTGATCCTGCTCGATCTGATGATGCCGGTGCTCAACGGCTTCGACGTGCTCGAGGCCCTGCAGAGCCGGCCCGACTGGAAGAAAATCCCCGTGGTGGTGGTCAGCGCGAACCGGGGCTACGAGGCCGACGACCTGGCGGGAGCCGTCAGCATCCTCCGCAAGCCCGTGAACGTGGACCGGCTACTGGAAGCGGTCCAACAGGCAGCGGCCAGCTAAGGCACGGCCCCCCTGCAAACGGATCGCTCCCGGGTTATGCTGCGCGGCCATGGGGACGACGGCAGCCCTGGTCGACGACCATTCGATCTTCCGGGAAGGACTGAAGCTGCTGTTCGATCTGCACGGCGATCCGCGCGTCGTCGGCGAGGCGTCGACCTCGCGTGACGCGGTGGAGATGGTGAGCAACACCCATCCCGACGTGGTGGTCCTGGACATGGTCTTCCCCAACGACGCGAGCGGCATCGCGCTCGCGCACCGCCTGCTCAAGTGCAATCCTTCGCTGCGAATCCTGTTCCTGAGCATGGTGAAGGACGAGACCCAGGTGGCCGATGCCCTGGAGGCCGGCGCGCTCGGTTACGTGACCAAGGACCAGAGCGTGCAAGAGCTGATGGACGCGGTGCGGACGGTTGCCGCAGGCAGGCCCTACCTCAGCCGTACCCTCCGGATCGATCGGATCGAGGAGCGCCGTCGCTACCTGCGGGCGACTTCCGGCTCCGCCGGACAGCTCGCTTCCTTGAGCATGCGCGAGCGGGAGATCTTCGATCTCACGGTCGCGGGACTGACCGCGAAGGCCGTGGGTGAGAAGCTCGGGATCAGCGCGCGGACGGTGGAGACGCACCGCTCGCGCATCCAGCGCAAGCTCGGCGCGCACTCGGTGAGCGACCTGGTGCGCATCGCCGCCCGCGCCGGCGTTCTGGCCTGAGGAACCTTCTCGGCGCTGAGCCTCCTTCGGAGGCCGGGACGGGTTGCGGGCCGCTGGGCGAAGTGCTACACCCCGCGCCCCGCTCTTTGGCAATCATGGATGAAACCTTCATGGCGGAAGCGCTCGCGCAGGCGCGCCTCGCCGCCGCCGAGGGAGAGGTGCCCATCGGCGCCGTGGTCGTTGCGGACGGCCGGGTCGTCGGCCGGGGCCGCAACGCGCGGGAGTGGCTGAACGATCCCACGGCGCATGCGGAGATCCTCGCCCTGCAGGAGGCCTCGCGCGAGCTCGGCCGCTGGCGGCTCTCCGGAGCAACGATGTACGCGACCCTCGAGCCCTGCCCGATGTGTGCCGGCGCGCTGATCAACGCCCGCATCGATCGGCTGGTCTACGGCGTGGCCGATCCGAAGGCCGGGGCGGTCGACACGCTCTTCGACGTGGTCCGCGACTCCCGGCTGAACCACCGGGTCCAGGTGGCGAGCGGAATCCTGGCGGTGGAATGCGGCGAGATCCTGCGCCAGTTCTTCCGGGAGCGCAGGAAGGTCTGATGGAGAGGTGGCCGAGCGGCCGAAGGCGCACGCTTGGAAAGCGTGTATACGGCAACGTATCGTGGGTTCGAATCCCACCCTCTCCGCCAACGTTGTGCTAAGGGGTCGTCACCGATTCTGGAGAGCTGGCCGAGCGGCTGAAGGCACCTGATTCGAAATCAGGAGTACCCGCAAGGGTATCGGGGGTTCGAATCCCTCGCTCTCCGCCACGCATGCGCCGCCTTCAGGCGGCGCCGCTTTTAGACGTTTCTTGTACCCGTGGAGGTGGGCCATCCTCCCGCCCATGCGGTGTGTCTTCGTGCTGTTCGCTCTTGCCGCCTGCTCGTTTCCCACTCCCGGGCAGCAGCAGCGCTCGTACGCCGAGTCTCTCCGCCCCGCCGAAGTGAAGCCCGCCGCGATCTCCTCCGGCGCGCCCCTCCGCAAGCTCCGCGTCCGCGCCTGGGCCGACGCCGACTACCAGCGAGAGACCCCGCGCTGGAACGCGCGCATCGAGCAGCAGATCGCCCGCGCCAACACGGTGCTCGAGGGCCAGTTCGGCGTGCATCTGGAAGTGGAGTCCGTCCGCCCCTGGAACCGCGCCGGTGCCGGCGGCCGTCTCCGGGACGCGCTGGCCGAGTTGCAGGCGCGGGATCCTGGCTCCGGCGTGGACTGGGTCGTGGGCTTCGTCTCCTCCCTCGCCATCTTCACGGCCTCTCAAGAGGAGCTGGGCATCGCCTGCATGTTCTGCCGCCACCTTCTGGTCCGCGGGATGTTCTCCGCCGCCGAAACCGACGCGATCAACCAGGCCTTGCCGCTCCTCTCGTCCTCCGAGCGCGAGACGCTCGCGCGCGAGCGTCGCGTGCACAAGGAGATGGCGGTGTTCCTGCACGAGTGGGCGCACACGCTGGGGGCGTTCCACGAGCGATCGCCGCAGTTCCTGCTCTCGCCCACCTACGACACCTCCCAGTCGTCGTTCTCGGAAGGCTCGGCGAGGATCATCGGGCGCGGCCTCGACTACCGCGACGCGCCGGATGCGCGCGCAGCGTGGGCCGACGCCTACCGCGCGGAGGTGCAGCGCGCGGCCGCGACGGCCTGGGACGCGCAGACCCGGGAGCAGGCGCTGGCGGCCGCCGATCTGCTCGCGACGACCGGCGAGCGGCGGGAGCAGAGGGTCGCGGACGCCGACGCGCCCGTCTTGCAGAAGGCGCTCGCGCTCGAGCGGTCGGAGGACTACGGCCGGGCGGAGCTCACGCTGACTCCACTGGTCGAGCGCTATCCCTCCAACGGCGAAGTACAGAACCTCAATTGCCGCCTGGCGCAGCGGCGAGGGGCAAAGCCCGCCGGGCTGGTGGCCGCCTGCGCTCCCGCCGCACGCCTGCCGGATGCGGCCCCCGACGTCCTGCTCGCGACCGCCCACGCGTTCCTCGCCAACGAGGAGCCGGCCCAGGCGGCGGCGCTCCTGGCCCGCGCCGAGAAGAAGCTCGGAAACGACCCCATGGCCTTCCTCTATCTGGCCCAGCTCCAGTTCGAGGCGGGAGCGTGCTCCGCGGCGGAGCGGTCCGCGGCCAAGGCAAAAGCCCAGCGCGGCGCGGAGCAGGTCGGCGAAGAGTGCGCGCGGCTACGCCACCGCATCGGCTTTCCCTCCGACCCCGCGGCCATTCCCACCGAGCGCGAGGCCGAGTACGTCACCCGCGCCCTCGATGCGCACCGGATCCTGGAGCAGCGCCAGCTCGATCAGGCGCGGGTTGCGGCCCAGGCGCTGCGGGCGTCGTTTCCCGGCACGCCGGCAGGCGACGTGATCGACTGCCGCGCCGCGAGCCGCAGCCGGACGCTGGACCCGATCCGGTCGGCGTGCATGCCGGTCGCACAAGCGACCCCGGACGCCTTCTATCCGCAGTACGCGCTCGGGCTGCTGGCGAGCGCCGAGCGCCGGTGGAGCGACGCGCAAACAGCGCTCCTGCGCGCGGTGCGGCTCGACGACTCCGCGCCGCAGGTCTGGCAGAGCCTCGCGGCGGTGAAGGTGAAGCTCGGCGACAACAAAGGCCTGCGCGAGCTCCAGCAGCGGTACCAGGCGAGGTTCAAGGCGCCCCTGCGCCCGGTTCTCTGGCCTGCGGGCTGGGGTGCCCGATAACGCCCGCCCTGCGGCACCGAATGCGTTGCGTGCCCGAAGCGACGCTGCTACGGTCCCGCGACCCGAATCGGCGGCGATTCGTGGTACACGGTTCGCTCGCGTCCGCGGGTGCTGGACCGGGGATCGGGCGACGGCGGGTCGTGAACCCGCCAGGCCCGGAAGGGAGCAACGGTAGCGTCTTTAGCCGTGTGCCCGGTCTCCGGTCGAGCGCCCGTGGCACGCAGAACGCAGCCGTTCCTCGAACCCGCCGGGCCAAGAGCCGATGACCATCCCGTACCTCGTCCTCGCCCGAAAATACCGGCCCCAGCGCTTCTCCGACCTGACCGGACAGGAGCACGTGGTCCGGACGCTGGTCAGCGCGCTCAAGACCGGCCGGGTGGCGCATGCCTTCCTCTTCACCGGCCCGCGCGGCTGCGGCAAGACCACTTCGGCGCGCATCCTGGCGCGCGCGCTCAACTGCGAGAAAGGTCCCACCCCGGAGCCCTGTGGAGTCTGCGGGCCCTGCGTGGAGATCGCCGCCGGCAACGACCTCGACGTGCAGGAGATCGACGCGGCCTCCAACAACGGCGTCGACGACGTGCGCGCGCTGCGCGAGGCGGCGAGGTACCTGCCGGCGCGCGACCGCTACAAGATCTACATCGTGGACGAGGTCCACATGCTCTCGGGCGCAGCCTTCAACGCGCTGCTCAAGACGCTGGAGGAGCCGCCCGGCCACATCAAGTTCCTGCTCGCCACCACCGACCCGCAGAAGCTGCCGGCCACCATCCTCTCGCGGGTCCAGCGCCACAACATCCAGCTCGTGCCGCTGGGCAAGATCGTCGTCCGGCTGCGGGAGATCGCGCAGGCGGAGAACGTGCAGGCCTCCGACGGCGCGCTCGCGCTGGTGGCCCGCCAGGCGCAAGGCTCGATGCGAGACGCGCTCTCGCTGCTCGACCAGTTGTTCGCGGCGCACGACCCGGCCGCAGGCGAGATCTCCGACCAGGAAGCCGCCGAGATCCTGGGCGCGCTGGACACCTCCGTGGTCCGCGACACGGTTGCCGCGGTGCTCGCCCGCGACGCCGGGGCTGCCCTCTCCGGAGTGGTGCGCGCGTACGAGCAGGGCGCCGACATGAAGCGGCTGGCCGAGGAGCTGGCCGCGCACGCGCGAAACCTCGTCCTGGCTTCGCTTCCGGGCGTGAAGCAGGACCTGCCCGACCACGAGGTCCGCGCGCTGGCGCAACAGGCCACGGGCCACGACTCCGCGCAGCTGGCCCGCGTGTTCGAGCTCTTGCAGCTCGCCCAGGACGAAGTGGCCAAGGCCGCCAGCCCGCGCCACGCGCTCGAGGTCGCGCTGTTGCGCGCCGTCCATCTCGCTCCCGCCGGCTCGCTTCCCGAACTGGTCGCGCGCATCGAGGCGCTCGGCGGCGGCGGGTCGGGTGCGAAACCTCCCGCAGGCGCCACCGCGCCGGAGCCGCGCAAGGCGCCCCCCGGATGGGGCGCGCGGGTGCTCACCCCCGACGCGGCTCCGCTGCGCGCGACGCCCACGCCGCCGCCCCCGGACCCCGACGGCGAGCGCGAGACCGAGCCGGAGATCGCGCCGGTTCGCGCGCCGCTCGATCTGCAGTCGCGCTGGCGGCTGTTGATCGAGTCGGTCCGCGCCGCCCGCAAGCCCGGCGTGGCCGCGGCGCTCGAGCACGCCGTCCCGCTGCGGATCGATCGCTCCGGCGTCCAGATCGCCTTCCGCAAGGGCGCCGGCCACATCGCCATCGTCCAGGAGGCGCGAGCCGCGGTCGAGGTCGCCTTCGAGAAGGCGCTGGGTTTCCGGGCGCCGCTGCAAGTGGTCGAGCAGGACGCGCCCGCGGACGCGTCCGTCGCGCAGCAGAAACAGCAGCAGCGGGCCGCCGCGTCGGAAGGGCGGATGGCCCAGGCCCGCGAGCACCCGGCGGTGCGGGCGGCGGTGGAAGTTCTAGGTGGCGAGATCGAGGACGTCCGTGATCTGGGCGAGGAGTAGGCCATGGCCGGGTTCGACCTGAACGCGCTCTTCCAGCAGGCACAGCAGATCCAGGAGCAGATGAAGCAGGCGCAGGAGCGCCTCGCCCAGAAGGTGGTCACCGGCTCGGCCGGCGGCGGGATGGTGGTGGTCACCGCCAACGGCAAGGGCGAGATCCAGAAGGTCCAGATCGACAAGCAGGCCGTCGATCCGCGCGACGTTCCCATGCTGGAGGACCTGGTGCTCGCGGCGGTGAGCTCGGCGCTGCGAGCCGCCCAGGAGGCCGCGGCCGCCGAGAACCCGCTCTCGGGGATGGCCGCGGGCCTGGGCGGAATGGTCCCGGGTTTCCCGAAGTGACCGACCCGATCGCGCGTCTTACCGTCCTGCTCGCGAAGCTGCCCGGCGTGGGGGAGAAGACCGCGCAGCGGCTCGCCTTCCACATCCTCGAGGCCGCTCCCGAGTACGCGCGCGATCTCTCCCAGGCGCTGCTCGCGTTGCGCGAGGAGGTGCGGCTCTGCTCCACCTGCTGCAATCTCACCGCGCACGATCCCTGCGCCGTCTGCCGCGACCCGCAGCGCGACGGCCGGATGATCTGCGTGGTGGAGAGCGTGCCCGACCTGCTCGCGGTGGAGCGGACGCGGGAGTTCCGCGGGCGCTATCACGTCCTGCACGGCGCGCTCTCGCCGCTCGACGGCGTCGGGCCCGATCAGCTCAAGCTGCGCGAGCTGGTCGCGCGCCTCGGCCAGGGCGTGGAGGAAGTGATCGTCGCCACCAACCCCACGGTGGAGGGCGAGGCCACCGCACTCTACATCACGCGGCTGGTGAAGCCGCTCGGGGTGCGCGTCACCCGGATCGCGCAGGGCCTCCCGATGGGCGGCGATCTGGAGTACGCCGACCAGGTCACCCTCGCGCGCGCGCTGCAGGGACGCCGGGAAATTTGAGTCGTTCTGGAGCGCGTTCCGACGTCGCGAAATGTAGGCGCGGGTCCGCCGCGACTTCCTAGACCAAACCTGCTCCCTCTGTTAGCGTCCGACGAGCCGACTCCAACTCAGGAAGAGGTCTCGCGAATGCAGCCGCAGATGGTGATGTACGATGAGGAATTCCAGCAGATCAGCGGGGTCTGCGAGCGGCTGTCCCGCGAAGCCAACGCGAAGATCGTCTTCCTCGTCGACAAGAACGGCCAGCTGATCGCCTCCGTCGGAGCCACCGAGAACCTCGACACCACCTCGCTCGCCTCGCTCACCGCCGGCAACATCGCGGCCACCGGCGGGCTGGCCAAGCTGCTCGGCGAGAAAGAGTTCTCCATCCTGTTTCACGAAGGAGAGAAGGACAACCTCCACATCAGCATCATCGGCGGGCGGGTGATCCTGGTGGTGATCTTCGACACCCGCTCCTCCCTCGGCCTGGTCCGGCTGCGGGTGAAGAAGGCCTCCGACGAGCTGAACAAGATCTTCGACGGTCTGATGAAGAAGGTGCAGGTCCCGGGCGCCGGGTCGCCGTTCGCAGAGATTACAGACGACGACATCGACAACCTCTTCAGCGAATAAGGAAGGCGCCGCCCCGAATGAGTTTCATCAACTACAGCTCGCGCGAGATCAACTGCAAGATCGTCTATTACGGCCCGGGGCTCTGCGGGAAGACCACCAACCTACAGTACATCTACGCGAACACGAACCAGCAGGCGAAGGGGAAGATGATCTCCCTCGCCACCGAGACCGAGCGCACGCTCTTCTTCGACTTCCTGCCCCTCTCGCTGGGAGAGATCCGCGGGTTCAAGACCCGGTTCCACCTCTACACGGTGCCCGGGCAGGTCTTCTACGACGCTTCCCGCAAGCTGATCCTCAAGGGCGTGGACGGAGTGGTCTTCGTCGCCGACTCGCAGATCGAGCGCACCGAGGCCAACGTCGAGTCGGTGGAGAACCTGCGCACCAACCTGGGCGAGCAGGGCTACGACCTGGACAAGATCCCGTACGTGATCCAGTACAACAAGCGCGATCTGCCCAACGCCGCGCCGATGGACGAGCTGCAGAACCTGCTCAATCCCCAGGGCGTGCCGCACTTCGAGGCGGTGGCGCCGAAGGGCGAAGGCGTGTACGAGACGCTGAAGGCGATCGCGAAGCTGATCCTGACCGAGCTGAAGAAGGGCACGTAACCCTTACGCAGTTTTCGCGGCCTTCACCTGCTTGTCGAACGCGGCGGTGCAGGCATCCACGATCTGCTGCAGATCGTACGGCTTGCAGAGCAGCTCCACCACGTCGTTGGGCCCGATCAGCTCTTCCAGCGCCCGCTTGTTGGTGGTGGTGACCACGAACGCCCGGCCCTGCATCACCTTGGAGTTCCGCATCAGCCGCAGGAAGGTCCAGTTGGTGTCGTAGGGCGGCGCCACGTCGTAGACGATCACGTCGGGCTTGTGCTCCTCCACGAACTGGATCATGTCCAGGCGCCCGCGCTTCAGGTCGTCGATATGGGCCATCACCGCCTGGAATCCGGCCTGCTGGAGCGACTCGCGGACGAGCTCGAGCACTTCCGAGTTCGTATTGAAGATCGCAATGACTCGGGACTTCACTTCCAAAGCCGCCCCCTCCGGCGCTGGTGCGTCACATCAAAGTACGCAGGCCTGCCGCGAGCGGCAAGCCTGCTCGGTGCTCCTTCAATGGCGCTGTACGCGCGGCAGCGCCAGGCGGAATTCACAGCCCGAGTCCGGCCCCAGGCGCGCGCTGAGCGAGCCGCCGTGGGCCCGCGCGGCCAGACGGGCGAGGGCGAGGGCCGGCAGGTCGGGCAGCCGATTGCCCGGCAGCTTCCGGCAGCCGTTCACCTCCACCGCAACGCGCGCCTTGTCGCGCGCGGCCACCGCACGCACCCGGATGGTCGCGCCCTGCCGCGCTACCTGTAGCGCGGCGCGCAGCAGCCCGCGTACCGCGGGACGGACCACGCGCGGGTCGGCCCGGACGCTCAGGCGGGCGCCCGGGGACTGGAGCACCACGGTCACCTTCTTGTCGCTGGCGCCCAGCTCGGGCGCCTCGGAATGAGCGTAGGCGAGCACGGGTCCAAGCCGCACGCTGGAGCTGCGCAGGTCAGCGGCGGCGAGCGCCTCGTCCAGGAGCGTATCCTCGATTCCGTCGCGCATCCGCCGCAGGCTCGCTTCCAGCAGCCGGCCGGCGCGCGTGTCGGGCACGGCTCCGCGCCGTTTCAGCAGATCGAAGGCGAGCCGGGCGGCCGTGAGAGAGTTGCGAAGATCGTGCGCGAGGCGGGCAAGCCTGGCCGAGTCGCGCCGCCTCCGCAGCGACTCGCGCTCCAGCGCGCCGGCGACCAGCACCTCCACGGCGGCATGGGCGAGAGCATCGGTGAGCCCGCGCTGCTCGGCGGCGTTCAACTGCGGGACCCGCTCGAGAACCGCGTCGAAGAGGAAGTCCCCGAGGAGGCTCGACTGGATCGCGGCGCGCCGCGCATGCGCCTTCAGAGGCGGAGTCTCCGCCGGCACGGCACGGAACCGGCGCTCCAGGGCGCGATCGAGCGCGTCGAGCAGCGCGGGAAGGACCTCCGCGGTCGCCGCGTCCAGCCCGAAGCCGGCGGACGCCGCCGCGAGAAGCTGGCGATCCCAGCGATCGAGAAGATCGGCTCTCTGCCGAGCGAGCAACTCCCGAACCCGGTCCATGAGCGGCTCCCGGCCAGGAGAGACGGCCAGCGGGCATGCAGCTGCCCATTGGAGCACAATGGAGGCGGGGGTGCCCGCGTGCAAGGGGTTGGAGTAGGGTTCACCGCATGGAGGACAGGTTGCGCGAGCTGTTGCAGGACGCGTTCGCCGAGGTTCCGGCCCGCGAGGCCAATGCCGCCATCGCGCGCGCGCGGCGCGAGCGGGCGGGCGGGAATCCCGACGACGAGCAGGGCCCGATGCTGCGCTCTTACGAGCTGGCGCTGACGGGTTTCGAGGCGTTCGCCAGGGATCTTCTGCCGAAGATGGTCTACCACCTCGAATCGATCGGGGCGCACCTTCCGGCTTGCGGCGGAGTGCTGATCGCCGCCTTCGCCGGGGACCGGCTGTACTTCGTCGACGCCGAGGCTCTCGTGGCGCGCGCGTCGCGCATGCTGGGTGTCAGCTCCGACGAGCTGGTGCGCAGGCACGGCACCGGCGAGCGCCGCACCGCCATCACCTCGGAGCCGCCGCTCTTGCCCGGCCCGAAGGGGCAGGCTTGAACGTTTCGTAAAACCTCGGGATTTCACGTGGATGACGCAACGCGCCAGGACGGCTCGGAGCGCTCTTGCGCCGACCTCGACCGGTCGCGCGCCAGGGACGCAGGTTTGCGCCTGACTGCGGCTGGATCATACAAAGGTCCTACGTGCTCCCTTCGCGCATGCGGCTTCTCCGCGGTCTGTCCGCCGCGCTCGTGGCCGTCTGCGCCGCCTGCGAGCTGACCGCCGCGCGCGCGGACGGCAAGCGCCGGGTTCCCGCGGTCGAGCTGTTCGTGCGGCAGGCGGACGGAGCGAACGAGGCGCGTCCGGACGGATCCGAAGCGCGGCCGTTCCGGTCGCTCCAGGCGGCCGTAGCCGCAGCGCCGGAAGGCGCTCTCCTGCGCATCGACGCCGGACTCTATCGGGAGGCGGTGGTGATCACGCGCTCCCTCGTCCTTCTCGGCAAGGGGCCGGGGCGGACGCGGATCGTGGGATCGGGTTCGGCCACGGCACTCGACGTCCGCGGTGCCGGGCGCGTCGAGGTCTACGGCGTCTCGATCGAGGGCGCCGCTACCTGCGCATCGTTGACCGGCGGTTCCCATCGCCTGCAGAGGGTGGAGCTGCGCGGCTGCAACCAGGCGGGCCTCGCCGGCCGCAACGCGCAGATCCAGATGGTCTCCAGCGCGATCTCCGACGTCAGCGGCGGGCGCGACGGCCGCGGCATCGACCTGGACGGCGGCTCGCTGGAAGCGCACGCGCTCTCGCTCGAGGACGCAGGCAGGCGCGGGATCGTCCTGCATGCCGCGCGCGGGCTCCTCGAGGACGTCGAAGTGCGGGGCTCCTCGCTCTCCGCGCTGCAGGCGACCGACGGCGCGGACGCTCGCGTCGTGCGCGGCGTCTGGGAGGGACGGGGAGGGGCCACACTCTACGCGGGCGGATCGCGGCTGTCGGTGGAAGACGCGCGGATCCGGCGCGGCGAGTATGCGGTGCTCGGCTTCCGCGGCGCCGAGTTGAGCGTCCGCGGCGGCGAGCTGACCGACTACGCGGTGGCGGGCGTGGCGATGGTCAACTCCCACGGCTCGATCGAGCGCGCCACCATCGCCCGCGGCGGGACCGAGGCCGCGGTGTCGATCACGCGCGCCGACGGGAACAAGCCGGTGCTCCTCCTGGACAACCGCATCTCCAGCCCGGGGACCATGGGTGTGCACGTCACCGAGTCCCAGCTGACGGCCCGGGGCAACACCATCACGGGGGCGCGCCTGGACGCCGAGAAGGACATGGGCGATGCCGTGTACGCCGTCGACTGCCGACTGGTGATCGAGCAGAACGTGATGCGCGGCAACGCGGGCAGCGGCGTGGCCGCCGTGCGATCCCAGGTGCGCCTGAACGAGAACGGGTTCATCGAGAACGGCCGGGCAGGGCTCTTGATGCTGGACGGCTCGCGCGGCAGCGCCACCGGCAACCACTTCCAGCGCAACCTCAAAGCCGGAATCGAGCTGGCGGAGGAGTCGAGCGCAACGCTGGCGCGCAATCGATTCGGCGACAGCGGCGCCCTCGACATCGACGCGGGCTGCGGCAAGGGGCTTTCAGGCACCGCCGAGATTGGCAGCGGAAACCTGGCATTGGCGGGGCATCTGAGACAGCGCCGTTGCGCACAGTAAATCAGTGAAATCACAAGCGTAGCGACGGTGCAGACGCCGTGCTAGCGTCCGGCTGGCATGCAGAGTTCGCAGCCGCCCCCGGCCGACAGGCGAAATCCTCGCCGCCCGCGCGTGAACCTGCGCAAGCTGATGTTCGTGCTGCCCAACCTCTTCACGGTCAGCAGCATCTTCTGCGGCGTCTACTCGATTACGCTGTCGGCGGGCGAGCCCACCGGGGACAACTTCTACCGGGCCGCGGTGGCCATCTTCTTCGGCAGCTTCTTCGACGCCTTCGACGGCCGGGTGGCGCGTCTGACGCGCACGCAGAGCGAGTTCGGGGTGGAGTTGGACTCGCTCGCGGACGTGGTGACTTTTGGAGTTGCGCCCGCCATCCTGGTCTACAAGTGGGCCCTGGCCGGCATGGGGCTGTTCGGGATCGTGATCTGCTCCATCTACGCCGCCTGCGGCGCCATCCGCCTCGCCCGCTTCAACGTGCTCGCGCACGCCGAGTCCGGAACCCAGCGCTACTTCGTCGGGCTTCCCATCCCGCTCGCCGCCGGGATGCTGGTCGCGCTGGTGATCGCGCTCAACAACCTGGAGTCGCCGGTCTCGGAGGCGGTGGGACTCTGGCCGATTGCCGCGCTGGTGCTGGTGCTGGCGTTCCTGATGGTCTCGACCATCCGCTACCGCACGTTCAAGGAAGCGGGGCTGAACGCGAAGACGCTCCTGGTGTTCCTGCTGGTGACCGCGCTGGGCGTGGGGGTCGCCATCCGGGGCCGGCCCTCGCTGGTGCTGCTGGTCTACTTCTCCGCCTACATCCTGCTCGGCCTGGCGGAAGAGGTCCTGTTCGGCCGCCGCCGGCGCGCCGCGGCCCGGGCAGCCGCGGCGGCCGCGCCCCAGCCGGAGCCAGAGGAGCCCTTGCTCCCGGCCGAGGAGGACGAGGTCCCGCTGGAAGCCGCCGCGACCGCCACCGTGGGGGGCGCGGACGACGAGCACGAAGCGTGAGCCAGCCGCCGCTACCGTCTCCTCCACCGTCCGGGCCAGCGCAGACCGTGCCGGCTCCCGCCGTGCGGCACAAGCCGCGCCGTCTGGCGGGCGATCGAGGTCCGCCACCGCTTCTGGCGCTGACCTGGGCCACGTTCTTCGGCGCGGGATATGTCCCGGTGGCGCCGGGGACGGCGGGCACCGCCGCCGCGATTCCGCTCTGGTGGCTGCTCTCCACGGCTGGTCCGTGGGTCTATCTGCTGGCGACCGCCGCGGTCACGCTGACCGGCATTGCCGCGGCCGGGCGCGCCGGGCGTTATTTCGGGGTCGCGGATTCCGGACACATCGTGATCGACGAGGTGGCGGGTTATCTGGTCACCATGGCGCTGATGCCGCGCACCGCGTTCGCCATGGTCACGGGATTCGTCTTCTTCCGCCTCTGCGACGTCCTCAAGCCCTGGCCCGCGGGATTCTTTGACCGCGCGCCGCGCTGGAAGAACGGCGCGGGAGTCGTCCTCGACGATCTGTTCGCGGGCGTCTGGGCGCTGGGCCTCACCTGGGCGGCGGTGCTGGCGAAGGAGCGGCTGCTCGGATCATGAGCGCACCGATCGTCGAGTTCCTCGTCACCGGCGACGAGGTCATGCGCGGGCTGATCGCGGACACCAACACGCAGATCACCGCGACCAAGCTGTATCCGCTGGGGCTGCAGCTGCGCCGGACCACCGTGGTGAGCGACCGCGGCGAGGACATCCGCCGGGCTTTGCTGGAGGTCGGCTCCCGCGCCGACTTCTGCGTCGTCAGCGGAGGACTCGGGCCCACCTCGGACGATCTCACCGCCGAGTGCGCCGCGCAGGCGGCAGGCGTGCCGATGCGGACGCACGAGCCCTGGCTCGACCATCTGCGGTGGCGCTGGGCGAAGATCCGGCCCAACGAGACGATGCCCGCGAACAACCTGCGCCAGGCGCAGGTGCCGCAGACCGCCGAGGTGCTGGGGAATCCCGACGGCAGCGCCCCGGCCTTCGCGATGCGGATCGATCGCTGCCTGTTCTTCTTCCTGCCCGGCGTCCCGCGCGAGTACCACCGGATCGTCGACGAGATGGTGCTGCCGCGGCTGGTCGAGGCAACCGGCGCCGCGGTGCTCCGCTCGCGAATCCTCCACTGCTACGGCGTGACGGAGAGCAAGCTCGACGAGATGGTGGCCGGCATCCGCGAGGCGCACCCGGAGGTGCGGTTCGGCTTCCGGACCCGGCTGCCGGAGAACCACCTCTCGCTCTCCGCGCTGGCGGCCGACGCGCAGACGGCCGAAGCGAACTTGGAGCGGGTCGAGCGCAAGTGCCGCGAGGTGCTGGGCACGCTCGTGTACGGGCAGGACGGGATCACGTTCGCCCAGGCGGTGGGAGAGGAGCTGGCGCGGCGCGGGGAGACCGTCTGCGCCGCCGAGAGCTGCACCGGGGGCCTCTTGACGCAGCTCCTGACCGAAGTGTCCGGTAGCTCGAAGTGGACGCTCGGGGGCTTCGTCACGTACTCGAACGGTCTCAAAGAGAGCGTGCTCGGCGTCCCGCGAAATCTCCTGCTGGAGCACGGCGCGGTGAGCGAGCCGGTGGTCCGGGCGATGGCCGAGGGAGCCCGACAGCGCTCCGGCGCGACCTGGTCGCCGGCGATCACGGGAGTCGCCGGCCCGGAGGGAGGCACGCCCGAGAAGCCGGTGGGGACCGTCTGGCTGGGCCTCGCCGGCCCCGGCGGAACGGTTTCCCGCCGAGCGCATTACCGCGGCGACCGCGGCATGGTCCGCCTGCAATCCGCGTACGGCGCGCTGCATCTCCTGCGCGAGGCGCTCGGCCCGTCGAGGGCGCCCTGAGGATGGGTTGGCGGGAGGTCGCGGCGCGCTACCGGGTCGACCTGATCCTGTTCGCCGGCTCGCTCGCGGCGTATGCCTTGTCCAGCGACGGCCTGCTCGCGCACCAGTCGCTGGCGCCGCACTTCGTCTACCAGGCCGACGCGTTCCTCCACGGGCAGCTCTCGCTCACCGTCCCCCGGCCCCCCAATCTCAACGACTGGGTCCTGAAGGACGGCCGATGGTACGTGTCGTTCCCGCCGTTTCCGGCCGTGCTGATGACGCCGTTCGTGGCCGTCGCCGGCCTGTCCTTCAACGACGTCGCATTCACGCTCCTCTTCTCCGCCGCCAACGTCGCGCTCCTCTACCGGCTGCTGCGCCGCCTGCAGCCGGAGCGCGCCGAGTGGGAGCACGGGGCGTTCGCGCTGATCTACGGCTTCGGCACCCTCGCCTGGAGCTGCGGCATTCGCGGCGAGGTCTGGTTCACCGCGGAGACCATCGGCGTCACGCTGACCCTCCTGTACCTCCACGCATCGCTCGGAGCGCGCCATCCGGTGCTCGCCGGACTGGCTGTGGCGTGCGCGGCCATCACCCGCACGCCGCTCGCCTTCTCCGCCGTCTTCTTCGTCCTCGAGGCGCTCAGCCCCGACGGGCCGCTGGAATGGCGCAAGCTGCGCGACCCCGGCCGCTGGCGCGCGACCCTGCCGAAGCTCGTGTCCTTCGCCGCAGCCATCGTGGCTGTCGCCATCCCGATCGCCTGGATGAACTACGTCCGCTTCGGCAGCTTCTCGGAGTTCGGCCACTCTCACCTGTACGCGAACCGGGTCAACGAGCAGGTCCGCCGCTACGGCCTGTTCCACTATGCGTTCCTGGAGCGCAACCTCCACGATGCGTTCACGCGGCTGCCCGAGATCCGCTTCAATCCGCTCCACATCGGCTTCAACGGCGAAGGCATGAGCCTCTTCGTCACCACCCCCTTGCTCCTCTACCTGCTCTGGCCGAAGGAGCGTCCCCGTTTGCACCGGGCGCTCTGGGCGACGGTCGCGCTGGTCGCCATTCCCGGTTTCTTCTACCAGAACAGCGGGTACTACCAGTTCGGGTTCCGGTTCTCGCTGGATTACACGCCGTACCTGATCCTCCTGCTCGCGCTCGGGGGACGCCCGTTCACGCGGCTCTTCTGGCTTGCGGCATTCGCGGGCTTCGCCGTGAACGCGTGGGGCGCTTCCGTGTTCAACCGGCTGTATTGAAAAGCCGTGGACGTGCACGTCAGGGCCGGAGGCGTGGGCGGACACGCCTCCAGGCCCCGGACCCTCCCCTACGCCGCGGCTGGAACCGCGGCGTCCGCCACCAACAGCTGCCCCGCCCATCGCCAGGCTTCCTGCCAGGTCGGCCGGTGTCCCGGTCCCACCGACGCCCATCCGATCCGGATCTCCAACTCGGGGAGATGCCGGTCCAGCGCGGCCCGGACCCTCACGACAGGGACCTGCACGGCGTCCCCGACCGTTTCGATCAGCACCACGCCGATCTCGCGGTCGCGCACGCGCACCACGGCATCCGTCCGGCGCAGGTGCGCCCGGATCGCGCTGGCCAGCACTTCCATCTCCGCGTTCAACGCCGCCCAACCCGCCGGGGCCATCCGCAGCAGCGAGAACCACCGGTCGCTCCGCACGGCCCGCTGCATCTCCTGCGCGGCGATCTCGTCCAGGGAAGTCATGCCGCGGCCTCGGCCTGGGTGGGCGGCGGCAGCTTGCGGTCGCCCGCGCCCGCCTCGCGCACTCTCTGGTCGAGAGCTTCGGCGACGGCAGGATTCGCGCGCAGCAGCTCGGCGGCTTTCTCCCGCCCGGGCCCGACGCGCTCGCCCCCGATCTCGAACCACGCGCCGCTCTTCTCGATCAGTCCGCGCTCCACGCCCAGGTCGAGCAGCTCGTGTGGACGGGAGATGCCCACGCCGTACAGGATGTCGAACTCCGCCTCCCGGAACGGCGGAGCCAGCTTGTTCTTCACCACCTTCACCCGGGTGCGATTGCCGATCATCTGCTCGCCGTCCTTGACCGCGCCGATGCGGCGGATGTCCAGACGCACGGACGAGTAGAACTTCAGCGCGTTGCCACCGGTCGTCGTCTCGGGCGAGCCGAAGACCACGCCGATCTTCATCCGGATCTGGTTGATGAAGATCACGGTGGCGCTGTTGCGGCTGACCACCCCGGTCAGCTTGCGGAGCGCCTGGGACATGAGCCGGGCCTGCAGGCCCATGTGGGAATCGCCCATCTCGCCCTCGATCTCCGCCTTCGGCACCAGCGCGGCGACCGAGTCGATCACCACCAGGTCGATCGCGCCGGACCGGACCAGGGTCTCGGTGATCTCAACCCCCTAGTCACTTTACCCGTGTGCGCGTCCCCTTGAATCTGAAGGTGAAAGTGAGCGCCTAAGCGCTCGGCCCAACGATGACGGGGTCGATGCTGGGTCGAGGGGGCGCCGTATACGCGCCGCCGCGGCTCTGGGCGGACGCATTCCAGCCCTGGGCCCCATGCCATGTCTACGTGGTGGAATTGCGCCTCGTCGCATCGATGCAGCCGCTCGTGCGAGGGGCGCTCCAGTCTCACCCGGCTGATGTCAGGGTGGCGTGCTACCCCGATTGAGGAGAGGAGGAATCGTCGCGGCTATCGTAAGTTCGTTGTGTCGAATTCTATGGAAGCGGACACGTCGATTCGACACGGGAACGTGTCGCTAGCGTGTCGTCAAGTCTCCCGAGACAGATCCGGCCCGAGGTGTTCCCCTGGTGCCGAAGAAACGACGTCCGGAGCCTCCGGCCTGACGACTGGAAATCGGATCACCTGCGTCACTCTTGGATCACCGAGTTAAATCAGTATCTTGTGCCTTCTGGACTGGGATATGATCCGTGTCTCCGCTTGACACGGCACATTCGGACATTACTCTAGTCCATGCCCGATGAACGGGCGAAAGGGGACAGCGGAATGAACGTGGCAGCGATTGTGAACAAGGACGCAGCGACGGTGGAGGACGCCAAACCTTGGGTCCGGGCGATGAAGGAGAAAGGCCGGTGGTCCGATGGGGCGGCGCGCAAGCGGCTCGTCGCGTTGGAAGCGCTGACGAGCGTGCTTGGCTCTGAGGAGAGCCGGGCGGCGAAGGATGTGCTGGCATCGGCGGACGTGTTGAAGAGGCGATGGGCCATCGGGAAGAATGCCGACGGGGACACCGCGTCGGACTACGGCAGCAGCGTCAAGAGCACGCTGAAGCTCTACCTCGACTACCTCGATGACCCCGCGAAGGCGTGGGCGAGCTTCGAAGCCAAGCCGAAGAGGACGCGCAAGCCCACCGAGTCTGCGGGGGTGGAGAAGGGGTCGACGACCGCCGAGGAGCAGCAGACCGCCGTGCAGCACACGACGGCGGGACGCGGGGAGCTGCGTACCTTTCCACTCGACAACGGCCGCGTGGTGGAGTTCCGGATCCCGCCGGAGCTCAGCGTGCGCGAGCTGGCGAAGTTCTCCTGCCACGTGGCGACGCTCTGCAAGGACTTCGACCCCAC
>DASQAS010000221.1:0-3679 GCA_035635635.1 Myxococcales bacterium | reverse complement strand
GTCGGCTTCCTCCTGCCCGTACCGATCCTGGCCTGGCTCGATCGCCCGCGCAGGACGCCCTGATGTACGCGGGCCACTTCGCCGCCGCGCTCGCCCTGAAGACGACGCAGCCGCGCGCGCCGACCTGGGCGTTGCTGCTCGGGGTGGGATTCCTGGACGTGCTGTTCGGGATCTTCGTGCTGCTCGGCTGGGAGCGGGCGACGCTCACGCCAGGGCGGTCGCCGGGGTTCTCGCTGGATTTCATCGACTGGTCGCACTCGCTCGCCGCCTCGCTTTTCTGGGCCGCGCTGTTCGGGCTCTTCTTCCTCCGACGCGGCCGGGGCGTCGCGGTGGCGGCCGGCGTCGCGGTGTCTTCGCATTTCGTGCTCGACTACTTCATGCACCCGCCGGACCTGGCGCTGTGGCCACACGCGCAGGCGCATGTCGGCCTCGGCTTGTGGGTCCGCTGGCCTCAGGGGTGGTGGTGGTTCGAGCTGGCGTTCATCGCGCTCTGCGGCGCCATGTACTACGCGCGGTCACGCCGCGACCCGAGCTACGGCGGCCGGGCCCTGGCGGCGTGCGCGGTCGTGCTGGTGTTGCATCTGGCGAACTCGCCTTGGGCGTCTCCGACGCGGTAAGCGCTCTTCGCCGGCTCAGTCAATAAAGAGACCGACGCCCGGGCAGCGTGCCAGGTGTCGGTCTCTGCGAACCAGCTTCAGATCATTTCATTTCACGAACGTGTACACCGCCGCGTGCGCCACCTCGACGCTCCCGCCGCTCACGGACAGCGTGGCCTGATGATCCGCGAGCGCGGCAGCCTTGCTCGCGTTCATGGTCACCACCGCGGTCCCCGACTCGCCCGCGCCGAGCGTCAGCGAAGCCGGGCTGACCGTGAACGAGACGCCGCTGGACGTGACGTCCGCCAGATTGAGCGAGAACGTCCCGCTGGCGCCGAGATTCGTCACCGTGACGGAGACCGAGCGGCTCTGCCCCGAGCCGGAGGGCACCGAGCCGAAGCTCACGCTGACCGGATCCAGGGCGACCCGGGCGTTCACTGCCGCCAGAAGATTCTCGCGCCCCGTGCCGATGACGTTCACGTCGGTCTGCGGGGTGCCGTTCTGGAAGTTCTTCAGGGCGTCCTGATCCGCGTTGTTGACGATGGCCGAGCGCACCTGCGCAGCCGACCAGCTCGGATGCTGCTGCCGCACGATGGCGGCCGAGCCCGCCAGGTGCGGCGTCGCCATCGAGGTGCCCGAGAGGAACGCGAAGCAGGGCGGCGCGGCGCAGCCGAACGCCGGAATCGAGCTCAGCACGCTCTGGCCCGGCGCGACCACGTCCGGCTTGACCCGGAAGTCCACGTCCGTGGGCCCCTGGCTGCTGAAGTCGGCCATGATGTCGGCGTTCGGGGTGAGGAAGTAGGCCTGGGCCGCGGAGATGGTCGTGCTCGCGCCGTTGCTTCCGACCAGTGCGGTCCGATCGCCCAGCGCGAGCATGTAGGCCGGCACAGTCGGCTGGTTGGGGGTGCCGTCCATCCCCATCGGGATCGGATCGCCGGGGATGTTGTTGACCACCAGCACGGCGACCGCGCCCGCGTTCTGCGCGTTGAGGATCTTGGAGGAGAAGGTGCAGGTCCCGCGGGAGATCAGCGCGATCTTCCCGGTGAGCGAGCCGGCGGCCAGCGCGGTGCAGGCCGTGCTCAGGGCCGTTCCGGAGGTGACCACGCCGAGCGGCGCAGTCAGATCGGTCTTCACGGTCGCGAAGTCACCGGCGCGCGCCGCGAACGTGCGCGTCCCGATCTGCACCGGCGTCCCGATGAAGTGTGGCACCGTGCTGGCGCCGGCAGCCAGGGCGCGCGCCGCGGAGCCCGGCGACTCCACCGTGAAGTGACCCGGGCCGGAGTTCCCGGCCGCCACGGCGAAGATCATGTTCGCCTGGTCCAGGTTGTCGACCGCGATGGTCAAGAGATCCTGGATGCCGTGCGAGCCGCCGCCCAGGCTCATGTTTCCGATGTCGAAGCCGTCCGCGTAGGCGGCCTCCATCGCGTTGAGGATGTCCTCGGAGCGCGCGTTGTCCACCGGGCCGGGGAAGACGTTGTAGTTGCCGAGCAGCGCGCGCGGCGCCACGCCGGACATCTTGTACGGAATGGCGACGCCGTCCACGGTGGCAGGCGTCTCGAAGTTGCAGGCGACGGTGCCGGACACGTGCGTGCCGTGCTCCTGGAGCGCCTCGGCCGTGAAGTTCTGCGACGGCGTCTTGTTGTTGAAGACCTTCGCGGCGATCACCTTGTTGTTGGTGAACCGCTTGTCGCCGAGCTGGGTCTGCGCGGGATAGCCGGCGTCGTTGAAGCAGGGATGCGTGAAGTCGATGCCGGTGTCGATGATGGCCACCTTGATGCCTTGGCCCGCCGTTGCCGCGCCGCTCCGCCCTCCCCAGGCGGCGATGGCGCTGATCAGGGCGAGGTCGGGATCCTCCGCCGTCGGGTAGTAGAGGCCCTCGTACTCGGCGCGCTGCACCATCGGCGCGGCGGCGAGGGTCTCCAGCTTCTCGCCGTTCAGGCTCACCGACACCGCGTTGAGCGAGATGTCGAACTCGCCCGTCACCTTCGCGCCCGGCGCGTTGGCGCGCAGCCAGGTCTTGAAGTCGTTCCGCAGCGCGGAGAGGTTGGCGCGGTACGACTTCACCGTAGAGCTGTCGAAGTCGATCTTCTTGCCCTGCGGCGGCTTGGTCTTCGCCGAAGTGGAGAGCGGGTCTCCCTTGAGCTGGACGATGGCGGTGCTCTTGTCCTGGCCTGGGCGCGAGGCCTTCGGCCCATCGGAGGGAGCGCCAACCGCGGTTTGCGAAATGACAAGGATCGAGAGGAGACCGATGGCTGCATTCGGACGGAACGGGTTCACGTGTCCTCCGCTAAGAGAGGCGTCTCTCAAGCACCGGAGTTGCCGGTGAGAAGCCATTGCGAGTTTTGATAGAGCCCGGGGTGCGCGGCATTTATTGGCGAGGGGGCAGCCATGTCAAGCGGGGGGCGCTTGCCTGCTACGATCAGGTCACGGCACCCCTTGAGGAGGTTCGCGACGTGCTCCGGCATCCAGACATTGAACTGACCCCGCGCGCACATCTGCGCCTCAGCCTTTTCCTGGAGCTTCCGGCGCAGCTCGATGCAAGTCAGGTGCTGCGCCCTGTCAATCCAGGCGGGCACGTCCCCGGGCGTGGCGTCGCGGGCGATGAGCCGCGCCTGCTCGTAGCTGAGCCGCCTCTCGGCCAGCGCCTGCCGTAAGAGAGGGTGGCGCTCGAGCCCCCGCTCCAGCGCGTTCGACGCCGTGGGTCTTTCCAACACCATTCCCGCCAGGCCCAATGCGAGATCGATCACCTTCCGCTTCGCGGGAGGCATCTGGGTGCAAAGCTTGACCCACTGCTCCTCGTCGGGGTCGCGTGGCCCCTTGACCTCGGCCTTGAGGTCGCGGACCGTTCCTGCCTGGCCGCGGAAGAGCCAGTACGCCTCGTTGCCCCGAGCTACCGGGGCGATGATCTCCGCCTTGCGTGGCGTGATGAAGCCGCGCCGCAGCGCGTCGCGGATCACCGGGAGATCGGCCAGGCGGCGCGCCAGCCGCTCCATCTTCGCCGCCGTGCTGGCGTTGATGCCCAGCTCCTCCCGCGCGTAGTCGTGGATGTTGCTGTAGCCCAGGTCCAGCACCCGCAGGCCGAC
>DASQAS010000220.1:0-7746 GCA_035635635.1 Myxococcales bacterium | reverse complement strand
GACCCAGAGCAGCCTCGTGTTCGGGCGGAAGGCCGCTTCCACCGCCTTCGGGTCGGTCACGTCGACGTAGCTCTGCTCGATGCCCAGCCGCTTGAAGACCTTGTCGGCCAGGCGGAAGGTGCCGCCGTAGAGATCGTCGCTCAGCACGACGTGATCGCCGGAAGAGAGCAGGTGGAACACGGCGTCGGTCGCCGCCAGCCCGCTGGCGAAGGCGAGAGCGTGCTTGCCGTTCTCGAGGGCGGCGAGGCAGCCCTGGAGCGCGTCGCGGGTGGGATTGCGCGTGCGCGAATACTCGAACCCTTTGTGCTCGCCCGGCCCGGACTGGGCATACGTCGAGGTGAGGTAGACCGGAGTCATCACGGCGCCGGTCGTCGGATCCGGCTCCTGCCCGGCGTGGATGGCCTTGGTCTCGAAGTGATCGCTGTCGCGGGTGCTCATGGAGCGCCCTCCATAGCATGCCGGTGTAGAAGGGGAACCATGACGCTGCGGAGAGCAGGTCCGTTCGCCATCCTGATCGCCGGCGTGCTCTGGCTGGTGACGCATTGGGACGAATTGCCCGGCCGGATGCCCGTGCACTGGAATTGGCGGCTCCAACCCGACAGCCAGCTGGCCCGCGCCCCTCTCGCAGCCGCGCTCCCGTTGTTGCTCGGATTCGCGGTCTGCTTGTTGATGGCCGGGCTCCAGGCAGGACTGCGCCGGAGCATCCCGCCGAGCGTCCAGCGGGAGTCGACCCTCGACGTCCTCCTCGCCAGCGAGTACCTGATCGCCGTCGTCTGCTGCGGCATGCTGGCTGCCTCGGCGACGAACGGGCGCTTGCTCAAGCCCGTGCTCTTCGTTTCGTTCGGCGCGGTGCTCGCGCTGCTCTTCTTCGCCTTCCGCGTCGCCCGCCGCGTGTCTCCCGAACAACCCCGCAATCCCGCGGCGTGGCGCGCAGGCGTCTTCTGCGTCGACCGGACGGATCCGGCGCTGTTCGTACCGAAGCGCAGCGGCTACGGTTACACCTTCAATTTCGGCAATCCCATCGCCGTGCTGATCACGCTCGCGACGCTAGTCCTACCGCTCGCGATCGCGCTCGGGATCTGGCTCACGGCGCGCGGGTCCTAGCAGTTACCTCACCGAGACGCGGGTGCCCAGCCAGTCGATCAGGTCGATCTTGGTGACGATGGCCGCAAGCTGGTCCCCGTCCTTCACGATCGCGACGTGGTCGGTGGCGAACAGGTCCTTGAGCCGCGACACCGGCGTGCGCAGCGTGACGACTCCGGCCAGCGGCTTCATCACGGCCGAAATGGGCTCGTCGAGCTTGTGGCGGCCGTCGATCAGCGCCTGCAGCAGGTCCACCTCGTGCAGCATGGCGATTGGCTTGTTCCCCGGCTCGATCACCGGAAGCTGCGAGATGCCGTGCCGCTTCATCAGATCCACCGCATGCCGCGCGGTGTCGCCCGCCCGCACCGTATAGAGCGGCGGACGCGTTCCGCCGAGCAGGTCGGCCACCGTGCCGAGCCGATCGGTGGGATCGAAGAAGCCGTTGTCCTTCATCCATTCGTCCGAATAGAACTTGGTGATGTAGCGGGACCCGCTGTCGGGCAGCACCACTACGATGTTCTTGCCCGCGCCGATCTCCTTCGCCAGGTCCACCGCGACGTGGACCGCCGATCCGGACGAGCCGCCGCCGAACAGCCCTTCCTCGCGCGCGAGCCTGCGGGCCATGACGAAGCTCTGCTTGTCGTCGACCCGGCGGACGTCGTCCAGCACCGAGAAGTCCATCGCCTTGCAGAGCATGTCCTCGCCGATGCCCTCGACCTTGTAGACGTGCGGCTGGATCAGCTTTCCGGTCTTGAAATAGTCGAGGTAGACGGAGCCTTCGGGATCGACGCCGATGTTGCGCAGGCCGCGGACCTTTTGCTTGAGATACTTGCCCGCGCCCGACATGGTGCCGCCGGTGCCCAGGCCGGAGACGAAGAAGTCGATGTTGAACCCCGCGGCACGCGCGTCCTTCTCGATCTCCGGTCCGGTGATCTTGTAGTGCGCCTCGATGTTGTCGGGGTTGTGGTACTGGTTCAGCATGAACGAGCCGGGCGTCTCGCGGTGGATGCGCTTGGCGGTCTCGTAGTAGCTGCGCGGGTCCTCGGCCGCGACGTTGGTCGGGGTGACCACCACTTCGGCCCCGAACGCCTTGAGCGAGTTCACCTTCTCGGTGCTCATCTTGTCCGGCATGGTGAACACGCAGCGATAGCCCTTGACCGCGGCCCAGAGCGCCACGCCCATCCCGGTGTTTCCGGAGGTGTTCTCGACGATGGTGCCGCCGGGCTTGAGCCGGCCTTCGCGCTCGGCCTTGTCGAGGATGTACATGGCCATGCGGTCCTTGACGGACGCGCCCGGATTCATGAACTCGCACTTGGCGTAGACGGCGGCGTCGTCGGGGCCGACCACCTTGTTGAGCCGCACCAAAGGCGTGTTGCCGATGGCCTGGAGGATGTTCTGGAAGACGGGCATCGTCGGCTCCTCGGATTGGTCGAGTTATAGATCAGGTGCCCGCGGGCTGCGTGATACTCTGCGGCTGGATGAACGACCCACAATTGCAGGCTGCGTATACCTCGGCGACTGGATTGCCGGCGGGGCGCGTGGAACGTCTGCCCGGGGGGGCCGGGAACCGCATCTACTGGCGCGTGCACGGGCCCGAGGGGAAGACCGCGGTGGTGATGGAGCTTCCCGCGGATCCGGTGAAGAGCGAGGAGGCGAGCAAACATCATGTGCACGAGGAGTTGCCGTTCCTCAACGTCCATCGCTATCTCTCGCGGATCGGCGTGCGGGTGCCGCGGCTGCTCCTGGACGCGTCGAAGGACGGGTTCCTGGTCATCGAGGACCTGACCGATCGCACGCTCGAGCAGGCGCTGAAGGAGGGGATGGATCGGCGCAAGCTGTACTCCGACGCCATCGATCGCCTGGCCAGCCTGCGCGCTCACGCCGAGAAGAATCCCGACCCGAGCGGCCTCGCCTGGACGCGTGCGTTCGACTACGACCTGTACCACTGGGAGTTCGAGCACTTCATCGAGTACGGGCTGCTCGCGCGCGGGGCCAAGCCGACCGAGGCCGAGCTGAAGACGCTGCGCAGCCACTTCGAGCGGATCGCGCGCGAGCTGGCGGCTGCGCCCCGGGGGTTCACGCATCGCGACTACCAGAGCCGGAACATCATGGTGCTCGCCAAGGGCGAGCAGGTGGTGATCGACTTCCAGGACGCGCTGCAGGGGCCGCGGCAGTACGACCTGGTCGCGCTGCTCCGGGACAGCTACGTCGAGCTGGATCGGCCGCTGATCGACGCGATGCTCGCCCGGTACCTGAAGGGCTTCGCGAAGGAGGGCGGGCCGAAGCTCGACGCGGACGAGTTCGTCGCCTTCTTCGATCTCCTGACGGTGCAGCGCAAGCTGAAGGACGCGGGCCGGTTCGTGTTCATCGATCGGGTGAAGAAGAACCCGTCGTTTTTGCTGCACATCCCGAGCTCGCTGCACTACGTCCGGGACGCGCTGAAGCGGAGGCCCGAGCTGCGCGAGGTGCAGGAGATCCTGGTCAAGCACATTCCCGAGCTGCGGGACTGATCCTATCTAGCCGCCCGCTCGAAGACGTACTCCCGCCAGATGGGCGGCGGGGTGCCGCCGTCGGGCAGCTGGAACCGCTTGCAGTCCTCGCCGACCGTCGCGGAGATCTCCACCGCGACCTGGATTGACTTCGCCTTGCAATCGGTGACTCGAGTTTCGAACTCGACCGGGCAGGTCTTCCCGCCGGCGGTCTTGCCGGTGGAGCGCATGACACCCTCGAGCGCGGTCGCGCTGCGTTTCAGATCGAAGGTGATCGGCTCTTCCGCCTTGCCCAATCCTCCGTCCTCGTCGCGCGGCCGGAAGTCTCCCGTGACCACGCCGCCGTCGTCGCGGAACTGGTAGGCGAAGTGGTCGTTGGAAGAGTTCAGCCACAGCCCGGAGAGATCCTGGTTGCAGTAAGACGGAGTCCGTTTGCAACCGGCGAACGTCAGACAGGCGGCGGCGAGAAACAATCGAGGCATGGACGTCCTTTCGCGCGCGGGGTTACTATCACGAAATGTGGGGACTGCTCCTCGTGGCTCTGATTGCTGCTCCCAGCGAGAAAGCGCCGGCGCCACGTCCCCAGAAGGCCGCCCCCGCGCAACCCAAGAAGAAGAAGGCGGCGCCGGCACCGAATCCGCAGCCGGTTCCCAAGGACGCGGAAAAGCCGAAGACCGCGATGGCCTGAGGGTCAGCGCAGCGGACCCAGCAAGAGCCGCTCGGCGTGGGCAGGGTCGCTGAACCCGGCGAGCACGATCTCCGCTCCGTGCTCCGCCAGCTCGTGCACCGTGTAGCGGCCGGTCGCGACGCCACAGGCGGGCAGGCCCGCGTCGTGCGCGGCCAGGATGTCGCGCGGGGTGTCCCCGATCACCAGCCCCTCCGTGGCCCCCAATTCCTGCGCTCGCGCCCAGCCGGTGCGGACGATGTCCGCCCGCGGCTCCGCGTCGCTCCCGTAGCCGCCGAAGCGGAAGGCGCTCCAGAGGCCCGCCGAAGTCAGCTTCAGCTCCGCGCCGCGGGCGAGGTTGCCGGTGCAGAGGCCCAGCAGCACGCCCGGGCGCGCTCGCAGGTCCTGGAGCAGCAGTGCCACTCCCGGGAGCGGCTCGTAGGCCCTCTGCGCGCATTCCTGCTCCAGCGCTTCCAGATAGCGGCCGAGCACCCCATCGATCTCCGCCTCGGTCACGCCCTGCATCCGCTGGTCGAGCGGGACCGACGGATCGCCTTCGGCCGCGAGCAGCGCCCGCGCGATCGCGCGGTCCGTCATCCCGTCGAGGCGCATCTTGCGGAGCTCGCCCGTCGCTTGCGGGCGCGCGTGCAGCGCCCGCCCCAGCGCGCGCGTCCCGCCTCCGGCGGAGCGCGTCAGCGTTCCGTCCAGGTCGAAGAGCAGCGCTCTCATGCGCCGGAGACGACGAGCTCGGCGAAGCGGATGGTGGGAGCGGCGGTCGAGGATCGGAAGTCGAGATCGGTCCCGACGGCGTCGATGCCCTGCAGCATCTGGAGCAGATTGCCGCTGACCGTGACCTCCTGCACGGGCCAGGCCAGCTCTCCGTTCTCGATCCAGATGCCGTTGGCGCCGCGCGAATAGTCGCCGGTGACCACGTCGGCCCCGCTGCCCAGCATCGCGGTCACGTACAGGCCGCTCTTCACGCCTTTGACGATCTCCTCCGGCTTCTGCTTGCCGGCCTGGAGGTAGAAGTTGCTGGTGCCGATGGAGGGCAGGCTCGCCCAGGCGCGGGAAGCGCTGGAGGTGCTCTGCGCCTTCGCCTTCCGCGCCGTGGTGGCGTCGTAGAGGAAGCTACGGAGGATGCCGTTCTCGATCACCGCGGTCCTGCGCGAAGCCACGCCTTCGCCGTCGAACGGCCGGGTGGCGATCCCGTGCTCCAGCGTCCCGTCGTCGACCAGCGTGACCTCGGGCGAGGCCACGCGCTTCCCCAGGAGCGAGCCCAGGAAGCTGGACTTCTTGTGCACCAGGAGCCCGTTCACCGCCGCCGAGAGGCCGCCGATGAATCCCGCGGCGAGCTGCGGTTCGAGCACCACCGGCACGCGCTGCGTCTTCGCCTTGCGCGCGCCCAGCATCCGCGCGGCGCGGCGGGCGGCCACGCGCCCCACTTCCGCCGGCGGCTGCAGCCTGGAGAGGCTGCGCCGCGTGTCGCTCCAGGACGCGGTCTGGAGCTGCCCGTCCGCCTCGGCCACCGGCGAGCAGTACACGTAGACGTAGGAGGCGCGCGATTCTCCCCGGGCGCCGCGGCTGGAGAAGATGGCCGACTGCGAGAGGTAGTCGCCCGCGCCGGTCGAGTCGAACTTGCGGACGCGCGGATCCTCCGCGCGCGCTGCCTGCTCCGCCTCCCGGGCGGCCCGCAGCTTCCACTCCGGCGAGATCTCCTCGATGGCCGGATCGTAATCTCCCACCAGCGCCGCTCCGAGGTCCTTGCCGTGCGGGAGGCCGTTCGCGGGATCCTTGGCGGCGCCCTTGGCGAGCGCGACCGCGTTCTCGGCGAGCCGCTTCAGGCCATCCTTGGAGAGGTCGGTGCCGTAGGTAAATCCAAGCCGTTGGCCGGCGATCACGCGCAGCCCGATGCCCTTGGAGGAGGCCTGCTCCAGCTGCTCCACCTCGCCGTCGCGGACGCGTACGGAGGCGTCGCGCGTGCGCTCGGCGTAGGCCTCCGCCTCCGTCGCGCCCGCCTTGCGCGCGAGCTTCACCAGCTGCTCGCAGGTGTCGAGCAGGCTCATGCGCCGGTGCCCCCGACCGTCACGCGGTCGATCCGCACGGTCGGCAGGCCCACGCCCACGGGGACGGCCTGGCCGTCCTTGCCGCAGGTGCCCAGCCCGGGATCGTGCGAGGCGTCCGAGCCCACCGCGCTGACGTTCTTGAGCGCCTCGGGGCCGACGCCGATCAGCATCGCGCCTTTCACCGGCTTCGTGATCTCCCCCTGCTCGATCAGATAGGCCTCGCTGACCTCGAAGACGAAGTTGCCGTTGGAGATGTCCACCTGGCCGCCCCCGAACTGGCGGCAATACAGCCCGCGATCGACCTTGCCGATGATCTCCTCGGGTGTCTGATCTCCCGGCGCCAGGTACGTGTTGGTCATGCGGGGAAGGGGGGCGTGCCGGAAGCTCTGGCGCCTGCCGGAGCCGGTGCTGCGCTGGCCGGTCAGCTTCGCGTTCAGGTGATCGTAGAGGTAGCCCTTGAGGACGCCGTTCTCGATCAGCACCTTGCGCTCGCCGGGGTTGCCCTCGTCATCCACGTTGATCGAGCCGCGCCCGCCGGCGACCGTTCCGTCGTCGATCACGGTGACCAGCTCGCTCGCCACCTTCTCTCCGAGCTTGCCCGCGAACAGCGACGTGCCTTTGCGGATGAAGTCCGCCTCCAGGCCGTGGCCGACCGCCTCGTGCAGCAGGATTCCGCTCCATCCGGGCGCCAGCACCACCGTCTGCGGCCCCGCGGGGGCTGGCACGGCGCCGAGGGTCGCCACGGCCTGGCGCGCCGCCTCCCGTCCGACCTGCTCGGGGGAGAAGTCCTCGAAGAAGCGGAAATCGACGCGGCCGCCGCCGCCGTAGAAGCCGGTGCGTCGCTCGCCCTTCTTTCCGAAGGCCACGCACTGGACGGAAAGCCGGCAGAGGTCCTGCCGGTCCTCCGCCAGGTGGCCGAGCGTGTTGGCGACGAGGATCTCGCGGGTCTGGTCCGCGTACCCGCCGGTGACCTGCTTCACGCGCTTGTCGTAGGCGCGCGCCGCCTGGTCGGCCTTCCCGAGCAGCTCGATCTTGCGGGCCACCTCCACCGAGGCGAGCGGCGTGCGCACCTGGTAGTAGGTCGGCAGAGGTGTGCGCGACATGTTCACCGGCCCCGGCTCACGGTTGCCGTCGGCGATCAGGGCAGCGGTCTGGGCGGTGCGAAGCAGGGCGGGCTCGTCCAGATCGTCCGAGTAGGCGTACCCGACCTGAGCGCCGCGGATGGCGCGGATGCCGACGCCGGTGACCGAGCCGGATTGCGCGCTCTTGATGCGACCTTCATCCAGCGCCGCGGCGGTGCTGGTGTTGCGCTCGACGTAGACCTCGGCGAAGTCGGCGCCGCGGGCCATCGCCGCGGAGAGCAGCTTCTCGACGAACGGCAACGCCAGAAGGGGCGTGCGGCTTGCTTCCTTGCTCCTGCGGGACATAGGCTCGCATGGATAACGCA
>DASQAS010000219.1:0-11600 GCA_035635635.1 Myxococcales bacterium | reverse complement strand
CGACACGAAGTCGGGGGCGGAGTTGTTCACCGAGCTTGGGCAGCTGGTGAGCGGGAAGCTCGCCGAGCCGGTGAAGCTGCGGTCCTGACCAGGAGCGACCTCAGCGAAGCCGGCGAAGCTCGCTCAGGCGCGTGATCGTCCATGCCGCGGTCACGGCCAGCGCCAGCCAGATCCCATCCACGGGTTTGAGGGTCTGCGGCAGCATCCGGAAGAAATAGCCCACCATCTTGATCTGGCTCACGCCCGGGCTGAATCCCCCGTGATCGAGATCGAAGAAGAGATATTTACCGACGGCGATCCCAAGGGCCGCGCTGGCCACGGCGACGGCCCGGAGGCGCATCCAGTCCCGCTGCGAGAGCAGCCCCCGGTGCTTTCTCGTCGAGACGTGCACCGCGAGGCCCGCCAAGAGGCCGATCGCGGTGGCCACATAGCCGATCTCGGACTGCGTCTCGACCGCGATGACGGCCCACGCGATCCCCCCCGCGAGAGCCGCGACCGCGCCGGCAACGGCCGCACGAGACATCGCCCGGCGCTCGTCCACCGTGGCCTTGGTCGCGCTCTCCGCCGGGTGCAACGTTTGCTGTGCCATCTGGGTTCCTCTCCAGGCTGTCATTCCGCCGCCAGGTTGAGCTGCTGCTCCGATTCTTCGCAGAAGAACCGGATCGCCGCAGCGGCTTGCTCGGGCGCGTCGCAGCGGCCCTCGTACCGGCGCGTCAGCACGTTACCCCCCCAGTCCTGCACGGACTCGGCGGCCACCGAGAGGCCGAGCGAGGCGAGCCGGCCGGAGACGCGCTGGTCCAGGAGGGTCCGCGCCGCCGCCGGATCGCCGCGCACCTCGTAATCGCCGCGGACCAGCCGGTCCGGCGTCTTCAGCCAGAGCTGCATCGGGTTGAACCGCGCGCGTCCCGTCCGGCGCAGGATCTGCGTGCCGTCGGCGGCGTCGGCGCCGAGTTGGTACCGATCGGGGAGGATCCGGAAGATCCGGCCGAGCCAGGGGTCCGCCTCGAGGCGTGGGTCGGGCGGGCGCGGAGGCGGCGGAGGCGGGCGCGGCTTGAACAGCGCCCGCAGGATCCGGCGGAGCATGGCTCAGGACGGGACGCCGCGCGCCTTCCACAGACGGTCGGCGTACTCGCGGATGCTGCGGTCGGAGGAGAACTTCCCCATCTTGGCGATGTTGAGGATCGCCTTGCGCGTCCACTCCTCAGGGTCCTGGTAGGCCTTGCTCACGCGCTCCTGGCACTCGGCGTACGACTGGAAGTCCGCCAGCAGCATGTACGTGTCCTGATCCAGCAAGCTCTGGATCATGGGCTTGAACACGTCGGGGTGCTCGGGCTCGAAGAAGCCCGAGGCGATCATGTCCAGCACCGCCTTCAGCTCCGGATTCTTCTCGTAATGGTCGCGCGGGCGGTAGCCGCGGGTCTGTAGATCAAGCACCTGGTCGGCGGTGAGCCCGAAGAGGAAGAAGTTGTCCGCCCCCACCTCGTCGCGGATCTCGAGGTTGGCCCCGTCCAGCGTCCCGATGGTGAGCGCGCCGTTGAGCGAGAACTTCATGTTGCCGGTGCCGCTGGCCTCCTTGCCCGCGGTGGAGATCTGCTCCGAGAGATCGGAGGCGGGGAAGATCCGCTCGGCCAGCGAGACGCGGTAGTTGGCGAGGAACACCACCCGCAGCTTGCCGTTGATCTGCGGGTCCGCGTTGATCACCGAGGCGACGGAGTTGATCAGCTTGATCACCAGCTTTACCGCCGTGTACGCGGGCGCCGCCTTGCCGCCGAAGATGAACGTGCGCGGTACCATCGGAAGATCCGGGTCCTTCTTCAGCCGCAGGTAGAGCGCGACCACGTGCAGGATGTTCAGGAGCTGGCGCTTGTACTCGTGCAGCCGCTTCACCTGCACGTCGAAGAGCGAGCCGCGGTCGATGGTCACCCGGTGCTCGGCCTCGATGTAGCGCGCGAGCTGCTCCTTGTTCCGCTGCTTGATCTCGCGCACCTCCTTGCGGAAGGCGGGGTCCTCCGCGTGCTCCACCAGCTTCTCGAGCTGCTCCAGGTGCGTGATCCAGCCGTCGCCGATCCGCGCGGTGATCGCCTCGGAGAGGAGCGGGTTGGCGGTGAGGAGCCAGCGGCGCGGGGTGACGCCGTTGGTCACGTTGTGGAAGCGCTCCGGGAACATCTCGTGGAAGTCGTGCAGCAGGTGGGCCTTGAGCAGCTCGGTGTGCAGCGCGGCCACGCCGTTGACGCTGTGCGAGCCCACCACCGCGAGATACGCCATGCGGATGCGACGGCTCTCCGGCGTTCCGCCGCCTTCGTCGATCAACGACATCCGCGCGAGGCGCGCATCGTCGTACGGGTAGCGGTTCATCACCTGGCGCATGAAGCGGCGGTTGATCTCGTAGATGATGGTGAGGTGGCGCGGCAGCAGCCGCTGGAACAGATCCACCGACCAGGTCTCGAGCGCCTCTGCGAGCAGCGTGTGGTTGGTGTAGCCGAAGCAGGCCTGGGTGATCTCCCAGGCCTTCTCCCAGGCGATGTTGTGCTCGTCCACCAGGATGCGCAACAGCTCGGGGATGGCGACGGCCGGGTGCGTGTCGTTCAGCTGGATCGCCACCTTCTCCGAGAAGTTCTCCAGCGTCGGATGAGCCACCAGGTGCCGGCGCACGATGTCGTGGAGCGAGCAGGCGACGAAGAAGTACTGCTGCTTGAGCCGCAGCTCCTTGCCGAACACCTTCACGTCGCTGGGGTAGAGGACCTTGGAGATGGTCTCCGAGCGGTTCTTGTCCAGCACCGCCTTCTCGTAGTCGCCCTCGTTGAAGTAGCGCAGGTCGAAGTCGGAGCTCGCGCGCGCCCGCCACAGCCGCAGCGTGTTCACCGTGTTGCAGCCGTAGCCCGCGATCGGCGTGTCGTAGGGCATGCCCACCACCTGCTCGCCGCCGGTCCAGCGCACGCGCAAGTGTCCCCTGTCGTCGCCGTGCTCCTCGACGTGGCCGCCGAAGCGCACCGGCACGCCGTACTCCGGACGCGAGATCTCCCAGGGGTTGCCCAGGCGGAGCCACTCGTCCGGCTTCTCCACCTGCCAGCCGTCCTTGATCTCCTGGTCGAACATCCCGAACTCGTAGCGGATGCCGTAGCCGTACCCCGGGATGTCCAGGGTGGCCATCGAGTCCAGGTAGCAGGCCGCCAGCCGCCCCAGGCCGCCGTTGCCGAGCCCGGCGTCGACCTCCTGCTCGAGCACGTCGCCGAGGTCGAGGTTGAGCATCTTCATGGCGTCGCGCGCGACGTCGTGGATGCCGAGGTTGATCAGGTTGTTCGCGAGCGCCCGGCCCATCAGGAACTCGGCCGAGAGGTAGTACACGCGCTTGACGTCCTTCTGGTAGTAGCGCTGCTGCGTGCTGATCCAGCGCTCGATCAGGCGATCGCGGATGGTCAGCGCCAGCGACATGTACCGGTCCAGCTCGGTGGCCGAATACTGGTCCTTCGCCAGCGAGTAGAGCAGGTGGTTGGTGAACGAGTGGAGCAGCGCGGCCGCCTCGTTGGGGGCGGCCATGCGGATGGGGCGATTCATGCCCCGGAGTCTACTACCGAATGGAGACGAGATAGCCGACCATCCCCTGCACGCCGCTGGTGCTGCTGGCGAGCTGGGCGACGTGCGCGGAGGCCCAGTCGAACTGGAGCTGCGCGAGCGCGCGCCCCGGGCCGAGCCGGTAGTTGACGCCGAGCCCGACGGCGAAGCGCGGTGAAACACCGGAGTCTTCGAACTGGCCGAGGTTCAGGGGCAGGGTGGTGCGGACATGCTGGATCTGGAAGCCGAGCGCCACCGAGGCATGGACGCCGAGGCGCCGCCACACGTCCAGGCCGCCGCGCACGCCGATCTGCGCCATGAAGGCGCTGGCCTTCGCGTTCTCGGCGAGGGAAGGGACGGCGGTGTACTGGCCGCTCTCGGCGAACGAGCTCCCGCCCAGGTCGAGCACGAGCTCCAGCGCATACGAGTCCACGCTCACGGCGAGCTCCGCCAGCACCGAGCCCGCGGCGGTGCCCCCGAACGAGCTGCCCAGACCGCCGAGGATGCCTGCGGACACTCCCCAGCGGGTGGACTTCGTCCGCCAGAACGATTGCCGGGCGCCCCCGGGGACGGCGCGCACCGGGAGGTCCAGGGACGCGACCTGCCCGCCGGCGTTCGCCTCCAGCCGCGCCGAGCCTGGCTTGGCCTCGGGCACGAACTCGGCGAGATAGACGCCGGGACCGATCCGCTTCCGAAGGCTCGTCTCGCCCTCGTCGGCGCCGACGGCGACCGACGCCTCGTCGTCGGGCGTGCCGTCGGGCCTCACCACGAAGATCTCGACTTCGATGGGCGACATCGCGGTCGCCGCCTCGGCCCGCGCGGCGAGGCGCACGCGCGAGAACGGCGGTGGAGCGAGATCGAGCGGCTTCTCGTTCGTGTTGCCGAGCTTGTCGGTGATCTTGAGCGTCGCCTCACGGACTCCGGGCGGGACCACCATCGGCAGCCGGGCGGTCCCGTCGGCGCCCGCGGTCGCCTGGCCGAGGACGCGATCGCCCAGCGAGGCCTCGACTTTCGTTCCCGGCCTGGTCTCGATCACCATGGTGTCGGACCCCGACAGCGGGATCGCCAGCCAGCGCAGCTCGCGGTCGCCGCCCTCGTCGATCTGCACGAGCACCAGCGCCACGCCGGGGGCCCGCACCGACGGCGCGTTGAAGCGCGCGCGCACCGTGTCCCCCTGGCGCTGCACGTTGGTGACCGTCCCCAGGCTGCTCGAGAACGTCACCTTGGCCCCGGAGGGGGCGCGGGTCTCGAGCTCGGCCCCCGCGTCCTTGCCCAGCACGAGATGGGCGGGCTGCGCCGTGAAGGAAGCCGCGATCAGCAGCGCTAGCGCCATTGCCACAACCTCTTCTTGACCTTGACGTCGGGGAGCGAGTCGTCGCGCAGGACCACGCCTTCCACCTGCTTGCGGCGTCCAAGCGCGTCGACGGTCAGGATCTCGATCTTCTGCCGGCCCTGGCGCAGCGGGACCTGGGCGCGGAAGACGCCGCCTTCTTCCACCGTCACCGGCTCGCCCTGGACGAACACGCGGCTTCCCGGCTCGACGCGGCCCCGGATCGGCAGCGTCGGCTTGTTGGTCTCCTTCTCGTCCGGCCACTGCACGCTCAGGAGCACCCGGCGCAGCGCGGCCACCGGCTTGCTCGGCGTCGGGGCGGTCCTGGTGATGCGCGTGACTTCGCCCTGGTTGAGCGCCACCGACTTGCCGCCGCCCGCCACGTTCACGCTGCCGGTGACGGAGGCGACCGCCACCACGCCGCGCCCGTCGGCAGTGACGAAGAAGCGGCCGCCCTCGCTGTGCGCACTCGCGTCGCTGTTCTCGATCTCGACGTCGAGCTGGCCCTTGTCCTGCACCTCGGACTCGACGCTGCCGCGGACCCGCGCGCGCAGGCTTTGCTTGCCCACCTGCTTCACTTCGAACCGGCTGCTCTCGTGGACGCGCACGCGCACGCCGTCCACCGCTACGTCCGCCTCGCCCACCTCGGTCCGCAGGGCGTCGCGAACCGAGAGGCGATCGCCGATCTTCGCCTCCGCCACGGTCCCGTCGGACGCGCGCATCAGCTGCACCTTGCCGTTCTTGGCGGTGACCACCGCCTCGCCCCCGGCCGCGGATGCGGCCGGACCGCCCCGTTTGCAAGCCGGAATGGCCGCGAACAGGGCCAGGATCGCGGCCGCGGATCGCACGGATTCGACTGTACGGACGCGGGAAGGAGTGAAGCAATATTTCGCGTCTGCACGGCGGGTGCGCTCCCGCCCTACAGCAGCGGCAGTTGTCGGCCGCGGCCCGGCCGGCGGAAGGTGTCGCCGTCGGGTTGCTCCTGGAATCCCTCGTTCATCCCCAGGCGTTTCACGGTCGCGTCGAAGAGCGCGCGCGCCGCATCGGCGTACTCGCCTTCGCCGCGCCCGCGCACGCCGAAGCGCGAATCGTAGAGCTTCCCTCCGCGCGCGTCGCGGACGCGGTTGAGCACGCGGCCGGCGCGCAACGGCAGCGTCTCGCGCAAGCGCTGCTCGAACACCTGCTTCACCGAGCCCGGCAACCGGAGGAAAACGAAGCCGGCACGCCGCGCGCCGGCGGCGTGCGCGGCCTCGAGGATCCGCGGGATGTCCGCGTCGGAGAGCCCGGGGATCACCGGCGCCACGTTCACGCCCACGCTCAAGCCGGCTGCGGCGAGGCGCTCGATGGTCTTGACGCGCCGCTGCGGCGTCGCCACGAAGGGCTCCATCGCGTGCGCGTTCGCGCGGTCCCAGATGGGCACGCTGACGCCGATGGAGACGCGCGTCTTCTCGTGAAGCTCCTGCAGCACGTCGAGGTCGCGCTCGATCAGCGGCGACTTGGTGATGATGCCCACCGGGTTTCGGTACTCGGCGCAGACCTCGAGGCAGCCGCGGGTCAGGCGATAGCTGGCCTCGAGCGGCTGGTAGCAGTCGGTCACTCCGGAGAAGACGACCAGCTCGCCTTTCCAGGACGGCCGCTCGAACGCCTCGCGCAGCAGCTTGTGCGCCTCGGGCTTGACGGTGATCTTGCGGTCGAAGTCCGTGCCGGCGCCCAGGCCGAGGTATTCGTGCGTGGGGCGCGCGTAGCAGTAGGCACACGCGTGGAAGCACCCCCGATACGGGTTCACGCTCCAGCTGAACCCGACGTCCGGGCTGTCGTTGTGCGAGAGGATCTCGCGGGTGTGGTCCTCGTAAACCTCCAGCTCCGCCGGCGGGATCTCCTCGAGGTACTCCACCTCGGTGGAGAGCCAGGGGTTCGGGGGGTTGCAGATTGGCCGCGGGATCATCTCTCGCGAAGCATGTCCCTGAACGCGCGTTCAGGCAAGTCTCCGTTGCCAGCGCGACCGCCATCTGACAAAAGCGCCCGCAAGGAGGAGCGATCATGCAGAGCCGGGCAACCGCGCAGTGGGAAGGCGATCTGATGTCGGGCAAGGGCAAGACCAGCGCCGGCGGCGGCACCTTCCGCGACCTGAACCTGAGCTGGAAAGCGCGCACCGAGGGCGCTGGCGCCAGCACCACGCCCGAAGAGCTGCTCGCGGCGGCCCACGCGAGCTGTTTCAGCATGGCCCTGTCGCACGGGCTCGCCCAGGGCGGGCACGCCCCGGGCCGGCTCGAGACCACCTGCACCGTCGAGTTCGGGCCCAAGCAGGGCGGCGGCTTCGAAGTGAAGTCCTCGTCGCTCGAGGTTCGCGGGCAGGTGCCCGGGATCGATCAGGCCGCGTTCCAGAAGGCGGCCGAGGCCGCGAAGAGCGGCTGCCCGATCTCCTCGGCGTTGAAGATCCCCATGAGCGTGAAAGCTACGCTGCAGTAGCTCAGCGCCTGCGGTTCTCGCCGGCGGGCGGGCCGATGCCCTCCGGCTCCTCGTCCGCGCCGTGCTGCGCGAGGTCCACCGCCTCCGACGCCGCACGGCCGCCTAATCCGCCCGCCAGGGCTCCCACGGCGGCGCCCACCACCGCGCCGAGCGGCCCGGCGACCGCTCCGCCGATCGCCGCTCCGGCGACTCCGGCTGCCCCTGCGCCCGCGCCCGGTCCGAGTGGATGAGCATGCGCGAGCGGATTCGCCTCGGCGTCGTTCGTGGGCAGGGGCATGACGGGCTCCGTACATCAAGTCTGGGGGACACGAATCGCGGCTCCGCCGCTCATCATGTCCCCTACATTGCTCCCTGCAGGCGGAGTCGGAAACTGGACGGCTGGGCACGCGGGGCCGCGCCGGGTTGCCGGGCAGGCTCGCCGTGCAAACCCTCGGACGCATGCGCCTTTCGCGTGGTGGAGGACAACATTCTCGAGGTGCAGGCGCTCGACGACGGCCGGCTGCTCCTCGGGTTCCAGAATTCGGGCTTGATGGTCTGGGAGCCCGGCGACGCCAAGGGCCGCCGCCTCACGGACCGCGACGGGCTGCCCGGCACGCGCATCGGCCGGATCTCGCAGGACCACATGCACGATCCTCCGATGCTGTTCGTCCCGACCGACGGGGGTCTGGCGGTCTTCCGGAACCTGCCCTGACGCTGCGCCATCGCTGATAACCTCCGGGCCGCTTCCCGGAGGACTGCCAGGTGATCAGCGACAGCCCGACGGCGTCGGCTTCCGAGATGCGCCGCGCCGTCCTGGCAGTCGCCGGCGCCGCCATCCTCTGGTCCACCGGCGGGCTCTTCATCAAGGTCGCGCCGATGCCAGCGCTGGCGGTCGCCTGCGGGCGCTCGCTGGTCGCGGGGCTCTTCTACCTCGCGCTGCTGCGGCCAGATCTGCGGGCCGCGCGCTGGAGCACGGCGGCGGCCTACGCGGGCTGCATCATCACCTTCGTCTCGGCCACCAAGCTGACCACGGCTGCGAACGCGATCTTCCTGCAGTACACCGGGCCCGCATACGTACTCTTGCTCTCGCCGTTCCTGCTAGACGAGCCCTTCCGTCCCATCGATGGCGTCTGCGTGGCGCTGTCGCTCGCGGGGATGTCGCTCTTCTTCGTCGGGAGGATCGAGACGGGGCAGGCGCTGGGGAACCTGCTCGCGATCGCCTCCGGCGTGTTCTTCGCGCTCGCCATCGTCCTGCTGCGCCGGGAGGCGAAGAGCGGCCGGGGCGACGCGCTGCCCTCGACCACGCTGGGAAACCTCCTCGCCGCGGCCGTGACCTTGCCCTGGGCGTTGAAAGCCGCGCCGGAGATCCTCACGCTGCGCGGCGGCGCCGTCCTGCTCTACCTGGGCATCGTCCAGCTCGGCCTCGCCTACTTTCTCTTCGTGCGCGGCGTCCGCCGCGTGCCGGCCGCGGAAGCCTCGCTCATCTCGATGCTGGAGCCGGTGCTGAATCCGGTCTGGGTGCTGATCGGCTTCGGCGAGAAGCCCGGGCCCTGGGCGATCGCGGGCGGCGCGATCGTGGTCGCGGCCGTGGTGGTCCGGACGCTGGTGCCGCCGCCTCAGCGCGCGTCGACCACCAGCGTGTAGAGCGTCCCGCCCGCGTCGTCGTACCACCAGTCCAGCGGCCGGCCCGTGGTGGTGGCCGCGGCGGCGGGAGCGGTGCCGGAGGCCGCTTTGGGAAAGCCGGCCTTGCCCACCGCGAAGTAGTAGGTGACCGGGCCGAGCTCCATCTTCCAGGCGCTCTTCGACACCCACTGCGGCCGCGGCTGGCGCGAGCGCGCGATCTTGTCCTGCGCGATCTCGTCGGCCGACTTGCCGGCCCATGCCTTCTGCAACTCCTCGATCCGCGACTGGACGGCGGCGGGCGATTGCGGCTCCCAGGCGAGGGCCGGAAAGGAGAGGACAACGCAGGTCAGGATCGCGCGCATCCAGACGGGCATGGGCGGATCATACCAGCCTCAGTGCAGGACGTTGCGCCAGAGGTACCGGGTGCAGCCGCCGGAGCCGGTCGAGCCTGCCGCCGAACCGTCGACGCCGATGGAGATGGAGCTCACGCCGGGGAACGTGACCGACCCGCAGGAGCTGCCCTGCGCCGAGACGATTCCGACCGCGCCGGCGCCCTTGATCAGGGCGTACGCCTTGCCGCCACGGACGGGTACGAGGTCGGTTGCCGAGGCCAGCCAGGAAGGAACGGCATGCAGCGCGGTCTCGCCGGTGTTCATGACTCCGGCCCAGGCGCCGTCGAGCTGGACGAGCACGCCTCCTCCGAGCAGCGGCCGGAGCGCGACCGTTGTGGCGCTGCCGATCGGGAAAGTCTGCCCCGCCGTTCCCTTGGCGAGATCGACCCAGAACCCGCTGAGCGCCCGGCCGTTCGCGGTGACAGCCAGGACTCCCCCGCTTGCGTCCTCGACCACTGCGCGCGGCGTGAACGCGCCGGAGACCGTGGTGGAAGCGACTTCGCCTGCGTGGGCGTCGTGCTTGCGGACGGTGAGCCCGGCCGGGGTCGCCGACAGGGAGATCACACCCGCGTCGATGGATCGCCCGAGGACGACGGAGCTCGCATTGCCGACCGGTGAGGGAGTGCAGCCTGGAGCGATACCGCCATTGCCATCCCAGACGACGACCGTTGCGGCCTGCAAGGGGCTGACGTCGAGACCCATGAACCCACTGGGCTGTGGAATGATGCTGGGCGCTTCGAAGTTGCCCGAGGACTGGCCGTAGGGAGCCGCGAACACGAACCAACGCTGCGGCTGGATCGCGGGCTGGACACCCGCCGCGACGACCCCCTGGCCGTCGATGGCGCTGCCGGTGCACGTGTCGCCCGGATTGGTCCGAACGTCGAACGACACCGCGCCGCCCGGCCCTGCCGGAACCAGCCCCGCGCAATCCGGCGGCGAGCCGGCGTCGGATGGGCCGGCGTCGACGACGCCGCCGTCGGGACCAGTGACTGCGCCGCCGCCGCCCGGATCGGACGGCCCGGAGGATCCGCCACCGCACGCGATCGCACAGAACAAGACAGCCCACCATCCCGTCCAGCGCATGCCTGCCCCCTTGTGCGGGGGGAACGGTGCGCATCGCCGGCCGGCGGAGCTAGACGACGGCCATCAGCGAGACGTCCTCGCGTTCACTGACTGGCAGATCGAGGAACGCGGAGAGCACGTTCGCGGCTTGCTGGCGCCGCTGCTCCTCGAAGAACAAGCGACCGCGCCAGCGCAGCTCGGCGCAGATGGCGTCGACGATCTGTCCGGGAGTGGGCTCTTCGGGGAGCCGCAGCCGGACCACGCGGCGGAGCTCCTCCTCGTCGTCCTCGCAGAAGGCGGCGCAGAGGACCGCGTAGATGGCGTTGTCGATCTCGTTCTCGGTGTGCAGGCGGATCTGGGTCATGTCCCTGGCGTCCATTCCCCGGGCTCGTTGCGAGCCGCGGGCCAGGGAAGTGTCCTGCGGAAAACCGGCGGCCGCGCCTTTTTGGCCCGCCGACTCTGTAGAACGTAGAAAGTTGCAGGCGCCGCTCTGCGGTGGTCCGCGCGCTGCCGGGGGACTAGTCTAGCCGCAATGCCAGTCAGTTAAGCGACAGACGTTGACGCTGTCGTCCTGCGTTGTCGTGATCCTGGACGGCGACGGCGACGGCGACGTGGCCGTGGACGACTGCTCGGCATGTCAGATGCAGCTGCTACCTGAATCCCATGCTCGTACCGGGCAGGCAGATGCCGCACGTACCTAGGCCATCGCTCGCGGGTCTGCGATGGAGTGCGCGGCTGTGCTGGACGCGTTGTTCGTGCTGAAGGCTGTCGATGCCACGACAAAGCAGCGCGGCGACGACCTCCTCGAACGTATCGTCGGGATGCTCACGCGATTGCGTCGGTGATCTGATCCGCCCACGGCCACGTCGCCGTCGCCGTCGCCGTCCACGCTCTCGACCACGTCGACGTCGACGCAGACCTGTTCGTCTCGGTGCGTGGCTGAGCAGCATTGGGGCTAGCTCACCGTCACGTTGAACAGCTTCCCCGCCCCCCAGGTGGCCGCGGCCGCGATCGCGAGCACCAGGACCTGCCGCGCCGCGCTCCAGGTCACCTTCCGCCCGCCCAGATATCCCAGCATCCCGCCCACGCCGATGGCGGCGGCGGCGCCGAGCCCCATCGAGGCCAGGGCCGCTTTCGTGCCGCTCCAGAAGAACCAGGGAAACAGCGGCACCAGGGCTCCCGCCGCGAAAGTC
>DASQAS010000218.1:0-20410 GCA_035635635.1 Myxococcales bacterium | reverse complement strand
TGGCCGGCCCGCCGCAAGTTCACAAACCGCCGGGTCGACATTGAGGGGCACCCATGGCGCCGCGTTCGCGGTTTGTGCATGTCCGAAGCGGCGGCCGGCCATGCTGGTCCCGCCGCCGTCACGGCGGACCTTATAGAGAGGCGGAGAGACGCCATCCGTAGCGGGAAACTTCGGCGTTCCGAGCCTCGCGCTTAAGATGGCGCTGATGCAGACCACCGATCCGAAGCAGACGATCGAGGCGATGGAGGAAGCCAAGGCGCTGATCCAGGCGCGGCGCTTCAGAGGGGCTGGAGGGACCCCGGGCGGGGTTGGCACCTTCTTCCTCGGGCTCGCGCTGACCGTGGTCGGCGGCTACCTGATCCTCAATCAGGTCCAGGTCTACTCGTCGTTCTCGTTCTTCGGGATCTGGGGATGGAACCGGAATGCCGGCTTCGGCCTGACCATGATGCCGCTCCTGATCGGCGTCGGCGTCCTCTTCTTCGACGGCAAGAGCAAGATTGGATGGATCCTGACCGTCGGGGGCTTCCTGACCATCCTCGCGGCGGTGTTGATGAGCCTCTCGATCCACTGGGCGCCCACCAGCCTGTTCAACACGCTCCTGATGTTCGGCCTGCTGGCAGGCGGCCTCGGCCTGGTCGCCCGCTCGCTTCGCGCCTATCCCGATCCGGAATGATCGCGCTGGAGTAGGATGCGCCGCCTCAACTGGAGGTTGGAGCCATGCCCAAGCCGATCCCTGAAGGACTGCACGCCGTCACGCCGCACCTGACTGTCGATGGCACCGCCGACGCGATCGAGACCTGGAAGAAGGCGTTCGGCGCCGAGGAGCTGATGCGGGCGCCGGATCCCACCGGCAAGAAGATCTGGCATGCGTCCGTGCGCATCCGCGACTCGGTGGTCTTCGTGAACGACCCCGTGGAGGGGATGCCGCCGGCGCCGAGCCAGGTGCGCCTCTGGCTCTACAGCGACGGAGTGGACCGCGCCTTCGAGCGGGCCAAGGCCGCCGGGCTGAAGGTCGCGATGCCGCCCGCCGACATGTTCTGGGGCGATCGCATCGCCGAGGTCCACGACCGCTGGGGCAACCAGTGGGTCCTCGCGCAGCACGTGAAAGACCTGACTCCCGCGGAGATGAAGAAGGCGCAGGACGACTTCGTCGCGCAGCAGCAGAAGAGGAAGTAGCGCAGATCGGGGAGACCGTGTCTGAGGATGGTGCGGTCCCTCCGATGACCAAAAGAGACTGGCTGGCCGCCGCCGCCCTGCTGGCGGCGGTCCTGCTCGTCTATCAGCCCGCCTGGCACGGCGGCTTGCTCTGGGACGACGCCGCCCACGTCACCCGCCTCGAGCTGCGCTCCTGGCACGGGCTCTTCCGGATCTGGTTCGAGCCCGGAGCGACGCAGCAGTACTACCCGCTGGTCCACAGCGCCTTCTGGGTCCAGCACCGGCTCTGGGGCGACGACCCGACCGGCTACCACTTCGTGAATCTCCTCCTGCACGCGGGCGCCGCCGCTGTGGCGGGGCTCGCGCTGCAGCGGCTACGCGTTCCCGGGGCCTGGCTCGCCGCGGCGCTCTTCGCGCTGCACCCGGTGCAGGTGGAATCCGTCGCCTGGATCACCGAGCTCAAGAACACGCTCTCCGCGGTCCTCTACCTTGGCGCCGCGCTCGTCTGGTTCCGATTCGAGGAGACCCGCCGCACCCGGTTCTGGCTGCTCGCGCTGGGCTTGTTCCTGCTCGCGCTCTGCAGCAAGACGGTGACCGCCACGCTGCCGGCGGCGCTGCTGCTCGTCCACTGGTGGCGCCGGGGGCGTCCGTCCTGGCGGCGCGATGTCATGCCGCTCCTGCCTTTCTTCGTCCTCGCCGCGGCCGCGGGGCTCTTCACCATCTGGGTGGAGCGCCGCCTCGTAGGCGCCGAGGGTGCAGGGTTCGACCTCAGCGCCGCGCAGCGCGTCCTGATCGCCGGGCGCGCTCCGTGGTTCTATCTCGGCAAGCTCGTCTGGCCGTCGAATCTCGTCTTCATCTATCCGCGCTGGAACGTCGATCCCGCTTCCCTCGCGCAGTTCCTGTACCCGGTGGCGGCGCTCGGGGCCTTCGCCGGCCTCTGGGCGCAGCGCAAGCGCTTTCCCGGCGCGCTGGCCGCGGCGCTCTTCTTCGTCGGCACCCTCTTCCCCGCGCTGGGCTTCTTCGACGTCTACCCGTTCCTCTTCTCCTTCGTCGCCGACCACTTCCAGTACCTCGCCAGCCTGGGGATCCTCGCGCTCGCCGCGGCGGGACTGGCTTCGCTGCCGTGGCCGCGCGCCGCGCGCGCACTCCCGGTGGCCCTCCTCGCCGTCCTCGCCGCGCTGACCTGGAAGCAGAGCCGCCTGTACGCCGACCCCGAGACGCTGTACCGCGCCACGCTGCGAGGCAACCCGGCCTGCTGGATGGCCTACAGCAACCTCTCCGGCTTGCTGCTCTCGCGCGGAGCCGCCCGGGAGGCCGAGAGCCTCGCCCGCAAGGCGCTGGAGCTGAGGCCGGACTATCCGGAGGCGCACAACAATCTGGGCCTTGCCCTTTCCCGGCAAGGACAGGTCGACGAGGCGATCGCGCACTACCGCAAGGCCGTCGAGCTCAATCCCGGGTACGCCGAGGCGCTGAACAACCTGGGCTTCGCGCTCGCCGCCCGCGGCAACCTCGACGAGGCGATCCATGAGTACCGCGAGTCGCTGCAGAGCGATCCCGATCGGGCCGGGACCCACTACAACTTCGCGATGGCGCTGATCCCCCGAGGACAGCTGCAGTTGGCGCTCGCCCATCTCCGACAGGCGGTGCAGCTCCAGCCCGACTTCGTGGAGGCGCGAAACAACCTGGGCATTCTCCTGGCCCGCGCCGGCCAGCTCGACGAGGCGATCGATCAGTTCCGGCAAGCGCTGGCGCTCGCGCCCGGCTCGCCGGACGTGCGCCGAAATCTCGAGCTCGCGCTGGCGCGTCGGGCCGCCGGCTCAGGAGGTGTGCCCGGGCACCGGCTTTCTGGAGAAGAAGGCAGCGGCGCGCCGCGAGATGAGGCGAACGGCCGCGCCGGCGATCAGCAATCCGGCGATCCAGCGCGCTAGCGTCATCAATCCCGTCGCGTCGAGCTGCGGCCATTCGGTCTTCCAGAGCACGTCGGCGCGCTCGGTCATCCAGTGCCATCCGGTGTGCGCGACCAGCGCCGAGAGGATGATCATCCCCACCCGACCGGACATCACGTACCGGCGGAGCAGCGCGAGCACCGGCAGCATCGCCGCCAGCACGGCGATCTGGCCCAGCTCGATCCCGATGTTGAACGAGAGCAGCGAGACCACCAGGTGGCGCCCGGCGAACTGGAGGTTCTGCTGCAGCCCGTACGAGAACCCGAATCCGTGGACCAGCCCGAAGAGACCGGTGATCAGCCAGCGGCGCCGGAGATCGGCGCCGAGGATGTTCTCCAGCGCCATGTAGACGATCGAGGCGGCGATCGCCGTCTCGACGAAGGGCGGAAACCAGCTCCCGCTCGGGGCCAGCCCGTACGCCGAGCCGATCAAGGTGAACGAGTGCGCGACCGTGAACGCCGAGACGATCGCGATCACCTGCCGCAAGCGCAAGAGCGGAATGATCAGGCAGAAGAGGAACAGCAGGTGATCGATGCCGCTCAGGATGTGCTCGAAGCCGAGCGCCACGAATCCCCACGCCGCCTGGTACCAGGTCGGGTTGAGATGGACCCTCCCGGACCGGCTGGTGATCACCATCGGCCGCCCTTCCTCGCCGAGCGGCAGGTAGCGGATGGCGAGCTTGAGATAGTCCTTCAGCTCGGGAGCGACCCGGGTGCGGATGGAGAAGCGCGACGCGGGAGATGCGATCGCATAGATGAAGTGCGCGTCGAGATAGCCCTGGTCCACGTAGATGCCCGTGTCCGGCGCCGGCGACTCGGCGACGTGCTTCGTCGCGGTCTCGTACCTCTCGAACGAGCGGTCCGATGGCAACGAGAGGCGGCCGATCGCGCTCGACGGGGTCAGCGGCCGCCCGTCCTCGTACAGGACGATGTCCTTGCCGAGGGCGTCGAGGGCGCGCTGGATCGTCGGCCCGGAGTTGGCGAGGTCGATCTGGACGCCTTTGACGGGAAAGCGAACGGTATGGGTGACGTGCAGAGGCAGGCGGATGACGAGGTGCGCCTCGCGCTGCTCGACCTTCACGAACGCGTTCATCAGGCTTTCGAGCGAGAACTCGTGCGCGGACGCCGCCCATCCGAGGGCGGCGGCACCGAGCAGGAGCGCGATGACGATTCCGTGGCGTCGCGTCATGGATGTCACCTCACAGCAGAACCGCAGGACGGCCGGGAGCGGGGTGGCTCCCGACCGTCCCGTCATCACAGCACAGCCGAGAGGCTGACCGCAAAGCGGCTAGTCGTCGTCCCTGTCGTCGTTGCCACCGCCGTTCCCCTTCGTCCCCGGATCCCTGGCGCTGTAGTGGCGCAGCGTCACGTCCGGATATCCGGCCGGGCGGAACGACGTGGTCTTCGCGTCCTCCAGATCGCCGGACGGGGTGAACTTCTGCACCCGGCGGCCGTTGATGGTCTCGCCGAGGTAGAGGTTCCCCCTGGAGTCGACGGCCGACGAGTGCAGGAACGTGAAGTCGCCCGCGTTGTGCCCGGGAACGCCGAGCCCGGCGAGGATGTCGCGCGGCCAGGTGCCGCACTCCATCGTCGTGCAAGGCGTCGACTGGTCGGAGAGCGCGAGCGCGCGGTCGAAGGTCCACATGATCTCGTCGCCTCCGTCCACCTCGAAGAAGAAGCTCTGGTTCCGGTCGATGGAGAAGTCGAGGTCCCAGGCCGATCCCGCGGTGCCGAGCCCGACCGTGGGCCTTCCGTCCGCCTTGCCCGAGGTCACGCCGGTGCCGGGGATGACCGTGATGATCTTGACCGGCTGGCAGACGGGAGTGTTGCTCGCGACCCAGACGGACGGGTTGCCCGTGCAGTTGCTCGGGTTCCGCTCGTAGACCAGGATCCGGTCGTCGCCGCGATCGCACACGTAGAGGAACTTGTCGTCGCTCATTACGATGCAGTGCGGATGGCCGCCGTCGCCCGAGGCGAAGCTGCCGCGGTCGTGCGGCGTGCCGTTCGGATTCATGCTGTTCACGACCACGCCGCCCCAGTGGCGCAGCCACCTGCCGTTGGCGTCGAACACCACCACGCGGTGGTTGCCGTAGCCGTCCGCGACGTAGATGCTGCCCCGCTGCCCGGTCACCGGGTCGGGAGCCGGATCGACGGTCAGATCGGGCGGCTGGTTCAGCAGCGTCCGGCTGTTGTTGGCCGCCGCGTTCGCGCCGGAGTTGCCGCAGGTGTTGGCCGGCGGGTTGTCGCAGATGCCGTGCAGGCCGAGCTGCAGCAGCAGCGTGCTGCCGTCGTGCGAATACTTCTGCGCGATGCCGTCGCCGTTCCCCAGGATCCAGACGTTGTCCTGGTAGTCGACGAAGCAGCCGTGGATGCCGGTCGGCACTCCGCGGGTGGCGGCATGGCACGCCGGGCTGCCGTCGCAGCCCGCTGGATCGCTGCGCGCCATCCAGCCGGCGAAGCCGGCCGGGAACGGCGTGGTGGTGATGGGGATGTTCGGCGGCCACGCGTTCACCACGCTGCCCTCGGAATCGTACTCGACGACGGAGGGCGAGGGATGCGCAACCACGGTTTCCGGCGAAACCAGGTTGCCGGCCGGGCCGCGGTTGACCGTGAAGAGATGGTCCCTGGAATCGATACAGGTGCCGGCGACCTCACCGGTCACCCAGGGCTTGCTCGCTCCCGGGCCGGTGGCGCGATAGCCGGTAGCGAGCGGGTTGGTCTCCCGATCGATGGGGAGCGCTTTCGGCCAGAAGGGATCGACCTTGAACGCAGGCGCCTTGGCGCGGCCGTGCGCCACCGCCTGTGCGAGAGGACTCCAGAACCCCAACCCGATGATCACTGCGGGCGCGAGCGCTCCCAGGTAGATGATCCGCCATTTCTTCGTCATGACGCAGTTCCTCGAAGACTGGCACGGCGGCGAGGAATCGGGTTGTCGGCCCCCAAAGCGCAGGCCCGAAGCGAAGAGGCGTCCTCTTTTCCTTGACCCCGTACGTGCGTTAGCGCTGCGTCTGCGCTCTGGCGGATCGCGCAGTCAAGCCGCGATGCGTTGGGGAAACAGAGGGAAAAAAAGATGTTCCCCCGCAGTCACCCTCCCGCGGCCGTCGCGTCTCAGCAGGCGCGCCAGCCCACCTGCTTCTCCGCCGGGGAGAGCTCGCTCCAGCGCTTGGCGATGAAGGGGTGCAACTTCGCGTCGAAGTTTCCCCCCAGGTCGATCAGGGCAGCCAGCGCGCTTTCCCGGAAGTACGGATGTGTCGAGGATGGAACACAAGAGATCCGCACTCCGGACGATCCGACGGTCACCTCCAGGTCCGAGTCGTCGCACTCATCGCACTCGAACGTGCCGCTCTCGCGCACTTGCCCGATGTGCGGCCAGTGGTGGCCGGGCTCGATCGAGTCCTTCACCAGATGCGTCCGCAGCCCCATCCGCGTGTCCAGCTTGTCCTTGATCTGGTTGAGCGAGGGGCTTTCCTTATCGAACGTCACGTCGTAGTGGATGATGGCCATCAGGGTGCCTCCATTTCGCTGCTGCCGGGTCGGTCCTTGCGGCGCACACCGAGCAGGTATGCGCTGATGAAACTGTCCAGCTCGCCGTCGAGGACCGCGTCGGGGTTTCCGCTCTCCACCCCGGTGCGCACGTCCTTCACCATCCGGTACGGCGCCAGCACGTAGTTGCGGATCTGCGAGCCGAAGGAGATGTCCGCCTTCGAGGCCTCGATCTTCTCGCGCTCCGCCTGCTGCTTGCGCAGCTCCAGCTCGTAGAGCCGCGACTTCAGCACCTTCCAGGCCATGTCGCGGTTCTTGTGCTGGCTGCGCTCGTTCTGCATCGAGACCACGATGCCGGTAGGCACGTGCGTCATGCGGATCGCCGAGTCCGTCTTGTTGACTTTCTGTCCCCCGGCGCCGGAGGCCCGGAAGGTGTCGATGCGCACGTCGGCCGGGTTGAGGTCGATCTCGATGTCCTCGTCCACCTCGGGATAGACGTACACGCTGGCGAACGAGGTGTGCCGGCGCGCGTTCCCGTCGAACGGCGAGATGCGCACCAGCCGGTGCACGCCCACCTCGGCCTTGAGCCATCCGTAGGCGTGGTCGCCGCGGGCGATGAACGAGGCGTTCTTGATGCCCGCTTCCTCGCCCGGCTGGAAGTCGCCGAGCTCCACTTCCCAGCCCTTCCGCTCGCAGTAGCGGGTGTACATGCGGAAGAGCATCTGCGCCCAGTCCTGCGACTCGGTGCCGCCGGCGCCCGCGTTGATCTCGACGATCGCGTTCAGGTGGTCCTGCGGCCCGCTCAGCATCTTGGAGAGCTCGAGCCGCTGGGCGCCCTGCAGCGCTTCCGCCACCGCGCCGCGCGCCTCCTGCCGGGTGGCTTCGTCATTGGCCTCTTCCGCGAGCTCGTAGAGCGCGACGGCGTCCTCGAGCCGCTGCCGCTCCCGCTCGTACTGCGCGAGGTGGAGCTCGAGGTCGCTCTTCTCCTTGCTCAGGGCCTGGGCGCGCTTCTGGTCCTCCCAGAAGCCGGGCTGCACGCTCTCCCGCTCGATCAGCTCGATGCGCGCCCGCTTCCGGTCGATGTCAAAGCGCCCCCCGGAGCGAATCGAAGCGCCGGGAGAGCTCGTCCAGTTCCGGTGGGAGCGTCGCCATGCCTGCCCTCTATCGCGAAATCCCCGTGGAGGGGAAGGCCCCAGAGCGCATCTCATGACCCCGGACCGAGCCAAGCGGCGTCACGAGATGCGCTCTCTAGTCCGGTCCCCGAGGGAAGCTCCCACCATCCCCTGCCGGCCCAGCAGCCGCCGCTCCGCCGCCGCCATCCGGCGCGCATCCGCGGGCCGCTCGTGGTCATAGCCCTTGCAGTGCAGGATCCCATGGGCCAGGAGCCGCCGCAGCTCGGCGGCCAGCGACCATCCGCCCTCGCGGGCCTGCCGCCGGGCCATGTCGAGCGAGATCACCACGTCCCCCAGGGCGCCGGGCTCGTCCAGCGGGAACGAGAGCACGTCGGTCGGGCGATCCTTCCCCCGCCAGCGCCGGTTCAAGGCGCGGATCTCCCGGTCGGAGACCAGGGCGATCGAGAGCTGCTGCCGGACCCAGGCGCGACCGGCCGAGCGCAACACCGCCGCCGCATGGCGCGCTCCGCGGACCTTGGCCGCCACCTCCACGCGACCGGCTGCGCTTCGATGGCCTTTCATGCGAGTCTTTCCTGGTCCGCGCGAGTGGGGCGAGGTAGCAGAGGACCACAGTCCCGTCAATCCGCAGGGTTGGCCAGGAGGCAACCAGGCATCCGCCCCCTTCCGTTCCGCTGTTCCAGTCGTTAGATCTACGCAGCAACTGGTCCCCCATGCGACGCTGGCCCTACATCATGGTGGTCGACGACGATGCCGATTTCCGCATGGGCCTGCGCGCCGCGCTGGAGATGAAGGGCTACCAGGTCGACGAGGCCGCGAACGGCGAGGAAGCGCTGCTCAAGCTCGCCGAGAAGCCGCCGCTGCTGGTGCTGCTCGACCTGCAGATGCCGGTGATGAACGGCCGCGAGATGCTGCAGCGGATGCGGGCCACGCCCGAGCTGAAGGAAGTCCCGGTGGTGATCATCTCCGGCTTCGGCTTCGAGTGGGAGGCGGAGCTGATGGGCGCCCAGGGCTACATCGGCAAGCCGTTCGAGTCGCAGGAGCTGGAGGCGACCATCGCCAACCTGCTCCGGCCGCGCCTGGTCATGTCGCGCGCGACGCCGGAGAAAGGGGCGGAGAAGCTGCGGTCCTGATCGCCCGCTCCTCTGCCCCGAGCTCCGTGATCCGCGCATTCAGCACGTCGGCGAACTTCTTGTGGTGCGAGAGGCGCGTCTCCTGCACGAGCGGGGGCAGCTCCATCGGCTCGCCGAACACCGCGATCACCGGGCGCTCGCCCCGGAGGTTCGCTCGCAGCTCGGCCCAGGGGCTGTTGCTCAGCCCGAGGATGAAGGCCGGGATGACCACCGGCCGGGCCTTCAAAGCCAGCTCCCCCGCGCCGGGCTGCGCCGGGAGCAGCACGTAGGGATCGTCGGTCTTGTTGCGCGTCCCTTCCGGATGGAAGCCCACCAGCTGCCCAGGCGTCCGCAGCTTGTCGACCAGGATCCGCAGCGACAGCCGGTTCATCCCCTTCTTCGTGGCCGAGCGGAAGAACGGCGGAAACATCGTCCCGCCGGTGAAGATCGTCGCGACCAAAAGGCCCGGCAGGCCCTCGTAGAAGAAGTTCGAGCGGACCGGGAAGTTCACCCGCCGGCACAGCCGCGGGTGGCGGATGAGGATCCGGCCGAGGATGAACAGGTCGAAGAAGGTCCGGTGGTTCGCCACCAATAGGATTGGGGCGTCCGCCGGGACCCGGTCGAGCCGCTCCAGCCCGCGGATCCGCAGGCGCCGCGAGACGATTTGTCCCACCAGCGGCGTGATCACCCAGCGCTGCCAGATCCACGCGACCTTGCTGCCGCCGCCCTGGTTGAAGAAGCGCATCACGCGGAACGAGAGGCGCTCCCAGAAACCGAGGGTGGAGAACGCCGGCTCGTCGCGCATCAGGGACCGGGCCGGAGCGTCGACCTGGAGCATGCGGGCAATCTACGCCTCTCGGGCGGGAAATTCAGCGGAGGACGTCGCTCGCCTCCGCCTGCTGGACGTAGCGATCCGCGTCCTGCTGCAGCAGGAACCGCTCCTTCACCAGCTCGCGTCCCGCCTTGCGGACCGCATCGACGAATCCCCGGTGGTCCCGGTAGCGCTCCTCGAGCGACTTGCGCGGGTCTCCCGTCGCCTGCCGCTGCGCCCTGGTCTGCGCGAAGGGCAGATAGGACCCGGTCAGACCGCAGAGGTTGCCGGGGCGATGCCCGGGCGCGCGCACGTTCCAGCCGGAGCTCGTGCCGAGCGGCGCCCGGATCTCCATCGGCCGCACCCCGGCCTCGTTCAGCCCGTCCTTGTCGTCGCGCGGGACGAACTGCTGGTAGTGCTTGCTGAACAGCGGCGGCTGCAGCGTGATCACGCCACCCACCACGCTGAACAGCGGTCCGAAGTTCCACAGCGGCAGCTCGTTCTGCACGGTGGGGAAGGTCAACCCCGGACGGGAGGGGAACTTCCGGCCCGCGTCGTCCAGCTCGATCAGCGTGCCATCGTCGAGGCTCGGATAGTTGCTGCGCGGCGGGGCGATGCCTCCGTCCGACCACTGGTCGATCGCCACCAGCGCGGCCCGCGCCGTCTCCGTGGTGAGGCGTCCGCCGGTGCCGTTGGCGCAGAGCGGGCTGCTGCCCGGAGTCTGCGCGCCCAGCCCGCCGGCGATGAACGCGTGCGCGGTACTGGAGACGAAGTACATGCGAACGCCGTCCGGCAGCTGCACCGGGTTCGCCGCGCCATCCGTGAGGTTGAGACCGCCGCGCAGCTGCCAGATCTCGCTCTCGGAGTCGATCTGGAAGACCAGCGGATCGGTCGCGGGGCGCTTGAGCACGCCGTCCCGGATCCCGGAGATCGGATCGGTGTGGATGGCGTAGGTGAACACGCCGTAGCTGTTCTGCAGCAGATCGTGCCGGTCGTCCTGGTCCGACCAGACGTTCGGGTCGGCGAAGCGGACGTTGATGAACACGCGGTCCGTGCCGGCGATGGTGGGGATGATCGCGTCGAACACCTTGCGGTGCGACTCGTCCTCGTTGAACCCCATGTACATGAAGTCGCGCAAATACCCGCCGGTCTGCGAGGCGCCGGTCGCATAGCTGCGGCGCAGCCCGCCGCCCAGCGGGTTCGGGTTCCCCTGGCTGTCGCGCGGCTCGTAGCGCAGGAACGAGGCCACGTCGCGGGTGGTGGCGAAGCCGAGCGCCATCACCAGCGGGTTCTTCGCCGTGTAGATCAGCTCGTAGATCTTGTCCGCGCGGAAGCCGTCGAAGTAGCAGATGTCGAAGGTGGAGGGGACCAGGCTGGCCGCTCCCGACGGGCAGGAGCCGAACGCCCACCGGTTGGAGGCGATCGCCGCCTTGGGCGCATCCACGTCGTCCCGCACGGTGAAGATGGCGTGCGCGGTGTTGGTGTCGGCGGTCTCGTACGAGCGGAACCCGGCGGTGCCTTCCAGGTTCAGCGTGTGGGTGCCGGAGAGCGGCAGGTTCCGATCCGAGTACTCAACCCTCATCAGCCCGGTGATCGGGCTGCCGTCGGCCTGCCGCGCCACCGGCACGCTGGCGCCGAGGTTGAGCGGCGTCCCGTCAGCGGCGAAGCGCTGGACCAGGTCGCCCTCCCAGCCGGCGTCCACGACGGTGAAGCCCATGTTCAGCGCGATGTCGTTGTCGCCGACGTCGGCCGCCGTCTGCGCGAACATGAGCGGGTGCGCGAAGTCGATGGCCAGCGGGCCTCCGCGGTTGTTGACCGTGTAGAAGATCTTGCCGTTGCCGGCCGCCATGTTCACCGGCTTGAGGACGAAGAACGGCGTGCTGAACTCGACCATCCCACGCGCGTTGCGCGGAGCGCGATCGAGATCGACGATTCCCGCGTTCAGCGGATCGCGCGGATCCACCTCCATGAACGCCGTGCCGAACAGCTTCTCATAAGGACCCGCGCGCCCCCACGAGACGCCGCCGGCGAACGACAGGCGGTGCTCCACCACGAACGCGACTACGCGCGCCTGCGCCGCGCCGGCCACGATGGCGGCGGCGGCGACCGCACGGACGACCAGACCGGCCTGCAAGACGGGTTTCGATGTCATCTGGGCCTCCCCTCGTGGGGCGGCCTACCAGCTGACGGATCCGAAGATCCATTGGGCTTTGGTCAGAAGCCAGGAACCAGCTTGGCGATGATCTCCTTCATGATCTCGCTCGTGCCTCCGCCGATGGTCAGAAGGCGCGCGTCGCGGAAGGCGCGGGCCACCGGCGTCTCCACCACGTACCCCATGCCGCCGTGGAGCTGCTGGCAGTCGTAGACCACCTTCTGCATCAGGTCGCCGGCGAAGAGCTTGGCCATGCTGATCTCCTTCACCGCCGCCTCCTTGCGGTTGAAGAGGTCGCAGGCGCGGTAGGTGAGCCAGCGCGCCGCCTCGATCGAGGTGAGGTGCTCGACGAAGCGGTCCCGCCAGATCTGGAACTTCGCCAGCGGCTTGCCGAACGCGCTGCGCTCGTTGCCGTACCGCAAGGCCTCCTCCACCAGGTGCTGCATCCCGGAGACCGCGCCGATGGAGGCCACCAGGCGCTCGCCCTGGAAGTTGGTCATCACGTGGTAGAAGCCCTCGTTCTCCTCGCCCAGCACGTAGCGCGCCGGGATGCGGCAGTCCTCGAAGAAGAGGAGCGCGGTGTCGGAGGAGAGGTTGCCGATCTTGGCCAGCTTCTTCGAGACGCTGAAGCCCTTCACGTCGGTGGGGAAGGTGACCAGCGAGATGCCGCCGTACCCCGGGCCCCCGGTGCGGACCGCGAGCGTGATGAAGTCCGCCCGGCTGCCGTTGGTGATCCACATCTTGGCGCCGTTGATCACGTAATCGTCGCCGGAGCGGCGCGCGGTGGTCTTGAGGTTGGCCACGTCGCTGCCCGCGTCGGGCTCGGAGATGCCCAGCGCGCCGATCTTCTCGCCGGCCAGCGCGGGGACCAGGAACTCCTTCTTCTGCTCGTCGGTGCCGACCTCGAGGATGATCGGGGTGGCCATCTGCGACTGCACCAGCACCCCCATGTTCAGGCCCGAATTGCGGGCGCGCACCAGCTCCTCGGCCAGCACCACCACGTACCAGTAGTCGCCGCCCGATCCGCCGACGCTCTCGGGGTAGTTGATGCCCAGGGCGCCGATCTCGGCCAGCCCGGTGAACACCTCGCGCGGGAAGATTCCGGCTTCGTCCCACTCCAAGGCGTGCGGGGCGAGCTCCTTCTCCGCGTACTCGCGCAGCGTCCGGCGGAAGAGCTGGTGCTCCTGCGTGAAGGGGGGGTCCATCGAGAACATCGGGCTCTCCAACTCCGGCGGACACGAATCGCGGCCCTGCCGCTCGTCAACTCCAGGGGACACGAATCGCGGCTTTGCCGCTCATCATGTCCCCTACCTGACAGAGCCCTCATTCATAGCACGGCGCCGACCGCCGCGCCCAAGGCGAGCGCGGACCAGGCCAGCGACGACGCGACCGGGCGCTCCATCTCGCCCGCTCCCCGGGCGACGGAGGCGGGCAGCGCCGCGAACAGCACCCCCATCGCGAGAAGCCCCAGTCCCGGCACGAACAAGCCGGCGGCCGCCGCGCCAAGCGCGATCCGCGGGAGCAGGACGGCGTTGGGCATGTGCGGCTCGGCGCGGGCGCTGATCGCCATGCCCGCCAGCGGGAGGAGCAGCACCAGCCAGTCCGGGATGGCCCGCGAAGGCGGCTGCATCCCGAGGAACGCGCCGAAGAACGCGAGCGCCACGATCTGCGAGCCGAAGGGCGAGCGGAGGACCTGGATGTACGCGTCCGCCGTCCAGGTCGAGCGCGGGGTGCCGCGATCGCGCAGGTCCGGAACGCCTACGCAAGCGAACACGAGCGCGGCCGCGCCAACGGCTCCGGCCACGCCGCCGTAGGAGGAGCCCAAAGCCAGTCCGATGGCGCCGCCGAGGCCCGAGGCCATGTCGAGCCAGGCGTAGGCGGTGCTCCGGCGCTCGACCGTGATGCTGTCGGCTGCGCAGCTCGCGCTCAAGTCCGCCACGGCGGCCAGGCCGGCGGCGATCAGCCCGACCGCGACCAGCGCATGATCCGTCAGGAGGCTGGCCGCCGTTCCGGCCAGGCCGAGAAACAGCAGCGCCAGCGCCACCGCGGGCCGGGGCAGACGCGTTCCGGCCAGGGACCAGACCGGCCGGAGCAGCCGCGCGAACGCCCAGCCCAGCAGGGCGCCTTGCGCGCCCGCGCGGGCGAACCAGGCCCACGCCGCGAGCTCGGTGCAGCCGACCAGGACCGACAGGCGCATCGCGAAGCGCGCTTCGTCCGGGAACAGGGTCGGGCGCATCGGCGGCGGCGGCACGATGCGGAAGCGCGAGAGCGGGGGCGAGGTGGGCTGGAACTCCTCGGGCAGCGGCGGCGGTTGCTGTTGCACGCGAGCGGCCATACCACAGCCGCGGGGCATGGCGCCGATGTAGGACAACGGCGCCATTTCCACATCGTTCAGATTGCGCAAATCGGCATCCGGGTGTTGGGGGCGCGCAGACGCGTAGCGTACAGTCGGCACGGTGGAGCGGGAGGCCAAGAGCTTCGGCGCGATGACCGCGTGCGCCCACTGCGGGGCGCCGTTCACGCCGATGATCGCAGGTCAGACGACGTGCGATCGGTGCCAGGGGCTCGTGCATCCCGAGCCGCCCTCGGCACCGCAGGCGGAGGTCGCCGGCTTCCGGCTGCTGCACGAGCTCGGCGCGGGACGCTTTTCACGATCGTGGCTGGGAGAGGACGAGCGCAGCCACGCGGTGGTGGTCAAGCTCCTGCGCCGCTACGCGCCGGATCCCGAGGCCGTGGACCATTTCGTGGCGGAGGCTGAGCGGCTGGCCACTGAGCCCGAGCTGGACCATCCGAGCCTGGCGCGGCCCGTCTCCGCCGGCGTGCACCTGGTCCAGGCGTTCTTCCTCGTCTACCAGGGCGGCGGCGAGCTCACCCTGGCCGACGAGCTTCGCCAGCGGGGCCGCGTGACGCCCGCCCGCGCGCTCGAGCTCTGCGCGCAGATCTGCGAGGGGCTCGCGGCCCTGCACCGCGCCGGAGTCCTGCATCTCGATCTGAAGCCCGCGAACGTGGGGCTGACCCGGCTGCTGGACGGAACGGAGCAGGCGGTCGTTCTCGACGGGGTCACCTCGCACCTGCTCGCCCACGTCCGCCTGCGCGACGGCGAGCCCCTGCCCCTCTCGACTGCCGCGTACACGGCGCCGGAGCAGGCGGCGGGGGGCGAGGCAGACCCGCGCAGCGACCTGTACTCGGTCGGCGTGCTCCTCTTCCACCTCGTCTCTGGACGGCTCCCGCTGGCGGGGGCCACGTCGGAAGATCTGCTGCGAGCGCACCGCGAGCACCGCACGCTGCGCCTGCGCGACGTCGGACGCCGCGTGCACCCCGAGCTGGAGGATTTGATCGCGCGGCTGATGGCCAGGGATGCCAAGCAGCGGCCAGGGAACGGCGACGAGGCGGCGCTGATGATGCGGGCGCTCGGGGCGCTCGCCGACGCGGTGCCGGTGGAGGACGCGGCGGAGCCCGAGGACGATCCGCGCCCGATCCCGTTGCCGCGGCTGCGAGAGGCGAGCGCGCCTCCGCCGCAGATGCTGCCGCGGCCGGATCCAGCGCTCGAGCGCGCCATGATGGGCGAGGTGCCCGCGGCGACCGCCGGAGGTCCGCCCCGCGTGTCGAGGTGGATGGCCTCCGTCCGCCGGCGTCCGTCGGCAGCGGCCGCGGGCGCCCTGATCCTGGTCGCGGCCGTGGGCCTCTTGGCCGCGCGCGCGCGCCGGAGCACGACCCCCGCGCCGGCGCCGGTAGCCCAGGCCGCCCCGGCGCGGACAGCGGCCACCGAGGCGCTGCGGAGCGCGGCTCCGGCCGCGGAAGCGGTGCCCGCCGAGGCGGAGCCGCCGCGCCCCAGCAAGCTGGCCCAGTACGCCGCGAGCCCCTGGGCGAAGAACTTCGACCGCGCGCAGAAAGCGCTCTGGACCAACCGGCCCGGCGGCGCCGAGACCATCCTCCGCGATGTCTTGAAGAAGCCGGGCCTCTCCCGCCGGGACAAGGCGCGCGCGACGCGGATGATGGGAGAGGCCGCGGCCAAGAAGGGCAACCGCGCGAAGGCCGCGCAGTGGTGGCGGCAGTCGTTCCAGCTCTACGACGATCCCGAGGAGCGCGCCCGGGTCGCGCGGCTGCTGCAGAGCGACAAGAGCCTATCCGCTCGCTGATTTCCCCAGCTGCTGCTGGATCATCTTCGCGTGCTGGAGGTGCCCCTCATGGAAAACCTCCTGCCCCGACAGAGCGCCGGGCGTCAGGAAAGGTTCCCGGAGATCCGGGAGAGCACGCCCGAGACCACGCGGTCGCAGCGCGGCGCCTCGAACGGCAGCGTGGCGCGGGCGGTCGGATCGAGCTGCGCCATCAAGGTGCGCCGGAGCAAGGCTCGCGCCCGGTGGAGCCGCGTCTTGACGGTGGCCGGCTCCATGTCCAGGCACTCCGCGGTCTCGTTGATCGATAACTCCTGTACCTGACGAAGGACGAACACCACGCGGAAGTGCTCCGGCAGCGCATCGATGGCGTTGGCGAGCAGTCTCCTCGTTTCCACGTCCGTCGCTCCTTCTTCCGGGGACCGCGTCGCGGCGGCCAGCTCCGGCTCCTTCACGTCCGCCGCCGGCCGCAACAGACGCTTGCGGCGCGCCAGCGCTTCGTGGATGGCGATCCGCGTGAGCCAGGTCGAGAACGCCGAGCGGCCCTGGAACTCGCGCAGGTGGGCGAAGGCGTGCAGGTAGGCCGCCTGCATCGCGTCCTCGGACTCGTTCTCGTCCTTCAGGATCGCCCGCACCGCCCGGTAGATGCGCTCGTTGTGGCGGCGCATGATCAGCTCGAACATCTGCGTGTCGCCCGCCAGGACGCGCTCGATCACCTGGAGGTCGGTCCAGGGCTCGTGCTGCTTGAGGTGCGCGGAAAGCGGCATGCCGGAATGGAGTCTACGCCGCGGGGAAGGTTCCCGCGCGGGTAGATCATTCTAGACGGGCTCGCCGGGGTTGACCGCTCCGGGGTCGGTGGGGAACTCGCCGAACTCCTCGATCAGGCCGGCGCAGAAGGCCAGCGCCGCGCGCTTGTTGGCGTGGAAGCGGTAGAGGGCCAGATCCGTCCCGCGGTCGCCGGCGAGGTCGCCGACCTGCTCCAGTACATTGAGTAGATCGATCCCGACCTCGACCAGGAACGCCTCCGGTCCTCCCTGCAGGCGCAGCCCGATCGCCGGGTCCACGCTGGCCTCCAACGCCGCCTGCTGCACACGGCCGTCCAGGAGCTCCTCCAGCGACTGGAGGAACTGGATGAGGTCCATGTCCAGCAGCGTGGCGCGAGGCACGTCCAGCAGAGGGACGAACGCGTGCTCGCCGCTCGGACGGTGCTGGTAGCAGTCCACGCCGACGCTCATCTCCAGCGAGGCCGGGCTCCGGATGCCGTCGGAGAGCCGCCGCAAGAGATCGATGCGGAGGCGGAGGTTGCTGGTCTGGTTGAGCAGCACCGCCATCGGCAGCCATGTTACATGACGGCCGTTCATGCGACGCCTGCTTCTCCCGACGCTGTCCGGCGTCGCGTACTTCCTCTCCTGGATCGGGTTCGGCATCTGGCCGCTGGCCTTCGCCTGCTTCATCCCGCTGCTCTGGTCGCTGCGCGACGCGACCCCGCGGCAGGCGCTCTGGCTGGGTACCTGGATGGGCTTCGTCACGCACCTGGGCGGGTACACGTGGATCATGTACGTGCTGCGGGTCTTCGCCGGAGCCCCTCTGCCGCTGGCCTTTCTCGGCTACCTCCTGGTCTGCATCGTCCAGGGCTTCCTCTTCGGCGTGATGTCGTTCGCGCTGGTCTGGGTGGGGCGGCGCACGCGCTGGTCGGCCGCCGCGCTGCTGCCGATCGCGCTGGTCGCCACCGAGTTCGCCTATCCCCTGCTCTTCCAGAGCTACACCGGCGTGGCGCTGATGCCGGTGCTGCCGCTGGTGCAGATCGCGGACCTGGGCGGGCCTCTTTTGCTCTCGGCGCTACCGGCCGTGGTCAACGGCGCCCTGTTCGAGACGATCGCGGCCTGGCGCTTCGGAAAAGCCGCGCCGGCCGCCGCCATGGCGGTCTCGCTGGTTGCGGTGGTGGGGAGCAGCGCGTACGGCTACGCGCGCCTCCTCCGGGTGGATCGCGAGGAGCAGCTCGCGCCCAAGATCTCGGTGGGGCTGGCGCAGCCGAACGTCGGCGAGACCGAGCTGCACGACAATCCCATGGCGTCGGTGCGCGCGCTGCAGGACGAGACCGCCGAATTGCACGCGCGGGGAGCGGACCTCGTGGTCTGGCCGGAGGTCGGCTACAACGTGAAGGCGATCCGCGCCGGCGACACGGACGGCCGGAAGATCCTCGGGCCGATCCCGGTGGCCGCCATCGTCGGAGCGGTGGTGGTCGAGGGGCGGGACGTCTTCAACAGCGCGCTGATGATCGACGAGCCGGGCCGGATCACCGGCCGGTACGACAAGATCCAGCTCCTGGCCTTCGGCGAGTACATCCCCGGCGGCGAGTGGTTCCCCCAGCTCTACCGATGGTCGCCGCTCGCCAGCCATTTGACGCCGGGACGCAGCACCCAGCCGCTGCGCTGGAAGCAGTGGAGGTTCGCGACCTTCATCTGCTACGAGGACATCCTGCCCGGAATCGTCCGCGCGATCATGGCCGACCACGGCGACGGCCGCGCGCACGCGATGGTCAACCTGACCAACGACTCCTGGTACGGGGCGGGGCACGAGCAGGAGCAGCACCTCATGCTCGCGGCGGTGCGCAGCATCGAGCACCGCCGCTGGCTGCTGCGGGCGACCAGCACCGGGATCAGCGCCTTCGTGGACGCGAGCGGGCGGGTGCGGCAAAGGATCGAGCGGAACCAGGGCGGGGTGGCGCTGTCGGACGTGCCGATGCTGCAGGGGACCACGCCCTATGCGCTCCTGGGGGATTGGCCGGGATGGGTGGCGCTCGCGGCGATCGCGGTGGTGGTGATCCGCAACCTTCGGGCTCAGCGCGCCGTGGCGCCGTCCGGCCGGCGAATCTCCAGCATGTAGCAGCCGTAGAGGACGTTCCGGGTGTGGACGAAGTCCACCTCGGGATCGGACAGGAAGCCGGTGATGGTTCCCTCGACGTCGCCGCCCGGCTCGACCAGGGTCGCGCCGACGATGTCTCCGGTCGTCCCGTAGGCGCGAAAGATCTGCCGGCGGTGGCGGAACGAGTCGGGATAGCCCCGCTGCTCCCGGTACCCGCCACACTCCTTGGCGTGCACGAAGACGGCGCCGACCTCCGCATAGGGGCTCCTCTTCCGGAACGGCGAGTACGCGATCAGTGCGACCTGCTCTCCGGGAAGCGATTCCGTGAGGCAGCAGCGCAGCGGCGAGCCGCCCTCCTCGTCCACGATGAGGCGTACGGGGTTGCCATGGTCGTCCGTCCCGCGCTCGCGCAGGCGCTGGAGGACATCGGCTGGGATCGGATGGATCGTGAAGGTCGATTCCATGCGCGTGAAGATGCATGGGACGCGCCCCGGGCGCTGGTCGGATCCGGACCTGGCATCGAGTGGCTCGCGGCGCGTCAGGCGATCGACCGGACCACGCCGCCGTCGACCCGCACGGCCGCCCCGGTAGTCCCCGACGCGAGCGGGCTGGCGAGGAAGACGACCGCCGCCGCCACCTCCTCCGGCGTCTCGAATCGCTGCAGCAGCGAGGTCGGCCGCATCGTCCGGAAGAACTCCCGCTCGACCTCCGCGGACGAGATGCGCTTCGAGCGGGCGAGGCCTTCGACGAACGCGCCGACGCCTTCGGAGCGCGTCGGACCGGGCAGGACGGCGTTCACGGTCACTCCCGTCCCGGCGACGCTCTCCGCCAGGCCGCGGGAGAGCGCGATCTGGGCCGTCTTGGTCACCCCGTAATGGATCATCTCGACCGGGATCTGCAGGCCGGACTCGCTGGAGATGAAGAGGACGCGTCCCCAGCCCCGCCCGACCATGCGCGGCAGGTAGTGGCGCGAGAGCCGGATGCCCGAGAGGACGTTGGTCTCGAAGATCCGCAGCCAGTCCTCGTCGGGGATGTCGGTGAAGGGCTTGGCCTCGAAGATGCCGACATTGTTGACCAGCACGTCGACCTCGGGCACCTCCGCGAGGATGCGGGCGGCGCCCCGGGCCGTTCCGAGATCCGCGGCGACTCCGCGGGTCCCGGGTCCGACCTCGGCCGCGGCGGCGTCGACGCGCTCCTGGGTGCGGCCGTTGACGATCACCGAGGCTCCTTCTTTCGCCAGAGCCTTGGCGATGGCGAGGCCGATCCCTGCCGTGGAGCCGCTGACGAGCGCCCGCTTTCCCCGGAGTTGTAGGTCCATGATGGCGGGATGACGAAGCCGGCTGGAGGTTTCGCGCCTTAGGGGCGGACAGCTTCGCCAGCCCCTGCGGCGTCTGGCGGATGCAGTTCGGCGGGTTCAGTTCAACCGGTTCAACCGGCTCCGGGCGGCGACGACGTAGTCGTACGCAAGGCAACTGATGCCGTCACCAAGCGCGCAGGCACGTCGCCAGAACCTGGCGGCAACCTTGCGGCTTCCATGGTGGGCCCGATCGAATCCGAGCAGGGCGCACGCCTCCGCGTCGCGGCTACGACAGCGCGAGCGCAGGTCGGCCCGAAGCGCCCCGTGAACGCTTCTGGCCGCGGG
>DASQAS010000217.1:0-2841 GCA_035635635.1 Myxococcales bacterium | reverse complement strand
CGTCAGCGATCTCTGCGGCCGTCGCCGAGCTGGCCATCCGGGGGTAAGCGGCAATTACCCGGCGACGAAGCCAGGTAGCCCACAATGGCCTGGACCGCATTCCTGCGCGCGATCGGGCGCCGCAGCCGTTAGGCTGACCGCCATGAAGCCAATCCTCTTCGTGGTCGACGGTGACCCCGCCACGCTGGACCCGCTCGCGGCCGTGCTCGAGCGGCGATTCGGAGCGGATTACCGGATCCTCACCGACGTCTCGCCGGTGTCCGCTCTCGCCCGCATCGAGGAAGCGAGCCAACGAGGCGAGAAGGTCGCGCTGGTGGTGACGGATCTGTGGGCGTCCGGGACCAACGGTCCGGAGTGGCTCGTCCGCGTGCGCGAGCTTTGCCCAGGAGCCGGCCGCTGCGTGCTCGTTGGCTACGGCGACGCCAATGCTGACCCGGTCATCCGCCGGGCATACGTGCTCGGTCAGGCTGACACGTACCTGGTCAAACCCTGGGGCAATCCGGAGGAGCGACTCTATCCGGTGGTCAGCGAGATGCTCGGCAACTGGGCGAGGACGGCCCTGCCAATCCCGGCGGTCCTTCGTATCGTGGGCGAGCGCTGGGGTTCGCGCTCACACGAACTGCGCGATCTGCTCGCGCGCAACTCCATCGCCTGCGACTTCCTGGCCCACGATTCCGCCGAGGGCGAGCGGCTGCTGCACGAGAGGGGACACACGGGTCGCTTGCCAGCCGTGATCTTCCGCGACCAGGTGCTCACCGATCCGACGAACGCCGAGATCGCCGAGATGCTCGGCGGGCGCATCGAGCCCGAGGGTGGGCCCTACGATCTCATCATCGTCGGGGCGGGACCGGCCGGTCTCGCCGCCGCAGTCTACGGCGCCTCGGACGGGTTGCGCACGCTGGTCATCGAATCGAAGGCGCCGGGCGGGCAGGCGGGGACGACCTCGATGATTCGGAACTATCTCGGGTTCCCGCGCGGCATCAGCGGGGCGGACCTGGCGTCGCGGGCGCGAGAGCAAGCGGTCTCGCTCGGCGCCGAGTTGGTCACGCGCGAGGTCACCGGTCTCGCCCGCAAACTCGACGAGTGGATCGTCACCCTCGAGGGAGACACCGCGATCCGGGCCCGCGCCGTCGTCGTCGCCACCGGTGTCTCCTACCGTCGCTTGGACGTCGATGGCCTGTACCCCCTGGTGGGGAAAGGCGTCTTCTACGGGCCGGCGACGACGGAGGCCCCGGCGCTCGCGGGGCAGGACGTCTTCCTCGTCGGCGCCGGCAACTCCGCGGGCCAGGCGGCCGCGCACCTGGCGCGGTACGCGTCGACCGTGACGCTGCTCGTGCGCGGCGCTTCTCTCAGCATGTCGGACTATCTCGTCAAGCAGATCGGACGGACCGAGAACATCCGCATCCGTCTCGACACCGCTCTCGTGCGGGTGCACGGGCGGCTCCGCCTCGAGGCGGTCGAAGTGCGGCACAGGGCGAAGGAGACCAGCGAGCGCATGCGCGCGTGCGCCCTGTTCGTGCTCATTGGCGCCGGACCGCATACGTCATGGCTGCCGAAGATGGTCCAGCGGGATCCGCAAGGCTACATCCTCACCGGACCGAACGTCATCCGCGACGCCTCGGGCGAGCCGTCGTGGCCGCTGTCCCGGGCTCCGTACCCCCTCGAGACCAACCTGCCCGGCGTGTTCGCGGCCGGCGACGTCCGCCACCGGGCGACGAGACGGGTCTCCGCCGCCGTGGCCGACGGCGCCATCGCGGTGCGGTCGGTCTGGGATTATCTCGGGCTGGACTGAGTCACTGGACGGCCTTCGCCGCCGAGCGGCTTCCGAAAAACAGGGGAGACGGAATTCTCCCAACCTCATCGGCGATTGATTCGGGAGCGCTGCGCTGGCGGCTTCGCGCGCGGGCGCGATCCGGCCTGGGCTTCCGGCTTCGAGGGCCATCTCCGATCAGCGACACGCGCGGCATCGATCGCGGTGGGGGCCCACTCAACGAGCACATCGATGAACGCACGCACTTGCGGCGGCAGTAGCTCTCTCTCCTGGTAGACCACGGCCACGCGCGATTCGGCGTGAATCAGCTCGGGCAGAACTCGAACCAGCGCGCCGCGTTCGAGCAGCGCCCCGACGAGCAGCGCTGGTAAGACCGCAATACCGAGCCCGCGCACCGCGGCGTCGGCGAGCAGCGTGATGTCGTTGGACACGAAGGAGCCCTCGACGGAGATCTTTCCGCCTCCCGCTTTCGGCCAATGCGTTTGGGGCAGCCCGCTCGGCATGAACCCCAGCAGGCACTTGTGGGCGCGCAAATCCCGCGCTTTTCTCGGGGTGCCGTGGGCCGCGAGGTAGGCGGGGGCTGCAACCGCGACAACGGAGGTGCGCGCCACGGTCCGCGCCACGAGCCCCGGCTCCAGCTCGGTGCCGGCGCGCAGGGCCACGTCATAGCCTTCGCGCAGCAGATCCACATGCCGCGACGAAGCGTCGATGTGGATCCGCACTTCCGGGTAGGCGCGCGCAAAGTCGCAGACCAGCGCATTGAAGCTTGGGTCCGTCATCGGAGGCATCGCCACCCGCAACGTTCCGCGGGTGACCTCGTCGGACTTCCGCACGCTCGCCTCTGCCTGCTCGACGGCGTCGAGCACGATGCGCGCGTGCCGATAGAAAGCGCCACCTGCGTCCGTCAGGGCGAGGGCGCGCGTGGTACGTCGCAGCAAGCGCACCCCGAGCTTTTCCTCGAGCCGCGCCAGGCGCCTTCCGATCGTCGCTCGCGGCGCGCCGATCTCAGCGGCGGCGCGCGAAAGCGACTTCGCCTCCACGGTGCGCGTGAAGGCGAGCAGCTCGGAGGT
>DASQAS010000216.1:0-9585 GCA_035635635.1 Myxococcales bacterium | reverse complement strand
GCCGCCATCTCCAGGCTGTCGGCGAGGCCGATGCCCGGCAGGTGCTGGCCGGCGAGCAGACGCGGCGGCGCCACCAGCTCGTAGAACAGCTCCTCCACCGTCCGGCGGATGAGGTGCTCGCCGAAGTTGCTGATCTCGGTGTCCTCGTTCACGTACAGCACGCGCCCGGTCCGGCGCACCGACTCGGCGATCCGCGGCCAGTCGTAGGGATAGAGCGAACGCAGGTCGATCACCTCGGCGTCGACGCCCTCGGACGCGAGCGCGTCCGCGGCCTTCACGCAGAGCGGCAGCGTGCGCCCATGGCTGACCACCGTCAGGTCGTGTCCCGGGCGCACCGTCTTTCCTTCGCCGAAGGGCACGAAGTGGTCCGGCGTGTCCGGCCACTGGGGCTTCCAGTTCGCGCGGTCGCCGAGCGGCGCGTCGATCATCTTGGACAAGGCCCGATCGTCGCCTGGCTCGCCGGCGATCTCCTCGCCGGGCAGCGAGCGCACGCGCATCAGCGCCTTCGGCACCAGGAAGAAGCAGGGGTTCGGGTCCACGATACAGGAGAGCAAGAGCCCGTACGCGTCCTTCGGCGTGGAGGGCATGGCGATCTTGAAGCCGGGGATGTGCGTCGCGGTCGCGTCGAAGGACTGCGAATGGTAGATGCTGCCGCGGATGCCGGACCCGACCGGCGTCATGATGGTGATCGGGCAGTTCCAGTCGCCGTTCGACGCCCAGTGCTGCATCCCGGCCAGCTTGAGCAGATCGATGGTGTTGTAGGCGTAGTCGCAGAACTGGATCTCCGCGACGTTCCGGCAGCCCGCCAGCCCGAGCCCGATGCTGGTGCCCACCACCCCGCGCTCGTCCAGCGGCGTGTTCCAGGCGGTCTTCAGTCCCTGCGTGGCGGTGAAGGCGCCGCCCAGCGGCGGCCCGACGTCCTCGCCGAAGATGTCGGTGACTCCGTGGCGCTCCTCGCCCACGTGCAGCGCCATCCGGATGGCCTGGACCATGTTGCTCATTCGCCCCTCACCCGGTCCTTCCCGGCGAACACGTGATCGAAGATGCTCTTCGCATCCGGCTGCGGCTCCTCCTTGACCTGCTTGTGGGCCGCGAGCAGCTCGGCGGTGAGCTGCGCGCGCATCTCGTCCATCTGCTGGCGGGTGAGCAGGCCGCGCTCCTCCAGGCGCCGCTCGAAGCCGGTGATGCAGTCCGCCTCGTCGTTGATCCGGTTCGCGCCGGACGCCGAGCTGTGGCCGTAGAGGCGGCTCACCACCGCCTCCAGCAGGAACGGCTTGCGCTCGCTGCGGATGTACTCCATCGCCGCCGACAGCTCGCGGTAGCTCACTTCGGGATCGTTCCCGTCCACGGTCTTGCTCTCGATCCCGAACGCCTTGCCGCGATCGCTGATCCGCTTCTCGCCGTGCTGCCCCTGGTAGTGGGTGGAGATGCCCCACTTGTTGTTGGTGACGACGATCAGGACCGGCAGCGGATTGGCGGGGCGCGACGACCAGACCAGGCAGGTGGCGAAGTCTCCCTCCGCCGTTCCGGCGTCTCCGCCGGTCACGATGGTGATCCCGCGCCCGCCCGCTCGCTTGTTCGCGATCGCGGTCCCGGGCGCCATCGAGTACTGGACCTCGATGGGGCTGGAGACCGGCACCACGTTCCACTCGAATTTGGAGAAGTGGCCGACGAAGTTGCGGCCGCCGGAGTACGGATCGGTCGCCGTGTTCTTCATCTGCCGCATGGCGTCGATGGGCTCGATCCCCATCGCGACCAGCGTGCCGGATTGCCGGTAATGGAAGTGGCAGTAGTCGTATTGAGGGCCCTGCCCCTTTTGGATCAACAGGCCCAGCGGGACATTGAAGGCCTCCTCGCCCGGCCCGCCAATCCAGAAGTAGCCGTCGCCCTGTTTGTACATCTGGATCAGGCGCTCCTCCAGGACGCGCGCCTTCACCATCAGCGAGTGCATCTTGAGGAGCAGATCCGGCGAGAGCTCCGAGGCGGGAGGCGAGCGGACGGGCCGCAGGCTGGTGCTCACGAGGTCTCCTTGGTGCGCGCCTTTTAGCGCAAGCGGCGTCAGAACGCCACGTGCGCTCGTCCCGTAAAGATGTGCACGGGACCCCGGTCCCGGTTGAATGCCGGGTTGAAGAGAGGCTGGTAGTTGACCCCGAGGGAGATCTGCGGCGTCAGGGCGGCGCGGTAGAAGATCTCGCCGAGCACCTCGGCGCCGTAGCGCAGCGCCCCGTCCCCAATCAAGAATCCGTAACCCCCCTGCTCCAGGTAATGCCGGTGCGGCCCCGAAAGGCCGGAGACGACCAGCGCCACCCCCGCTTCGTCACCGGGCCGGCTCCAGAGCGCCCCGGACTGCACCGCGCCCGCCGCCGCCGAGCGGTCGATCTCGGTGAAGGCCCAGCTCTCGTTCTGGCCGTCGTTGAAGCTGACGCGCGCGAAGGCCCCGAAGCCTCCGCCGAAATCCTTGTTGACGCTGGCGGCGAATCCCGCCTTGGTGCGCCCGTCTGCGCGCGTCTGGGAGATGTCCACGTGCCGCTCGATCGCCTGGTCGTAGCTGCCCATGTGCGCGGTGTTGAGGAAGCCGAGCAGGCGCGCCGCCCAGGTCGAGAAGCGCGCCTCCACTTCCGCCACCAGCCCGCGCGCCTTGGTGATGTCCGTCTCGAACGTGTCCCCGTTCGCCTCGGTGGGCTCGAGGAACATCCCGCCGCGAGCGGTGAACCACTCGCGCGTCCACTCCAGCGCCACGCCCACCGTGTACCCGCGCACGTCCGCCGGATAGTCGTACGCGGCCGACGCCCACAGGCCCCAGCTCATGAAGCGCGTGTGCGGATCGTTCGAGAGCGGCACGTTGTCGAAGAGGTCGGGCGTGCTGAGCTTGCCGGCCGTCACCGTCCACGGCCCCAGCGCCTGCCGCACCACCGCCCGGCCGAGGATGATGGTGGGCTCCGGATTGCCGACCCGGTACACCTCGCCGCTGGGAAACGCGGCGACTCCGAGCGTGGAGCTCAAGCCGCGCCCGCCCGCCAGCTCGGACTGCACGGTGATCTCCGCGCCGGTCCAGGGGCGCACCACCGCGCCCAGGTCCATGACCACGGAGGTGGCGGACTCGGTGTCGGGCCGGAGGCTGTTCTTGCCCGAGTATGGCGCCGTGAACTTGTGGTGCCACTGGGTGGCGACGGTGGCCTGGAAATGGAACGAGATCGGATCCTGTGTCTGCTCCGCCTCGGCGCCAGCCGTCCCCTCCCCGGCTCGCACCGGGACGGAGGCGATCGCCACCGCCGCCGCCGCGGCGAAGGCGCGCATCAGGCGCGGCCAGGTTCCGGCTCTGCGATGGGCTGGCTCGCTCCCGGCGTCTCCTCCGGCTCGGCGTCGCCAGCGGGCCCGGGCTCCGAGTTTCCGACGACGGCGTCGGGCGAGGCCTCCGTCACCGGAGGAGCGCTCGCGATCGGCGGCGCGGTGGGGACCGGCGGGGTGGAGACGGCTTCCCTGGGCGCGCTGATCACGTGCTGGCCCGGCCTGGCCGGGCGTGCCACGTTGGTGGAGGCGAGCACCGCAAGCTCGACGTAGCGATCGAGCTGGGTCCAGGCCAGGAAGCGGTCGAGCTCGCCCGCGGTCTGATCCCCGAGGTCGTTGGCCAACGCCTGGTCGGCCCAGGCCTCGGCATACGCGTCGTAGAGCTTCTGCACGAACTCGACCGCGCGCCGCGCCTCCTCCAGCACTTCGCGGTCGGCGCGCCAGGGACCCGGCGATCGGCGGGGAGCCGCCGCGCGCCGCAGCGTGGCGACGTTGCGGCGATACGACTGCGCCGCCTTGGCGAGGTTGGGCGCGGCCGCGAGCAGCTTGGCGCGGAGCTCCAGGCGCGGGCTCACCGGCGCGGACGCCTCGGAGGGCGTGGGCTCCGGTTCCGGCGCCGGGGTGGGCTCCGGCTCGGGCGGCGGCGTGGGGACCGGGTCGGGAGTCGGACCCGGTGCGGCCGCCTGCGCCTGGACCTCGGGACCGGGGGGCCGCGACTTGCTCTTGTCGGCGGCCGCGAGCTGGGCGAGCGCGAGCGGCAGATCGCGCAGGAAGCGCTGCAGGTCGAATCCCTGCCCTCCTTCGTAGAGGCGCGACAGCGAAGCGGTCAGCCGCTCGATGGCGCCGGAGCGGAGCTGCTCCATGATCCGGGGGAAGTCCAGGAACGCCCGCCGCTGCGTGTCCATCTTCTGGTGAAGGCGCTCGGCGAAGGCGAGCGCGGAGACCGCCTGCTCCACGTCGCGGCGGATGGAATCGCGCAGCGGAGCCCAGCCCCCTCCGCCGCCACCCCCTGTTCCAGAAGGTGGACCGGACCGCGGCGGCTGTCCGCCACCCTGGGCTTTGCCCTTCTTGCGTGCCACGCCATCACCTCCGGGACTGTTCCTTCAAGCGGAAACTGACGACGGATGCAAGGGGCACCTTGCTGCCCGGCCCACATTTCGCTAACACCCGCCCATGCCGCGTCTGCGCCTGTACGCCCCCAAGGACTGGTCTCCCTTCATCGCGCTCGAGCTCGAGACGCAGCTCGACTCGCTCGGCGACTCCACCGAGGAGGAACGCCAGATCTTCAAGGAGCGCTTCATCGCGCTCCTGGACGTGAAGATGGGCTTCACCAAGAGCGGCTTCCGCCGACCCGGCGCGCAGCTCTGGGTGCTGGAGGGGGACGACGGCCGGTTCCTCGGCCACATCTGGCTCTCCGAGCGGGACAATCCCCGCCACGGGACGCCCACCCTCCAGGTCACGACGCTGGGGATCGTGCGCGAAGAGCGGGGAAAGAACTACGGCCGGCTCCTGATGCAGAAGGCCGAGCAGGAGGCGAAGGAGCGCGGCATCGAGGTGATCGCGCTCGAGGTGGCGGGCAACAACCGCCGCGCCCGCGACATGTTTCGCGACCTGGGCTACGAGACCATCCGCCGCACCATGCACAAGAGGCTGCGGACCTCCTAGCTATTCCTCAGGGCCTGCGCTTTTCAAAGATGGACCTGGAGATCTCGCCACAGCAGCTCTCGGACAAGCTTCGGCGGGGCGAGCGCGTCTTCCTGCTGGACGTCCGCCACGAATGGGAGCACCAGCTCGCGCGCCTGCCCGACCAGGCGCTGATCCCGCTGCACGAGCTTCCCTCGCGCCTGGACGAGGTGCAACCGGCAGCGGGCGACCAGGTGGTCTGCTACTGCCACCACGGCATCCGTTCGCTGAGCGCAGCCGCCATCCTCCGGCAAGCAGGGTTCGACGGCGCCGTGTCGCTCGCCGGCGGAATCGATCTGTGGTCCCAGGCGGTGGATCCCTCGGTCCCCCGGTACTGACGGCCCGAATGCATGGACGTAGACGTGGCCGGGACGCTACGCCCCGAACAGCCTCAACGCATTCCCCGAGAGGATCCTCTCCTCGTCCGCCGCCGGCAGCTTCAACGCCCGCAGCGCGCGGAGCTCGCGATCCCACTCGTACGGGATGTTGGGAAAGTCCGTCCCGAACAGGATCCGCTCCGGCCGCCGCCGCAGGATCTCCAGGTCGGGCTGCCTCTCGAAGTACCCGCCGATCACCATCGTCGTATCCAGATACAGGTTCGGGTGCGTCGCGAGCATCTGCTCGAAGCGCTCCGTGTCGTCGAAGCCGAGATGCGGCACCACCACCACCGCGTCCGGGTGCCGCTCGAGCGCGCGCCGCAGGCGATCCGCGCCGGACACCGCGCGCGGGTCCACGCCGTAACCCGGCAGCGCCGGCTCCGGCCCGCAGTGGATCACCACCGGCTTGCGGTACCGCGCTGACGCGCGCCACACCGGGTCGAGCCTCGGGTCGTCCGGCGCGATCTGCATCACGTGCGAGTGGATCTTCACCCCGCGGAAGGGTCCCGAGAGCGCCTCGTCCAGGATCTCCTCGGCGCCGTCCTCGCCTGGAAAGACCGTGCAGCAGGGCAGCACCTCGGGATGACGGCGCGCGAGGTCGAGCGTGAAGTCGTTCAGCGCGCGGGCGAGGCCTGGCTTGTGCACGTACGGCAGCGCCACGGCGCGGAACACGCCGGCGTCGACCAGCTCGCGCGTCGCCTCTTCGACGCCCGATCGGTACCGGATCGGCCAGGCATGCGTGTCGAACCAGCGCCGGATCGCGTCGGCCAGCCGATCCGGGTGCAGATGCACATGAGCGTCGACGATCATCGCAGGAGGGCTGCCCGCAAGCGCAATAGCCGAGATACCGCTCGCCGGGCCGTGCGACCAACGACCAGGCGGCGCGTTTCAGTTTCGTCTCGTCCGGGATGAGGTACCGGAGCCTGTGTGTTTTGTCTAGATGACGGCCACGACCCGTGTTCTGGCTCTTGCGTTCGTCGCCATGCCCTCTTCTGGTTCGAGCTGGACGAGGCGCCGCCGGCGGAGCCCACCCGGGTGCCGGCGCCGACCGGGCTGCGCAGCGCCTGATTTCGTTTGTACAGCAACGAATTTCCTTCGGGACGGAGGGCTCGTGCTACGCTCCGGACTCGAGACCGATGGCAGAGACCCTCCACGAATCGGCGGCAACCCGACCCACGCCGCACGGGCCTTCCGGTGGGCGCGACGCTCGCGCGCAGCCCCCGGAGGATCCGGTCCCGCTCACGAAGGACGAGCCCGCGAAAGCGGCCGGCGGCATCCCGGCCGTGATGGCCTCGATCAGGCACGCGCTGGGAGAGGCGGGCGTCGTGCGCGGTACGCGCCTGCTCTTGCAGCTCAACCAGTTCGACGGATACGACTGCCCCGGCTGCGCCTGGCCCGATCCCGACGAGCGGCGCGGCTCGTTCGAGTTCTGCGAAAACGGCGCCAAGGCCGTCGCCGACGAGGGAACCCGGGAGCGGATCGGTCCGGACTTCTTCGCCCGCCACAGCGTGGCCGACCTGTCCCGACGGAGCGATCTCTGGCTGGGCAACCAGGGGCGTCTGACGCACCCGATGGTGCTGCGGCCCGGCGCCACGCACTACCAGCCCCTGCACTGGGACGAGGCGTTCGCGCTGATCGCCAGCGAGCTGCACGCGGTCACGAGTCCGGACCAGGCGGTGTTCTATACCAGCGGCCGCACCAGCAACGAGGCCGCGTTCCTCTACCAGCTCTTCGTCCGCGAGTACGGGACCAACAACCTGCCCGACTGCTCGAACATGTGCCACGAGTCGAGCGGCAGCGGCCTCTCCGAGACCATCGGCATCGGCAAGGGGACGGTGCGGCTCGACGACTTCGAGAAGGCGCAGGTGATCGTCGTGATCGGGCAGAATCCGGGCACGAACCACCCCCGGATGCTCACGGCGCTGCAACAGGCGAAGCGCGCCGGCGCGACCATCGTGGGGATCAATCCCCTGCCCGAGGCAGGCCTGATCCGCTTCAAGCACCCGCAGGAGCTGCAGGGCCTGTTCGGGCCGGGCACTCCGTTGTCGGACCTGTTCCTGCAGGTCCGGATCAACGGCGACGTCCCGCTCTTGCAGGCGCTGGGCAAGGCGGTGGTCGAGGCCGGCGCGGTGGACGAGGCGTTCGTGCGCGAGCGCACCGAGAGCTTCCTCGCCTACAAGGAGAACCTGGCGCGGCTGCAGTGGAGCGACCTGGCCGGGAGCAGCGGGGTCCCCGAGCCCCGGATCCGCGAGGCGGCGCGCCTCTTGATCGAGAACGAGCGGATCATCGTCTGCTGGGCGATGGGCCTCACGCAGCACGAGAACGCCGTCGACAACGTCCGCGAGATCGTCAACCTGCTGCTCTTGCGCGGCTCGATCGGCAAGCCCGGCGCGGGCGTGTGCCCGGTGCGCGGTCACTCCAACGTGCAGGGCGACCGCACCATGGGGATCTGGGAGAAGCCGGATCCCGCCTTCCTCGAGGCGCTGGAGCGAGCCACCGGCATGGTCGCGCCCCGCAAGCACGGGTTCGACACCGTGGAAGCGATCCACGCGCTCCACGACGGCCGCGCCCGCCTGCTCTTCGCGCTGGGCGGCAACTTCCTCTCGGCCACTCCGGATACTGAATATACAGCGGCGGCCCTGCGCAAGGCGCGGCTCACCGCGCACGTGTCCACCAAGCTGAACCGCGCCCACCTGGTGACCGGGTCCACCGCGCTGATCCTGCCCTGCCTGGGTCGCTCGGAAGATGACGGCGGCCGCTTCGTGACCACCGAGAACTCCATGGGCGTGGTCCAGATGTCGCGCGGCCGGATGAAGCCCGCCAGCGCCACGCTGCTTTCGGAGCCGGACATCGTGGCGCGGCTGGCGGAAGCGACGCTGGGCCCGCGCAGCAAGGTGCGCTGGAGCTGGCTCGCGGCGGACTACGACCGCATCCGCGATCTGATCGCGCAGGTGGTCCCGGGGACCTTGGACTACAACCAGCGCGTGCGGATGCCGGGCGGCTTCTACCTCCCGAATGGGCCGCGCGAAGGCACGTTCACCACCGCCACCGGGAAAGCGAAGTTCACCGTCCATCCGCTTCCCCGCCACGACCTGCGCAAGGGCGAATTTCTCATGATGACCGTGCGCAGCCACGATCAGTACAACACCACCCTCTACGGGCTGGACGATCGCTACCGCGGCCTCTCCGGGGACCGGAGGGTGGTGCTCCTGAACCGCGAGGACATGGCCGGCCTTGGCCTGCGCGAGGGCGATACGGTCGACCTCACCAGCCACTTCCAGGGCGAGAAGCGGACGGCGCGGCGCTTCCGGGTGGTCGGGTACGACATCCCGCGCGGCTGCGCCTGCACCTACTTCCCGGAGGCCAACGTGCTGGTCCCTGCCCGGCACGTGGCGCGCATCAGCAATACGCCCGCCTCCAAGTCCGTGGTCATCACCTTGACCCCGGCCGGTCTTTCCCTTGACCAGCGGGAGCCGAGCCTGTAGGTTCCCGCGCCCTCCGGTGCAATTCCGCCCGGATTCAAAGCACCTGCTCGCCTTCTCGCCTGGCCGGCGGAAGGCGGGGGAAAAAAACAAGGAAATCAGATGTCGCTAGGGCCGTTGCACTACGAGACGCGAAAGCCGTCGGTGGTCGAGAAGTTCCGGACGCACGAGCGGGATACGGGCTCGCCGGAGGTCCAGGTCGCGCTGCTCACCGAGCGCATCCACTACCTCACCGAGCACTTCAAGACGCACAAGAAGGACCATCATTCCCGCCGTGGCCTGCTCAAGCTCGTGGGCCAGCGCCGCCGCTTGCTCGACTACCTGAAAACGAAGGATACGAACCGATACCGCAAGCTGATCGACGGTCTCGGGATCCGGAAGTAGAGTTCGGAGGGGCATCGAAAGGTGCCCCTCGGCTGTTTTTAGAAACGCGGGGCTGTACCCGGGAGCCGCGCCGGACCCTCATCGGAGCAGCGAAAGCAATTTCGCTCCTGCGATCAGGATCCAACGGTCCCCGGATCCAGCCTCTGACAAACGACGCAGAGCGAAGCGCGGGTGAGGACCCGCGCGAAAGGACGTTGCATATGGCAGAAGCGATCACGGTCTCCGCGAAAGTCGGGAACCAGAACATCTCGTTCGAGACGGGCCGCCTGGCCAAGCAGGCCGACGGATCCGTGGTGGTGCGCACTGGAGACAGCATGGTGCTGGTCACCGCGGTGTCGCAGAGGGAGCCGAAGCCCGGATTGGACTTCTTC
>DASQAS010000215.1:0-21338 GCA_035635635.1 Myxococcales bacterium | reverse complement strand
CAGCAGCGGCCAATCCAAGGAACTCGATCGCACAGCGGTACACGTCGAGCTTCTCAAAGCTGAGCAGGGGGATTCATGGAGCAGCTGCATCTGACATGCCGAGCAGTCGTCCACGGCCACGTCGCCGTCGCCGTCGCCGTCGCCGTCCACGATCACGACAACGTAGGACGACAGCGTCAACGTCTGTCGCTTGACTGACTGTCATTGGGGCTAGTCGCGGCCGCCGAAGGCGGCTTAGCGACTAACCCCAATCAAGCCAACCCCCGGGAGCGCGGGTGGCGCACGTCCCGGCCCCGCACCAGGAAGATCGCCATCTCCGCCACGTTCACCGCGTGATCCGCGATCCGCTCGAGGTGCTTGGCGATGAAGAGCATCCCGTTGCCGCTGCGGATGTGCCGCGGGTCTTCGATCATGAAGGCGATCAGCTCGTTGAAGAAGGCGTGGTAGCGCGCGTCCACGCCCTCGTCGTTCCGGATGATCTGCTGCGCCCGGTGGACGTCGCCGGTATTGAAGGCGGCGAGAGCGAGGCGGACCTGGCCGTGGCAAAGGGCCGCCAGCCTGGCCAGGTCCTGCATGCGCGCGGGCTCCGCATCGTGGCTGAGCTCGATCGCGCACCCGGCGATGTTCACTGCCAGGTCGCCGATGCGCTCCAGGTCCACGACGATCTTCAGCGCGGTGGTGATGAAGCGCAGCTCGCCGACAGGGTGCCTCAACGCCAGCAGGCGTCCGCAGGTCTCGTCCACCGCGAGCTCCAGGCCGTCCAGCTCGCTGTCCGCCTCCAGCACGCGGCGCGCGAGGGCTTCATCGCGCTCCAGCATCGCCCGGATGCTGTCGGCGACGCCGGCCTCCGCCCGACGGCCGAGCGCGAGAAGCTGCTCCCTCAAGAGGAGCAGGTCGCCCCGGGCCGCGCGCCCGCCCCGGGATCGCCGGGAAGGGCCCGCTCCATCGGTCGCGCCGCCTCGCACGGAGAGGGCACCCTGCGGGTTATCGGTTGGCGGCAAGGGTGGGCTTCCCTTGGACGGTCATCGATTTGAGCGTCTTCTCCACCTTGTGCACCACCGGCTGCGGCAGCGGCGCGTAGTCCAGCGCCGACGCGCTCTTCTGGCCGTCGTGCAGCGCCCACCAGGCGAACTTGAGCAGGGCATCGCCCTTGGCGGGGTCCTTCTGGTCCTTGTAGATGAGCAGGTAGGTGAAGGCGGCGATCGGGTATGCAGTGGGGCCGGGCTGGTCCGTGATCGACACGCGGTAGTCGTCGGGGATCTCCACCTTCGCCGCCGCGGCCGAGGTGGCGGCAAGCGTCGCCTTCACCCACTGGCCCTCGCGGTTGCGAAGCTCCGCGGTCGGGAGCTTGTTCTGGTTTGCGTAGGCCAGCTCGACGTATCCGATGGCCCCTTCGGTCTGCTTCACCACGCCGGTGACTCCCTCGTTGCCCTTGCCGCCCAGCCCGACCGGCCAGTTCACGCTGGTGCCCTTGCCCGGCCCCGCCTTCCACTCCGGCGAGATCTTCGAGAGGTAGTCAGTGAAGATGTTGGTCGTCCCCGACCCGTCCGAGCGATGAACGACGGTGATGGCGGTGTCCGGCAGCTTCGCCTTCGGGTTCTCCTTCTTCAGCGCCTCGTCGTCCCACTTGGTGATCCTGCCCATGTAGATGCCCGCCAGCGCTTCCGGCGTCAGGCGCAGCTCCGGTACCGCGGGCAGGTTCCAGACCACGACCACCGCCCCCATCACCGTGGGGATGTGCTGGATGCCCTGCGCCTTCTGCATCTGCTCGTCGCTCATGGGCGCGTCGGAAGCCCCGAAGTCCACCGTCCTCTCGGTGATCTGCTTGATCCCGCCGCCCGAGCCGATCGATTGGTAGTTGATCTGCACGTTCGGGTGCGCCTTGTTGTAGTCGCTGAACCACTTCGAGTAGATGGGGAACGGGAAGGTCGCGCCCGCGCCGTTGATCAACGTGGTGTCCGCTGCCACGGCCGCGCCCGCGATCGCGAGCAGCGCAAACAGGATTCTCTTCATGTTCGCTCCTTGTGTTGGGGGGCTCCGACCGACGGCGGGGGGTCTAGCAGCCACAGATGGCGTTTCGGTGACGAGAGGGCGACCTCTTCATGTCGCGACGGGCAGCCGAACCCAAAAACGGCTGCCGCCACGGCCGCTTTCCACGCCCACCTGCCCGCCCTGGGCCTGGACGAGGTGCTTGAAGCTCCGGCACCGGAACCTCGCCCGCTTGCCCCGGTTTTCGCCAGAACAGCGCCACCTCAGACCTCGTCGGGATCGGTCATGCGGTACCCCGCGCCCCGTACCGTCTCGATCAGATCGCGACCCTCCCCGAGCTTTTCCCGCAGCCGCTTCACGTGCGTATCCACGGTGCGCGTCTGCGGCTCGCCGTTCACCTGCCACACGTCGCGCAGCAGCATCTCGCGCGTCTGCAGGCGTCCGGCACGCGCCATCAGGGTCGCGAGCAGCTTGAACTCCAGGGCGGTGAGATCGATCTCGCGATCGCCGACGTAAGCGCGGTGCGCCGCCTCGTCGATCCGCAGCGGCCCGAGCCGCTCGCGCGCCGGCTCCGGCTCGCCCGGCGCCCCGCGGCGCAGCACCGCGCGGATCCGCAACAACAGCTCGCGCACGCTGAACGGCTTGGTGACGAAGTCGTCGGCGCCCAGCTCGAACCCGACCAGCCGGTCCACCTCCTCGCCGCGCGCGGTGACCATGATCACCGGGAGCTGGCGCGTACGCGCGTCGCCCTTGATGCGCCGGCAGACCTCCGTTCCGGGCAGATCGGGCAGCATCAGATCGAGCAGGACCAGGTCGGGACGGACGCGGACGATCTGCGCCAGCGCCTCCTCCCCGGTCATGGCAATGACCGGATCGTGTCCGGCCTGCTTCAGGTTGAAACGGAGGAGATCGACGATGTCCTTTTCGTCTTCGACGATCAGCACCTTGGCCATGGAAACGGCACCGTAGACGGCTCACGTGACGAACCGGTGCCGGGATTGAAAAGGCTCGGTGGCGCGCGATCAGTGCTCGGCCTTGCGACGGGAGGCCCGGATCGCCCGCGCATCCGCGTCGGCAAACGCGGCCTGCCAGGTGGACCCGCGCCCTCTGACCCAGAATCGGCCGCCGCGAAGCTCACCGACCAGCATGCGCGACTGGAGGAACTCGTCGGCGACCGAGACGGCGCCCTTGGGTCCCCAGCGGCGGTGGGCTTCCTCGACGGCCGCCTCCGCCGTGGGTTCCTCGAGGTGAAACGGCCTCGCCATCTACGGGAATCTGCGGATGGACCCACACGGATGGCAACGCGCGAGCGCACGCCCGTCCGCTGTCACGCGAACACGAGAAAATGCTGCTGCGGCAGGAACAGGTGCTCCGCAGCCACGCGCAGCGCCGCCGCCTTCGCGTCGCGGATCATCCGGTCGCGCTCCGTCTTCTCCTGGTAATCGATGATCGCGATCCGGCCTCCGCGCCGCAGCGCCCGAGCGACGCGGCGCAAGTACGCCGGAGGCTCGGGGAAGTGGTGGTAGGCGTTGACGGTCAGGATCAGGTCGCAGCGGCCGCAGGGCAGGAACGGATCGTCGGCCAGCGCCAGGACCGGCGTGACGTTGCGGAACGCCGCGGCGGCCACTCGCTCGCGGAGGATCTCCACCAGCCGGGCATCCGCGTCGGCGGCGAACACGTGGGTGACGGCGGGAGCCATTCGCAGCGTGAAGTAACCCGAGCCCGCGCCGATCTCTCCCACCACCTGGTCGGGACGCAGCTCGAGCACGCGCAGCACCTCGGACGTCTTCTGCCAGACGTCGCGCTCCGGCTCCTCGAGCTTGCGGATGTACTCCTGGAGGTCTTCCGGGTTGCCGAATGCGTTCTCGGAGTGCGCCCTGGCCACTACGCACCGTCGTAGCGCGCGAGGATGACCGTGGAGTTGTCCACGCCGCCGTTCGCGTTGGCGGTGTCGAGCAGCTTCTTCGCGCAGGCTTCGAGATTGCCCGACTGCTTCTGCAGGATCGACTCGAGGATCCGGTCCTCGACCATGCCCGAGAGCCCGTCCGAGCAGAGCATGAACAGGTCGCCCGGGCGCGGCTGGTGCGCGTTGATCTCGACGTCGACCTGGCGCTGCTGCCCCAGCGCCCGCAGGATGATGTTCTTCTGGGGGAAGTTCTTCGCCTCCTCCTCGCTGATCTTGCCGAGGCGCAGGTACTCCTCCACCAGCGAGTGGTCGATGGTGATGCGCTTGAGCTTGCCCTCGCGGAGCAGGTAGCCGCGGCTGTCGCCGGCGTGGGCGATGAACGCCTTGGGCTCGCCGGCGCGGTCGACGAAGAGCAGCGAGACGCAGGTGGTCCCCATGTTCTTCTTGGAGCTGTCCTGCTCGCTGGTCTCCATGATCCGCGCGTTGCACAGCTTGATGGCGGTGACCAGCCGGTTCTCGTCGTAGCTGCGCGAACGGTCGTCCTTGAACGGCCAGGTCGCCTCCGGGTCCTTGCCGGTCAGCTCGAAGAACTCCTTCATCTCGCGCACGGCGATCCCGCTCGCCACCTCGCCGGCGGCGTGACCGCCCATCCCGTCGAAGACAGCGAACAAGCCCTGCTCGGGATAGACGAGGTAATTGTCCTCGTTGTTGTCCCGCTTCATCCCGACGTCGGTCCGGGCAGCGTGGCTGATGCGCACGATGCGGCTCTACAGTAGGTGCCGAATTGCGTCAATTCCGATACCTGCCCGAGGGAACGAGGGTCCGAGGCGGCCCGGCCGAGCGGTTAGAAACCGCCCTTCATCAGCGAATACGAGTGCCCGAACCCCGTGGGCGCGCGGTCCGCGTTGGCGGCCGCGTCGATGGCGCCGTAGATGCCGCCGACGAGGAGGCCGGCGCCCGCGCCGACGGCGAGGTCCTTGCCCCAATCGTGATCGCTGCTGATCAGCGCGACGCCCGCGCCGATGGCCAGACCGGCCAGACCGCCATACAGCGCGTCGGTCACGATGATCTGACCGGGGCTGCGGTGGGCCTGGACCTCCACCACTTCGGCGGCGAGCTGGTCCGCGGTCTGCGGACGCTCCGCCAGGCGGAGCGTCTGGAGCGTGCCGGCGTTCGCCGTCCCTGCCACCAGGAGGGCCGCGAACGGAGCGACGAGAAGCTTCTTCGACATGGGAACCCCCGATGGATGCCTTTTCTCCAAGGTGGGGACCCGGTGCGTCCGCAGGCAACGGAGCGGAGCGGCGGGCCAGCGCCCGCCAACACGGTTCTCCGTCGGGTTGCCCGGTTACTTCTTCTTCACCACGAGAGAGCCGGAGAAGGCGTCGGCCTCGATCACCCCTTCGCCTTTCCCGTAGGTGGCCTCCAGCCAGCCGCTCCGCATTCCGTGCTTTTTCCCGGGGGCCCGCTTGACGGTGAGGTTCGCCTCGTCGCGCATCTCGCCGCTGTGCGAGGTGTAGCTGAGCTCGAACGAGCTCCTCGGATCGACATTGAGGTGGAGGTCCCCGGAGACCGTCTCCGCCGAGAGGTGGCAGTCCCTGCCGCACGTCCCGGCCCAATCCAGGCTGCCGGACGCGGAGTGGAACTCGACCTGCGGGGACGTCCCGGAGGTCGAGATCACCGCGTGTCCGGAAACCGTCTGCAGCCGGACCGGACCCGTCGCATCGTCGATCCGCGCGTCGCCGGAGATGGTCTGGACGTCCGCCTTGGCGATGCCCGAGAGCTTCACGTCGCCGGACATGGTGCGGACGCGCACGTCCCCGATCCGCTGCGCGGTCACGTCGCCCGACATCGAGACCAGATCCAGTCGGCTTCCCCGCGGCAGCTCGACGCGCAGCTTGCCCCGCCGCAGCGTGCGGCGGCCGCGGAACGACGGCTCGACGCGGTCGCCGAAGGCGAAGAGCGCGATCTCGTCCGGCGGCGCGTCGGTCAAGCTGACCGAGACCTGCCGCTTGTCGGTGGCCACGACTTCCACTTCGCCGGCCTGGGCGCGGACCTGGAACGTGACCGGACCCTTCACGGATAACGTCGCGCTACCGCGGCCCTTGGCCTGCGCCGTGGCTTCGCGCTCGTCGAAGTCCCGGTCGTCCTCGCCCAGATGCACGTGCGGGGTGCGGAAGACGCGCTTCTGGTTCATCTTGTAAATCTTGACGTTGCCGTCCTTGTCGGTCACCTCGACGTCGTCGTCGTTGTCCTGGTCGGCCTCCTCGTCCTCGTCGGGGTCGTGGTGTCGCGAGCTCGCGCCGGCGATCATCTTCGGAAGCCGGCTCCGCAGCTCCGGGAAGTCCGGAAGGTCGGGCAGGTTCGGAACGTCGGGCACGTCCAGATCGAACGGCTGCGGCGGCGCGGGAGGCACGGGTGCCGCAGGGGGCCCGCGCGAAGACCCGGACTTCGCCTCGGCGGCGGACACGAACAGCAGCACTGCAACCACCGCTCCTCGAATCACGGATTTGCCTCCTCGGACTCCTGCACCACGTACCGCAGCGAACGCAGGTAACCGGCGTAGCCGTCCAGCACCCGCATCCGCACGTTCACGTCATCGGCGGCCACCGCGCGCGACTCCCCGAGCTGCGCCCGGGCGCGCGTCAGCGTCTCGTCCCAGCGGCGCGCCAGATCGGGATCGAGCTGCGGCCGCAGGCGTTCGTACTCCCCCTCCAGCACCTTGGCCGCGTTGCGGTAGTCCTCCTCCGCGCGGTCCAGGGCCGCCAGCGTCTTCGGATCGATGGCCGCCCGAGGCCGCACCGGCCGCGCTGCCTGCTGCTCCCGTTGCGGCGGCTGCGCGGGGACCGGCGGACGGCCCGGGCGAAACACGGCGACCAGCACTGCCGCGGCTGCGGCTGCGGCGCCCGCGGCGAGGCTGACGCGGACGGCCCAATGCGGCCGCCGGCGCGGATGGCGCAACCGGGCGGCGATGGCCGGCCAGAGATGGTCGGTGGGCGGAGAGGGCCGCCGGGCCATCAGCGCCTTCTCGGCGCGCAGCCAGGCCAGCTCGCGCGCGCACTCCGCGCACTGGGCGATGTGGGTCGCGATCTCTACCGGCGACTGGCCTGGGCGCTCGCCCGCGGCGATCGACTCCATGTCCTCGATGGGCACGTGGGTCATCGGGCGCCCTCCTCGAGATATCCGGCGAGGTGCGTGCGGAGCTGCAGCCGCGCGCGGTGGATCTCGTTCTTCACTTTCTGCAGGCTCCAGCCCATCGCGGACGCGATCTCGCCGTAGCCGAGGCCGTGATCGATCCGCATCAAGAGCGCGGATCGGCGCTCCTCGCTCAGTCCGGCCAGCGCTCCGTCGAGCATCTGGTCCGATTCCGCGGAGAGCAGCGCCGCCTCAGGACTGGGCCCGGCGTCCGTCGCGAGGCTCTCCTCCGGCGGCTCGGGAGGAACGGCGTCCCGGCGCTTCCTGCGGATCTGCTCCAGGAAGACCATGCGGGCGATGCCGAACAGCCAGCCCTGGAGCTTGCCGGACTCGCTCAGGGTGCCCAGCCGCTGGTGGACCCGGACGAAGGTCTCCTGCGTCCCTTCATCCGCGGCCGCGTCGTCGCGGAGCAGATCGCCCAGGAACCTGCGCACGCCTGGAGCTTCCCGATCGAAGATCACGCGAAACGCCTCCGGATCGCCCGCCCGCGCGCGCGACAGCAGCTCCTCGTCGGACTCCCGCTCGCGGGCGCCAAGCACTTCGGCCGGTAGTGACGCAGCGCGCACGGCAGTTTCAACGACCTTGAGACGCTGCTATGTCAAGGACATGGACGTCATCGTCACGAGCGGATCGGGCCTGGTGCAGCAGATTCAGGTCGGTGGCCATGCGCTGGTCTCCGACGAGCCGGTGGAGCTCGGAGGGAGCGGCCGGGGGCCTACTCCCTACGATCTGCTCGCGGCCGCGCTCGGATCGTGCACGTCCATGACCCTGTTGATGTACGCGCGTCGGAAGGGCTGGCCGCTGCAGCGCGTCATCGTCACCGTCCGCCACCAGAAGATCCATGCCACCGACTGCGCGAACTGCGAGACGAAGGAGGGGCGCATCGATCGGCTGGAGAGGGAGATCGCGGTGGAAGGGCCCCTGGACGAGGCGCAGAAGGCGCGCCTGCTGGAGATCGCCGATCGCTGCCCGGTCCACCGGACGCTGGCCAGCGAGGTGAACGTGGTCACGCGTCTCAAGCCCTGAGGAGCTCGCGCAGGCGCCGGAGCCCGACCTCGGTCTTCATGTCGCGGATCTCGCCCCGCGCGCATCTGGCGAGCGCCTCCTGCAGGTCCAGCCATTCGAGGCGCGCTCCCTCCTCGAACGGAGACCCGTCTCCCGATGGAGGATGGGCGACGGCGTCGGCCGCCACCTCGCACGAGACGAAGTGGAACAGCTCGGCGCACATGCCCGGCGTGGGGAAGACCGCGGGGCCCAGCACCCGGATGGCGCCCGGATCGACGCCCAAGCCCGCCTCTTCCATCGCCTCCGCGGCGGCGCGCTGGAACAGATCGTCGCCGGGTTCCAGGATCCCGGCGACCAGCTCGGGGAGGAGCAGCGACGGAGGCGTCTCGATCCTGCCGAACTGGAGCGGGACGCGGATCCCGTGGCGGAGCAGGACCTCGACGGCGCGCTCCTTCCGGCGGAAGAGGGCGACCACCACCGCGTCCAGGCCCATGGGTCGCTCGACGTAGTCCCAGCTTCCCTCGGCGGTCCGCGAGCCGTCCGAGAGCAAAAGGCGCATCCGCATGCGGCGCAAGCGGAGGTGGCCGCCCTCGCCCACCCGCTCGTCGCCCGTGACTTCGAATCCTTTGACCTCCACCAGATCCTCCTAAATTCGGTCTTCGCGGCGCAGATCGGCCATCATCGCGATCAGCGCGCAGGCGATGGCAAAGCGCGGCTCGATCGGATCCGCGACCTGCAGCAGATCGATCGAGAACTCCCGCCGGAAGAAATGGAAGCGCTGGACGATCCGCGCCACCTCGGTCCCGCCCAGCTCGATGTGGTGGCGGCCGGGGAGGAAGCGGAACACGCGGCGCCAGAACCACGGGCCGTCCTCCAGCATCTCCCCCGCCGGCCGCTCGTCCGCGTCGAGGATGTCCCAGGAGTTGCGCCACAGCGAGCGCCAGCCGCGCGTCCTGATCACGCCCAGCCTGCGGCCGGTCTGCGCGTCGAACAGATCGTGCTCCATGTTCAGCGCGGCGATGCGGCGGTTCTTCAGCACCAGGATCGGCTGGAGCTGCGATTCGTCCGCGTACATGACGAGCTCGGTACGCAGGCGAAAGAACGGGTGCTCGACGAACGCGACGAGCCCGCCGTCGGGGCCGTACACGCGGTAGACCCTGGTCCAGGAAAACAGAGGCCGGACAAGCACATAGCTCGCATGGGAGAAGGCGTCGAGGGAGGTTCCCGAACTCCTCTGCAGCGCGCCGGGCACGGGCGCATGCGACCCCGCCGGGGTGCGGCCGTCAATTGAAAAGTGGATGGATGTGATCCCGATTCGTTACAGTTCGACTCCAGGGATCGGAATGCCTGACTCGTTCGAGATCGAAACGATCGTCGCCGCCGAGCCCGGGCGGGTGTTCTCGGCTTGGATGGACGGCCGCGAGCATGCGGCGTTCACCGGAGGCGGCGAGGCGGTGGTCGAGCCCTGGACCGGCGGCCGGTTCATCGCCTGGGACGGGTACATCCACGGCATCCTGCTCGGCGTCGACGAGGGACGGCGCATCGTGCAGACCTGGCGAACAGCCGAGTTTCCGCCCGAGTCGCGCGATTCGCGCGTGGTGGTCGAGTTCGAGCCGGCCCGCGGAGGGACGCGCGTGGTGGTGCGCCACAGCGACCTGCCGCCCAGCCACCTCAAGCGGTATGCGAAGGGCTGGATGGAGCATTACCTGAAGCCGCTGGTCCGATACTTCGCAAAGAGCGGGAAGAGGACTCCGGCGCCGGTGGCGCCCGAGACTTCGTGGGGCCGCAAGATCGAGCGGCCGGGCCGAGCGGCGCAGAAGAGCTCCGGGCGCAAGGTGCAGAAGCCCGCAGCCCGGAAGTCTGCGGCCCGCAAGACGGCGGCGCGCAAGCCCGCCCGGCGCGCTCCCCGCCCGAAGACCAAGGCGCGGGCGCGGCGAGCCAAGCGGTAGCCCTCGAGACCTCGTGGACGTGATCGTCATCGGGGCCGGTGTCTCGGGTCTCGCGGCCGCTCGCGAGCTGCGACGGCGCGGGCATGACGCCGTGGTGCTGGAAGCCCGGGATCGAATCGGGGGCCGCATCCACACCCTGCGTCCTCGCGGCTGGCCGGTGCCCATCGAGCTCGGGGCCGAGTTCGTGCACGGCAAGCCGCCGGCGCTGCGCGCGCTCGCGAAGGCGCGGGAAGTGGAGGGGGAGCTGTACGGCGATCGGCTGGTTCCGCAAGGCAAGCTGTGGGAGTCGACGCTGGAGAAGGTCTCCCGGCTTCTGGCGGGGCGCGAGCGGTCGGTGCGCGACGCGCTGGAGTCTCCCCGCTGGCGCGCGCAGACCACGCCGGCGGAGCGCCAGCTGGCGGCGGCCTATCTCGAAGGGTTCAACGCCGCGCGGCTGGACCGCGCCAGCCTGAAGGCGATCGCGCAGCAGATCGCGGCCGCGGAGAAGATCCAGGGCGATCGCATCGCGCGGATCCCGGGCGGTTATGACATCGTGCCGCGAAGGCTCGCGCGCGGGCTGCGCATCGAGCTGGACTCGAAGGTGCGCGAGATCCGCTGGACGCGCGGGTCCGTCCGAGTGCTGGCGTACCGCCGGACCTGGGAAGCGCGGACGGCCATCGTCACCGTCGCGCTCGGGGCGCTGCAGGGCCGCTCGCTGCGATTCGCTCCGGCGCTGCCGCGCTGGAAGCAGGAGGCCATCGACGCGCTCGCGATGGGCCCGGTGCTCAAGGTCGCCCTGCTCTTCAAGCGCGCCTTCTGGCCGCCCGACCTCGGCTTCTTGCTGGCGCAGGCCGAAGTGCCCACGTTCTGGCGGCCGCTGCCGTCGCGCGCGCCGGTGCTGATCGGATGGGCGGCGAGCCGCAAGCACGACGCGCTGCGCGGGAAGGACCCGGTCGCCGCGGGGCTGCGCTCGCTGGAGCAGGCCACCGGCGAGCGGCAGCGGCCGCTCCGGTCGCTTTTCGTCGACTGGGAACGGGACGAGCTCTCCGGCGGCGCGTACAGCTGGGTGCCGGTGGGCGCAATGCCCGCGCAGCGCGCGCTCGCCCGGCGTGTGGGCCCCCTGCTCTTCGCGGGCGAGGCGACCCACTTCGACGGAGCCTGCGGAACCGTGCACGGGGCCATCGAGACCGGGCTGCGCGCGGCGAGCGAGGCGGCGAAGTTGCTCGGGCGCTCCCGGCGGCCGTAGCATCGAGCCATGGAGGTCCTCGAGCGGATCCAGGCCTGGCACAAGACGCAGCTCGAGCGCGGCCGGAGCCTCGAGCACGGCATCCGCATCGAGACGCTGCGCGAGAAGCCGGGATGGACGGTGCAGATCGACCTCGCGGGGACGCCGCTCTCGGGACTGAAGCTGGCGCCGTACCGCGAAGGCGCGACCGGGCGGGATTGGTTGGCCTACCGGATCAAGGAAGACCGGTTCGAAGGGATCGGCGATCCCACGAAGCTGCAGGCGCTCTTGTTCGCATTCCTGGACCTGGTGGACCGCACGATGGCCGAGCTGGCGCGCGCGCAGCAGCGGGAGAAGAAGTAGCGCTATCTTCCCGCCGCGGCCGCCGTCGCCTTGCGCGCCTCGCCTTCCGCGTCCCTCAGCTCGAGCGGGCCGAGATTCAGCGCCTCCAGCTTGGGAGCGATCTGCTGCGAGGGACCCACCACCACGATGGCCATGGCGTCCGGATGGAGGCGCTCTCGCGCCGCCTTGGCCACGTCTTCCCGGGTCACGGCCTGCACGCGCTCCTGGTACCTGGCGTAGTAGTCGGCGGGGAGCCCGTGCGACCAGGCGCGCGCGTAGGCGCCGGCCGTCTGCTCGTTGCTCGCGAACAGCGCGGGGATGGCCCTGATCAGGCCCTCCTTCGCGTCGGCCAACTCCGCCTCGCTGACCTCGCCGGACTTCATCCGCGTCAGCTCCTTCATGAACTCGCCCAGGGCGTCGGCGGTCTTGTCGCTGACCACCCCGCCCGCGGCCACGAACGGGCCGGCCTCGCGATGCGTGTCGTAAAAGCTGAACACGCCGTACGAGTACGCGTGCTCGGTGCGGAGGTTGCCGTTCAGGCGCGAGTTGAAAGTGCCGCCCAGGATGTTGTTCATCACGCGGACCGGGAAGACGTCCGGCGCGGTGGAGGCGACCCCGATCTCTCCGATCCAGATCTGGGACTGCGGCGCGTCGGGCTTGTCCACCAGCGTCACCACGCGCTTGCCCGACCTGGGCTGCGCAGGACGCGCGACCTTGGGCGCCGCCGAATCCCGCCAGCCGCCGAAGCGCGCCTCGAGCAGGGGCGCCAGGGTGACCGCATCCGTGTCGCCGACCACGAACAGCGCCGCGTTGGACGGCCGGAACCAGGCCTTGTGCCAGGCCGCCAGATCCTTGCGGGTGAGCGACTTCACGGACTTCACGGTGCCCTCGCCCGGATAGCCCCATGGGTGCTTCTCGCCGAAGATCACGCGGGAGAGCACGTGCTGGCCCACCGAGGCCGCGTCGTCCAAGGCCTGCGCGATCTGACCCAGGCGCTCGACGCGCACGCGCTCCACGTCCGAGGTTCGGAAAGCGGGATGGAGCGCGACGTCCGCGAAGATCTCCAGGACCGGCGCCAGGGTGTCGGAGAGCGCCGTGACCGAGAGCCGGGACGAATCCGCGTCTGCCCCCGTCGTGTACCGCGCTCCCAGGTCCTCGAACGCGCGGGCGATGGCGGCGGCGTCGCGCGAGGGCGTGCCTTCATCCAGGAGATCGAGCGCCAGCGAGGAGAGCCCCGACTTGCCGGCCGGTTCCGTGTCCGCTCCGGAGCGGACGGCCAGCGAGACCGCGACCAGCGGCACGTCGTGGCGCTCGATCAGGTACACGCGCAGGCCGTTGCCCAGCGTCAGCTCCAGGGGAACGGGAGCGAGGAATTCCACCGGCGTCCCTGGCGAAGGCGGCTGGGCGCGGAAGGACGAGTCCGGCGCGGCCTGCGGCGCAGGCGCGGGAGGCGCTGCCGTGGCCGCAGGCTGCTGCGCTTGTGGCGCGGGCTTCGGGGTCGCCGAGGCGCAGGAGACGAGGAAGGCCGCCGCCCAGAGCCGGTTCATCGCGCACCTCCTGCTGCCGCCTGCTTCTGCTCCGGCACGACCGTGATCACCACCCTCTGGGCATCGCCCAGATACTGCCGCGCCGCCTTCTGGACCTGGTCAGGCCCGACGGCCAGCGTCGATTCCAGGATCCGGGTGAAGGCCGCGGGGTCGCGCGCGAACATCTCGTAATAGTTGAGCTGGTCGGCCTTGCCGCCGAATCCGCCCACGTTCTCCAGCTGCGCGAACAGCGAGGACTTGAGGTTGCGCTTCGCCCGCTCGAGCTCGTCGGCGGAAGGCGGCGCGTCGCGCAGGCGCTTCACCTGTTCGGCCAGCGCGGCCTCGACCTCCTCGGGCGCATGGCCCGCCTGCACCGTCGCGGTGATCTCCACGATCCCGCCGAGCTGCATGGAGGGATCCCAGCTCGCGCTCACGTCCTGCGCGATCTTCTTCTGGTACACGAGCTCGTGATAGAGGCGGCTCGACTTCCCGCCGGCCAGGACGCGCATCAGGATCGGCATGGCGAGCTCCTCGAGAGGCCTGGGCCCGATGAAGCCGACCAGCACCTTCGCGAGCTGAACCTGGTCGCGCTGCGTCTCGCGGACCTCCTTCGTTCGCGGTTCGGTCCTGGCGGTGACCGGCGGCGGGTTCGGCCCGCGCGGAAGCGGCCCGAAGTACTTCTCGACCAGCGGCTTCACGTCCGCGATCCGGAAGTCGCCCACGATGGCGAGCGAGGCGTTGTTCGGCGCGTAGTAGGTGCGGAAGAAGTCCTGCACGTCGCCGAGCGAGGCGGCCATGAGATCTTCGTGCGAGCCGATCACGTATCCGAAGTACGGGTGGGGTGCCGGGAAGAGGAGTTGGACGAGCCGCTCCTCGGCGCGGCCGTAGGGGACGTTCTCGATGCTCTGCCGGCGCTCGTTGCGCACGACCTCGCGCTGGGTGTCGAGCTTCTTCTGGTCCACAGTGTCGAGCAGAAAGCCCATCCGGTCGCTCTCCAGCCAGAGCGCGAGCTCCAGCCGGTCCGTCGGCATGGTCTCGAAGTAATTGGTGCGATCCCACTCGGTGGTGCCGTTCAGGTTGGTGGCCCCGTTGCGCTCCAGCATCGCGAAGACAGTGCGCTCGTCCCCGTTCAGGTGCTTGCTGCCCTGGAACATCAGGTGCTCGAAGAGGTGCGCGAATCCGCTGCGACCCGGGCGTTCATTGACGGCGCCCACGTGGTACCAGAGGTCGACGCCGACCACCGGCGCGCGGTGGTCCTCGGAGAGGAGGACCGTCAATCCGTTTGGTAGCTGATACTTCTCGAACGGGATGTGCGGGAGGGCGGCGGCTGCGGCGACCAGGGCGGCTGCGAGCATTCAGTAACTCCTCCGAAAACGCGTTCATAACTGGATTTGCGGATGGCGGCGCCCGAAATCGGCTGCGGCCGATCTACGTGGAGGGGGCTGCCGGATTTCAGGCTCCGTGACTAACTGCGTCGAGGGATGTCTGAAACGAGCGAACGAACCCGTCTGCAGCGAACGACCTTCCTGGTCCTGTTCCTGCTGGCCCTGTACGCCTTCTGGCGGACCATCGAGCCCATCTGGGTGCCGGTCTTCCTCGGCCTGGTGATCGCGATCGGGGTGTATCCGATTCACGAGAAGCTGGTGCGCCGGCTGCGCGGAAAGAACCCGGGCGTGCCGGCGGCCTTGATCACCACGGTGGTGATGATCCTGGCCCTGGCCCTGACCGCCTTCCTGGTCTTCATCGTCGGGCACCGGCTGGTCCGGCTGGCGCAGGAGTTCGCCACCCGCTACGAGGGCAACGGAGCCGAAGGCATTCTCGGGCACGACCTCAGCGCCTTCCTGGCGCGCCATGGCATCCAGGCCGGGGACTTGAACCAGCGGATCGCGGAGGGCGCCAGGGACCTCGCCGCCTGGCTCGGCAAGGGAGCGACCAGCCTCCTGGCCGGCGTCTTCAGCGCCGTGTTCATCTTCATCTTCACTGCAATCACCTCGTACTACCTGCTCCGGGAGGGGACCGGAGGGACCTGGTGGCTGATCGAGATGGTGCCGCTGCCCGACGTGCAGGTCCGGCAGATCGTCCGGGACGTGCGCGACGTGACCCGGGCGATGCTGTTCAGCACGTTCGTGATGTCGCTGTATCAGGCGGTCACAGCAGGGCTCGGCTACTGGCTGTTCGGTGTGGACAGCCCGCTCGTGTGGGCATCCCTGACCGGCATCGCCTCGATCCTGCCGGCGGTCGGGACCGCGCTGATCTGGGTGCCGGTCGGGATCGTTCAGATGCTCATGGGCCACGTGGCGGCAGGCATCGGCATCCTGCTCTGGAGCGGGCTGGTGGTGGTCTTCGTCGCCGACTACATTCTTCGCCCGAAGCTGGTGGGCACGAAGATCCGGATGAACGACCTGCTGGTCTTCATCGCCATCTTCGGGGGCATCGAGGCGTTCGGGATCCTCGGCATCATCCTCGGGCCGATCGCCACCGCGGTCCTGCTCTCGCTCATCCGAATCTACCAGCAGGAGTACCGGCCGGAAGGGCCGGTGCACACCGCCGACCCGACCGCGGCGAACGGCTCGGCCTTCCAGAGCCCGCCCTAGCCGCAGAGAAACAAGCGCACGCGGGCGACGCCCTGCCGGACGAAGTCGAGCGCCCGGGCCGCGGCCTGGGACAAGTCGAGGATGCGGCCTTGCACGAAGGGGCCGCGGTCGTTGACTCGGACGCGCACCGAGCGGCCGTTGGCGGCGTTTTCGACGCGCAGGCAGGTGCCAAAGGTGAGCGATCGGTGGGCGGCGGTGAAGGCATCGGGATCGAAGCTCTCGCCGCTGGCGGTCCGGTTCCCGCGCAGCGACTCGCCGTAGTACGAGGCAACGCCTTCGGCGAGCGGCTTGGCGCCGCCGCCGTGGCCGGGCGGAGCGTGCGCGCAAGCGGCCGCGACCGCGAGCAGCAGCACGAGCGCTGCGCGCTTCAACGGAACCACTTCCCGAAGGTGCGCTCGAGGAAGCCCGCCAGGCCCCCGGCGTGGATCGGACAGTCTTGCGGAACGGCGCCGGAGAGGAACCACTCGCGCGAGACCTGCTCGGAGGGGCACCCGCCGGTGGCGAGCCCGCCGGTGAGCGTGTCCACGTCGTGCTGCTCCACCCCGTCGGGCCGCTGCCAGGGAGGCGGGCTTGGCTTTCCCCGATGCCAGGCGGCCATCACGCGCGCCCAGACCGGAGCGGCCAGCTTGCCGCCCGCGGCCGCGGGACCGAGCGGCCGCGGATGGTCGAAGCCCAGCCAGACTCCGGCAACCAACTCGGGCGTGGCGCCCACGAACCAGACGTCCTGGGCGCCGTTGGTCGTTCCGGTCTTTCCCAGCACCGGCAGATCCGGCGGCAGGCCGACCCGCGCGCCAGCGCCCGTCCCCTTCTCGACGACGTCGGAGAGGAGCGAGGCCATGATGAAGGCCGGCCCGGGCTGCAGCGCCTGGGAGGTCACTACGGTGTTCTTGAGCAGGACCTCTCCGGTCGCGCTGCGGACCTCGTCGATGAAGCGCGGCAGGACGCGGTCGCCGCCGTTGGCGAAGGGAGCGAAGGCCGCAACCAGCTCCAGCGGGATCACGTCGGCCGCGCCGAGGAAGCTGGACGGGTACGGCGGGATCAGGGCGTCGCCGATCCCGCAGGCGTGCGCCATCTCGGCCACCGAGGACAAGCCCACCCGCTGGCCGAGCGCGACCGAGGCGCGGTTCGAGGAGATGCGCAGCGCCTCTCGCAGGTTGAGCGGGCGGTCCGAGGAGAGCTGGCCGTCCGCCGGCGCGTAGTCGGCGGGAAGCTGTGCGGGGTCCAGCAGCGTGGAGACGGGAATCCCCGACTGGATCGCGGCCGCCCAGACGAACGCCTTGAACGTCGACCCCGGCTGCCTCCGCGCCTGCGTCACCCGGTCGAATTCCGACAGCGCGTAGTCGCGCCCGCCCACCAAGGCGCGAACGTCGCCGGTGTGCGTGTCCAGGGCCACGAACATGCCCTCCAGGCAGTCGTCGGGCGCGCCGTTGCACTTCTCCCCGGAGAAGGGCCCGAGCTTGCCGGCCTCCACCGCCTCGATCTGCCGGAGCAGCTCCTTCTCGGCGATGCGCTGCAGGCCGCGGTCCAGCGTGGTGCGGACTCGCAGGCCCTGGGTCTCGGCGTCGGGCCCGAAACGATCGTGCAGCTCGCGCCGGATGGAAGCGACGAACCAGGGCGCGCCGCCCTCCTCCTCGCCCGGCGTGAGACGCAGCTTCGTCTTGCGCGCGCCCGCTTCTTCCTTGGCCGTGATCACCTTGTGCTTCGCCATCAGGTCGAGCACCAGGTTGCGCCGCTTGAGCGCGGCGTCGGGGAAGCGGCGGGGATCGTAGTTGCTCGGCGCCTTGGGGAGGGCGGCGAGCACCGCGGCCTGCGGCAGCGACAGATCCATCGCGGAGCGCCCGAAGTAACCGCGGGCGGCGGCCTCGACCCCGTAGTACCCGTTCGCCAGGTAGATCTGGTTCAGGTACATCTCCAGGATCTGCTGCTTGCTGAAGGTGCGCTCGATCCGGCGCGCGACGATCATCTCCGCCAGCTTGCGGCGGAGCGTGCGGGCGCGCGTGAGGCTGTCCGGGAAGACGTTGCGCGCGAGCTGCATGGTGATGGTGCTCGACCCTTCCCGGAGCGAGAAGCTCTTGAGGTCGCGCCAGATGGCGCCGGCCACGCGGCGCCAGTCGATGCCCTGGTGCTCGTAGAAGCGCTGGTCCTCGACGGCGAGGAAGGCGCCGACGAGCTTGGGGGACATCGCGGAGAGGGGCACCACGATGCGCTCTTCGGGCGCAAGTCGGGCCAGCAGCTTGCCGTCCTTGTCGAAGACCAGGCTGGCCTGTGGTGGCCGGCGGTCCTTCAGTGCCTCCACCGGCGGGCACCCGAGGGCGACGGCGATGACCCCGACGGACGCGAGCGCGAACAGCGCGGCCGCGCACCAGGCGCCGATGCGCACACCTCTCGGCAGGGGCCGGAACCGGAGCATCTTTCCGGAAACAACCGGGCGGCCGCTCTTTATCCCAAACCACATTCCGGGGCAGAGCTTCCGCCGGGACCGGGGAATTCACAAGGTCTCTCGCATGCGCATCGACCGCTTCGAGGATGGAGACCGCTGCGAGCTGCGCCCGAGGGGCGAGCTCCGCCTCGGCGACGCGCGCGAGCTGTTCGAACGGGCGCTGGCCGAGGATTGCAGCCGCGTGGTGCTCGACTTCAGCGGGTGCGAGGTCGAGGACCGCGCCCTGTCCGCCCTGGCTGACTTGTTGGCCGAGGCCCAGGTGCGCGTCGCCGTGCGGGGCTTGCGGCACCGGCAGCACCGGCTGCTCGAGTACCTGGGGGCCACGCAAGCGGCTGAACCCTGACCGCGCGGGCGTCCTCGGCTGAAGAGACGGACCGCTGGCCGCGGCAGCGCGGTACAGTGCGCTCATGCCCACGCACGAGGTCCTGAACCAGGCGCCCGCCCTCCAGGACTACGATCCGTTCGCGGAGGACCTCGCGCTGGCGGAGGCCCTGCGGCGGGAGGGCGCCGGCTGGGCGGAGGCGGAGGTCGCCGGGTTCGCTCGCGCCACCGCGACGCGCGAGGCGATCGGGTGGGGATTCGACGCGAACCAGAATCCTCCCCGCCTGCGGACGCACGACCGGACCGGCGACCGGATCGACGAGGTCGAGTTCCATCCGGCCTGGCACGAGCTGATGCGGCTTTCGATCTCCAACGCGGTCCACTCCGGGCCCTGGCGCGATCCGCGACCCGGAGCGCACGTCGCGCGGGCGGCGAAGATGGCGCTGGTCTCGCAGACCGAGGCCGGTCACGGCTGCCCCATCTCCATGACGTACTCGGCGGTCCCGGCGCTTCATCACGATTCGGGAGTGTTCGGCGAGTGGAGGGAGAAGATCGTCTCGATCGAGTACGACCCGCGGATGGTACCGGCGGCAGGGAAGCGCGGCGTCCTGATCGGCATGGGGATGACCGAGAAGCAGGGCGGCTCCGACGTGCGCGCGAACACCACCCGGGCTGAGCCGCTGGGCGGCGGCGCTTACGCCCTGACCGGGCACAAATGGTTCTGCTCCGCGCCGATGAGCGACGCCTTCCTGGTGCTGGCGCAGGCGCCGCGCGGGCTGTCGTGCTTCCTCCTTCCGCGCTGGACGCCGGACGGCGTGCGGAACCGGTTCCATCTCCAGCGGCTGAAGGACAAGCTGGGCAACCGCAGCAATGCCTCGAGCGAGGTGGAGTTCGACGGCGCCTGGGCGCGGCTGCTCGGCGAGGAGGGGCGCGGAGTGAACACCATCCTCGAGATGGTGAACCATACCCGGCTCGACTGCGTGATCGGCGCGGCGGCGATCATGCGGCAGGGGGCGGCGCAGGCGATCCATCACTGCGCCCACCGGCGGGCGTTCGGGAAGCGCCTGATCGAGCAGCCGCTGATGCGGGCGGTCCTGGCCGACCTGGCCGTCGAATCGGAGGCCGCCACCGTGCTGATGATGCGCGTGGCGCGCGCGTACGACCGCGGCGAGGAGGAGGGGCCGTTCCGGCGGGTGGGGACCGCGGTCGCGAAGTATTGGGTCTGCAAGCGGGCGGCGCCCATGATCGCCGAGGCGCTGGAGTGCCTGGGAGGGAACGGGTACGTGGAGGAGTCGGTGCTGCCCCGCCTGTATCGGGAAGCTCCGCTCAACTCCATCTGGGAGGGATCGGGAAACGTGATCTGCCTGGACGTCCTGCGCGCGCTGGGCCGCGAGCCGCACGCCCGCGACGCGCTCCTGGACGAACTGCGCCTGGCGCGGGGAGCGGATCGCCGGCTCGACGCGGCCGTGGACGCGGCGGAGGCTGCGCTGGCGAATCCGGACGAGAGCGGCGCGCGCCGGCTGGTGGAGTCGTTGGCGGTCGCGCTGCAGGGATCGCTGCTCGCCCGCCATGCGCCGCCAGCAGTATCCGATGCATTCTGCGCGACGCGGCTCGCTGCAGGCCATGGGTACGCGTTCGGCGCAATGCCGGGCGGCGTGGACGTCCAGGCCATCCTGCGGCGCGCCTGGCCGATGGCCGCTCCGTGACGCTCATCGTCCGGGGCAAGAACATCGAGGCCCGGCACATCGGGGAGCCGCTTGGGCCGACGCTGGTGTTCTTGCACGAGGGCCTCGGCTCGCTCGCCCTCTGGCGCGACTTCCCCGAGCGCGTCTCCAAGGCCACTGGCTTGCCGGCGTTCGTGTACAGCCGGGCGGGCCATGGCAGTTCCGATCCCGCCCCGATGCCGCGGCCGGTCCGCTACATGCACGACGAGGCGGCGCTGCTGCCGGAGATCCTGGAGGCCGCGGGGATCGCCGATCCGATCCTCTTCGGCCACAGCGACGGAGCGTCGATCTCCATCATCTACGCCGGCAGCGGCGGCAAGGCCCGCGCGCTGGTCCTCGAGGCGCCCCACGTCTTCACCGAGGAGATGGGCCTGCGCAGCATCGCGAAGGCCCGCGAGGCCTTCGAGTCCAGCGACTTGCGTGCCCGCCTCTCGAAACACCACCGGAACGTGGACGCCGCCTTCTGGGGCTGGAACCGCCCCTGGCTCGATCCGGACTTCCGGAACTGGAACCTCGAAGAGTTCCTGCCTCGAATCGAGGCGCCCATCCTGGTCGTACAGGGAGAGCAGGACGAATACGGAACCACGAAGCAAGTCGAGGCCATCCAACACGGCGCCGAGAACGTCAAAGCAGTCCTGCTCCCGAACTGCGGCCACTCCCCACACCGCGACCAGCCGGATGCCACCCTTCGAGCCATCACCGAGTTCGTCCGCGAGTTCCGGTGACACAATACGCAACCCGTGCCAACTGACCGGGTCAGGCGGCGACCGGCGGGGAGTTTCGGGGACACCCTACGCAACCCCGTGCCAACTCCATGCGAGTTTCGGCCAGAGCTCGGGAGTTACGGGGACACGAAACGCAACCTCGTGCCAACTCACCGCATGCGTATGACCAATTCCGTATGCAGTCCCGGAAGCGGACACGTTGGCATGGCGAGTTGCGTAGGGTGTCCCCGAAACTCTCGCGAAACTCTCCCGAAACTCTGTCAGGCGGGGAGTGGGGGCGGACGTGGGCGGCGTTGCCTCGTGGCGGCGACGGCGAGGGCGGCGGCGAGCATCAAGAGGTCGCGGGCGACGGTCCACCAGGAGGCGCGCTCGTCGGAGCCGAAGCAGCCGCAGCGCAGGTCGATGCCGCGGAGAAGGGCCT
>DASQAS010000214.1:0-16353 GCA_035635635.1 Myxococcales bacterium | reverse complement strand
GCGGGCCAACTGCTGGGACAACGCCTGCGCGGAAAGCTTCTTCAGCACCCTCAAGACCGAGCTCGTCCGCGGCCGCGTCTTCCAGACACACGCACAAGCGAAGCTCGCTGTCTTCGAGTACATCGAGGGCTTCTACAATCGAAAGCGGCTGCACTCCTCGATCGGCTACTGCAGCCCGGTCGATTTCGAGGATAGGATGACGGCTGCGTAACTCAACCCGGTGTCCACCAAACCGGGTCAAGGCCACGCTCACGACCACGTCGACGTCGACGCAGACCTGTTCGTCTCGGTGCGAACAAACTTACCGTGCCGTCTCCCGCAGCCGCCGCCGGAAATCGGCGATGAAGTTCCCCTGCAGCCAGCGGTGCTTCCACGCCTTTACGGCCAGCCACAGCGCTGCCACCACGCCCAGCGCCACCAGATACGGCCACCGCGGCCGGCCCGGCCGATCGAGCGCGACCAGCACCAGCGCGAGCGCAACCCATGCTGCCATCGGGTTGTGCTCCTTCCGCAGGGCGCGGCGGAAATCCCACGACCGCGTCGAACGCGCCGCCGCCGGGCGCAGCCGCGGCCAGAACCGTGGCACGCGTGCGCACCACGCGTCGTAAGCGGCTCCGAATCGCTCGTGCAGGAAGTGCTCCTCTGCCGCGATGATCGCGCGGTACTGCACCGCGAACAGCGCCACCACGATGCACAGCAACCGCACGTCGTGGGCGATCAGGCAGAGGCCGAGCGTGATCCCGAAGTTCCCGAGATAGAGCGGATTGCGCGTGAGCGCGTAGGGACCGGAGGTATTCAGCTCCGTCGCGATCAGCTTCTCGTTCTGTCCCGACGTACCGTCCGGGACTTGTCCCAGCACCCAGGCCCGCAGCGCCTGCGCGGCGAAGCAAAGCGCGAGACCCGAGACCAACCATGCAGACGACGCCGGACCGCGGCTCTGCCAAAGCAACGGCACGGCCACCATCGCGAGCAACACCGGCGTGAAGCTCCTCCACCTGAACAGCAGCCGGCCAGCCCGCTCCAGCATCGGCGGGCGTGCGTATCAGGAGAACCGCCGTGCTACAAGTCGCCCGTGACGGAGTATCGGCGTCTTCTCGCCTCTTTGCGGCCGCACCTCCGGCTGCTTTCCGCCGCGATCCTGGCGATGGTCGTGCTCTCGGCCGCCACTGGCGCGTTCTCGTGGCTGGTGGGGCCGATGTTCCAGTTCGTCTTCAAGGGCGGCGCGCTGGACGCCGCGGCGCTGCGCAGCGCGCTCCCTTTCTTGCGCTCGCCCGAAGACATCTCCCGCGAGACCGTCCTGAAGGCGCTGCCCGCGTTGATCCTGCTGATCGCCGCGGTGCGCGGTTTCGCGTACTTCGGCCAGTTCTATTCGATGGGGATGCTCGGGCAGCGGGTGGTCGCCGACCTGCGGCTCGCGCTGCACGAGAAGCTGCTCCAGCTCCCGCCGGCGTTCTTCGCGCGCAGCGCCTCGGGCGATCTGCTGGCGCGATTCGCCAACGACGTGGCCGCGGTGGAGTTCGCGGTCACGTACGGGCTCGCCGCGTACCTGCGCGACGGCCTTCAAGTCCTGGTGCTGCTCGCCGTGTCGGTGGCCCTCGACTGGCGGCTGGCGCTGCTCGCGTTCGTGGCCGTGCCGCTCACGGTCGTGCCCATCGTCCGGTTCGCCCGGCGCCTGAAGAAGATCGCCACCCGCGGCCAGGCGCAGATCGGCAGCCTCTACACGCTCTTGCACGAGGCGCTACAGGGCGTGCGCATCGTGCAGTCGTTCGGCATGGAGGGCTACGAGCGCGACAAGTTCGCCGCGGAGCAGGACCGCTTTCTCGGCACCATGCGACGCAGCTTCTTCGTGCGAGCCATCTTCACGCCGACGCTGGAGATCATGGCGGCGATCGGGATCGCGGCCACCGTGGTGTTCGCCGCGCGTGCGGTGGCGGCGGGGAACCTCCAGCCGGACCGGGTGATCTCGCTCCTCGCCACCATCATCCTGCTCTACACGCCGCTCAAGTCCCTGGGCGGCACGGGCCAGGGCGTCACGCAGGGCCTGGCCGGCGCGCGCCGACTCTGGGAGGTCCTCGACGAGCCCGTCGAGCCAGTGCCCGGCGCGGTCGAGCTGCCGACGTTCTCGCAGGAGATCCGCTTCGAGCGCGTCTCGTTCCGGTACCGCGCAGAGGGACCGTCGGTCCTGCGGAACGTGGACCTCCCGCTCCGGCGCGGGGAGGTGATCGCGCTCGTCGGTCCCTCGGGCGGCGGCAAGACCACCCTCCTGAACCTGCTCCCGCGCTTTGCCGATCCCGCGGACGGCCGCGTCACCCTCGACGGCCGCGACATCCGCGACGGCACCCTGAGATCGCTCCGCTCGCAGATCGCGCTGGTCGCCCAGGAGACTTTCCTCTTCAACGACACGGTGCGGGCGAACATCGCCTACGGGCTGCGCGACGTGCCACCGGAAAGGCTGGAGGGGGCGGCGAAGGCGGCGCGGGCGCACGAGTTCATCCGCGAGCTCCCCCGCGGCTACGACACCGTGGTGGGCGAGCGCGGCGTCACGCTCTCCGGAGGACAGCGCCAGCGGCTCGCGATCGCGCGGGCGCTGCTCAAGGACGCGCCGATCCTGCTGCTCGACGAGGCGACCAGCGCGCTGGACACGGAGAGCGAGCGCGAGGTCCAGAAGGCGCTCGACCGGCTGATGGAGCAGCGGACCTGCCTGGTGATCGCCCACCGGCTCTCGACCATACGGCACGCCACCCGCATTGCGGTCCTGGTGCAGGGCCGCCTGGCGGAGATGGGGACGCACGACGAGCTGCTGTCAAGACGGGGTGAATATGCGCGTCTGTATGAGCTGCAATTTGCCCCCCTGGATCACTTGCGGGAGCCGGCATAGAGGAGTACAGCAACCCCGATGGCTCCGCGCACGCCCACGAAGAAAGAGACGCTCCTCGGCTTCCTCGCGAGGGGCGTGGCGATGATCCATCTGGACGCGCGCCGGCCCGGTGTGATCGTCCCGCCGCAGTACGCGGACGACGCGCATCTGCGCCTGAACCTCAGCTACCGGTACTCGATCCCCGACATGGACATCTCCGACGAGCGCGTCCAGGCGACGCTCTCGTTCGGGGGCCGATCGTTCCACTGCGTCCTGCCCTGGGCGTCGGTGTTTGGAATCACCTGCCACGGCACCGGGGACGGCCAGGTGTGGCCGGAGGACCTGCCGGTCGAGGTGATGCACGCGACCTCGCGCCCTGCTTCCGAGCCGGAGGCGGATCTCCCGGCGCGGCGGAGACCGGCCCTTTCGGCGGTCGACGGCCTCAAGGAAGAGCCGCGCGAAGAGCCGGCGCGGGCGAACGAACCGGCGGCGCGGCCGCATCTACGGCTCGTCCGGTAGCAACAGGGGTTCTCCACTCCTTCCGGCACGGCCGATCGAGCTTGCGCAGCTCGCGCTCGAGCGATTCGAACAACCACCCGCATGCGTACCAGAACGGCGCGTAGTCCAGCCGCACGTAGCCGCGCACGTGCAGGCCTTTCAGGTATCGCCAAGGCACGTCGCCGATCAGGCGGTCGAGGAGCGAGGCGCTGCCGAACTCCAGGCCGTAGATGCCGAGCGTGTAGGCCAGCGAGCGCACGGCGCGGGGAACGCGGCGTGCGGCCAGCCGCTCGTGTAGCCGCTCGAGAAGAAGGCCTCCGGCGCCGTAGATCGGCAGCATCCAGAGATACGAATGTCCGCGGAGGCGGCGATCCCGCAGCCCGAAGGCCCCGGTCATCCCCGTGAACGCGACCTCCAGCGCCCAGCCCACGAAGCCATACGCGACGAATCGGCGGATCACCCATCATCATGGGGCAGCGGCTCGATTCGCAGCATCCGTCAGAGACCGGATGCGGCGGCCGCATCGCAGACGACCACAACCCGGCCGGAGGCCTTGAGCAGCCACTGCGCGGGACAGGCGACGAGATCCTCGGGTCCCTTCAGGGCACGCGCCAGCACGTCGGCCTTGGCCGGTCCGGACACTTGGAGCACCACCATGCGCGCCGTGACGATCAGGAACGGCACCATCGTGATGCGCTCGACCTTCGGCTCGACCTGCAGCGGAGCCGCGACGTGTCGGACAAGCTCGTCGTCGCCGCGCTCCGCGCTCGAGGAGACTCCGGCGAACAGCGAGCAGACGTGGCCGTCAGGGCCGAGACCGAGCGCCATGAAATCGAGCCTGGGCGGAGTCCCCAGCGTGTCGCGCAGGTCCTGCGCGCAGCGCCTCGCCTCGGCGTCGAGATCGGCAGCTTCGCCGCGCATGCGGTGTACACCCGCTACCTTGACGGAGCGCAACAGGCCCTGCTCCGCAGCGCGATAGTTCGACAGCTCGTGATCGGGCGGCACCGCCCGCTCGTCGGTGACGAAGACGTGCGTCTTCGCCCAAGGCACCTGATTGGCCGCGCGCAGTTTCGCGTACAGCGGCGGCGCCGTCGATCCTCCGGTGAGCGCCACCGCGGCCCTGTCCCGGGCGGCGGCGGCACCCGCGACGGCCTCGATGAAAAGCTCGGCGGCCGCGGCGGCGACATCGGGAACGACGGCCACCTCGGTCATCGCGGGACCTGCGGGAGCAGGCGGGCCGCGGCTTGCGCGGCCTGGGCGTACAGCTCGTCGACGCCGTAGAGCAGGTTCAGCTCCAGCGCCAGGAGCCGCCCGGGCGTGTCCGCGGGAAGGCGGACGCGGTTGGCGCAGTAGCCGTCGTCGTCGCCCTTCACGTCGGCGTAGAGGATGCCCTTGTCCCGGCGCAACGTGAACGTGGCCGGCGGGGCGGTGAGCTCCAGCAGCTTGACCTGCCCCAATCCCATCGGCGCGGCTCGCGGAGTGGCGGTGCCGGTGTCTTCGGGCTCGGGCTCACCCTCGGCCTGGATCTGAATCTCAAGGCGCTTGATGCGCGACTGCAGCCAGCCGAGCAGGAGCAACCCTTCGGCGCCCACCGCGCCCGCGCAGGCCACGCGCGCCTTGCGGATGTTGCCGCGGTGCTCCCGCAGGTTCGGCAGATCCAGGGTGTCCGCGGCCAGCGCCTGCCAGGGAAAGATCCGCGCCCAGGCGAGGTCGCCGATCGGGGCGCCCTTTGCCAGCAGCGAGGCCGTCTCCGCCAGATAGCCGGGCGGACGCGCTCCGGAGTCGATCACGATCCGGTCGGCCATTTCCACCGCGCGCTTCATGAGATCGCCGTGGGGCCGCCCGCCGAACACCACCACGCGGGGGAGGTCGGGGCGCAACAGGTTGGTCATGGCCGACTCGAGATGGCGCACGGCCCGTCCGGTCGCGGACAGCACCAGCCGCTCCAGCGTGATCGCGCCTCCCGATCGCACCACCGAGGCGCGCACGGTCAGCGACTCCTGCTCGACCGGCGCGTCGCCGATCATCACGATCAGCCGCGAGGGATGGATCGTGCCGGCCATCTCCAGCGCGGCCCTGGCCTTCTCGTACTGCTGCTCGTTGAAGTAGACCGCGATCAGGTTCAGCGTGCAGACGCTCTCCGGCGCGCGGCCGCCGCGCTCCCGCGTTTCCTGAAGGAGCCGCTCGATGCGGCCCAGGTCGAACCCGCTGTCGAACCGCAGGACGAGCTCGCCGGAATCCCCGGTGCGCGGCGCCGCGCCCGCCGAGATGGGCTCGCCGAAGTTCTCGCTCACAACCGCCTCCATGCGCGCCCGTCCTGGGCGAGGAGCTGGTCCGCCTCCGGTGGACCCCAGGTCCCGGCGCGGTAGGGGTTGGGCGGCGGGGACTCGGGGCTCTCGGCGACCTTGAGGATGCTGTCGGCGATCTTCCAGGCCGCCTCCACCTCGTCGCGCCGCGTGAACAGCGTCTGGTCGCCTCGCATCGCGTCGAGCAGGAGCCGCTCGTAGGCCTCGGGAGCGACGGCCCCGAACGTGGACCCGTACCGGAAGTCCATGCTGACGGTCCGCGGGCGGTAGCGCTCGCCGGGGACCTTCGCCGAGAACCGCAGCGCGATCCCTTCCTCCGGCTGCACGCGGATGACCAGCTCGTTGGGCTGCGTCGCTCCCTCGCCGAACAGCGAATGCGGCAGCGGTTGGAAGTGGACCGCGATCTCGGTGGCGCGCTTGGGCATCCGCTTTCCGGAGCGGAGATAGAACGGGACGCCGTCCCAGCGCCAGGAGCGGACGCTGAGCCGCAGGCCCACGAAGGTGGGCGTGCGCGAGCCGGGCGCCACGTCCTTCTCTTCGTGGTAACCGGGCACGTCCTTGCCGCCGATCGATCCCGCCGTGTATTGGCCGAGGACGACGTTGCGGGCCACCTGCTCCGGCGTCTCGAAGGCCTCGACCGCGCGCAGCACCTTGGTTTTTTCCTCCCGCACCGCGTCCGCGTCGAACGCCACCGGCGGCTCCATCGAGGTCAGGCAGAGAAGCTGCAGCACGTGGTTCTGGATCATGTCCCGGAGGATCCCGGCCTCCTCGTAGTACCGGGCGCGCCCCTCGACCCCGAGATCCTCGCAGGCGGTGATCTGGACGTGGTCGACGAATCGCCGGTTCCAGATCGGCTCGAAGATGGAGTTGGCGAAGCGGAAGACCAACAGGTTCTGGACCGTCTCCTTGCCCAGGTAGTGATCGATGCGAAAGACCTGCCGCTCGTCGCAGGTCTCGAGCACCAGCCGGTTGAGGGCGCGCCCGCTGGCGAGGTCGTGCCCGAAGGGCTTCTCGATCACCACGCGCGTGAACCGGCTGTCGTTGGGCGGGTTGATCAGGCCGGCGCCCTTGAGCTGCTTGAGCAGGGTGGGAAAGGCGCTGGGCGGGGTGGCGAAGTAAAAGAGGCGGTTGCCGCGCGTGCCCCGGCTCTTGTCCAGCTCCTCGAGCGCGGCGCGCAGCCGCGCGAACGCGTTCGGATCGTCGAACGAGCCCGAGACGTAGCGCATGCCGTTGGCGAAGTCCGCCCAGATCTCCCCGTCGATGGGCTTGGTCCGCGAGAACTTGCCCACTGACTCGCGCATGCCGCGCACGAAGTCGTGCTGAGCGAGCTCGCTCTTGGCCATTCCGACGATCCCGAACGCCGCCGGCAGGTGGCCGGTGACGGCGAGGTTGTAGAGCGCGGGAACGAGCTTGCGGTGCGCGAGGTCCCCGGTGGCCCCGAAGATCACCACCGCGCACGGCTCCGGGATGGACTCGGCGCGCAGGCCCGCGCGCAGCGGGTTGGGGATCTCGTCGTGCTCCGAGGTGTACGGCATGTGTCACCCCTTCTTCACGGCGTGGCCGCCGAATTCGTTGCGCAGCGCAGCCTGGACCTTTGAACTGAACGATACCTCCTGGCGGGAGGCGATTCGCATCTCCAGGGCAAGGGTGATGATCGGCGCGGGCACGTTCTGCTCGAGCGCCGTCTGCACCGTCCAGCGCCCTTCCCCGCTGTCCTCGACGTAGCCGCGGATGCCGTCGAGACCTGGATCCTTCGAGAAAGCCTGCGCGAGCAGGTCCAGCAGCCAGGAGCGCACCACGCTGCCGTGCCGCCAGGCGTCGGCGATCCGGGGGAGATCGAGATGGCTGAAGGGAGAGGTCTTGAGGATCTCGAAGCCCTCCCCGTACGCGGTCATCAGCCCGTACTCGATCCCGTTGTGCACCATCTTGACATAGTGCCCGCTGCCCGCCGGCCCGGTGTGGATCAGGCCGCCTTCGGGCGCCAGCGCCTTGAGGACCGGCTCGATGAAGGCGTAGGCCTCCGAGACGCCGCCGACCATCAGGCAGTAGCCGTTCTTCAGCCCCCAGATACCGCCGCTGATGCCCGCGTCGCAGAAGTGGATGCCGCGCTCGGCCAGCTCCTTCGCCCGCCGCTGCGAGTCCTTGTAGTAGGAGTCGCCGCCGTCCACGACCACGTCGCCCTTCTGCAGCCGGGCGGCCAGCGAGGTGATCAGCTCTTCGGTGATCCGCCCCGCCGGCACCATCGTCCAGCAGACGCGCGGCGGCCTGAGGGCGGCGATCACCTCGTCGAGCGTAGTCGCGGGCGCGGCGCCGATCGCGGCCAGCTCGGCTGCGCGGCGCGGATCGACGTCGTAGGCGACCACCTTGTGCCCGGCCTGCAGCAGCCGCTGCACCATGTTGCCGCCCATCCGTCCGAGACCCAGCATCGCGAGCTGCATGTCCGGTCCTACTTCCGCGAGATCAGATTTGCGGCCTGGCGCACGACGTCGACCACCTTCCCGGCGGCGGCGCGGTCCTCGACGTGGATGCGCAGGACGCGGCGGCCGTGCGCCTGCAGCACCTCGAGGTCGCCGCGGGCCTGGGCCGCGAACAGCGTCCCGAAGGAGTACGGCATGCCGGGGATCGGCAGATCCTCGCCGCCGTCGCTGGTGATCTGCAGGAACAGGCCGGTGTCGGGCCCGCCCTTGTGGATCTGGCCGGTGGAGTGGAGGAAGCGGGGTCCGAAGCCCGAGGTGCAGGCCATCTTCGTCGCGTCGCGGATGGCGCCCTGCACGCCGTGGAGCTTCTCCGCCAGCTCCTCGTCCTGCGGCATGTATGCTTGAAGACCCACATAGTCGCCCGGGTTTCCGAGGGCCAGGTGCGCGGCGATCCACCCTGCTGGCGATCCGGCGACGGCGCTCCCCAGCGTGCCCGCCGCCTTGCGAAGCACCTGGGCGTGATCCGCCAGCGCGAACAGCGCGAGCCCCTGGGAGCGGAGCGCCGGTTCCTCGGGAGCCAGCGTGCCTTTGGCCAGGAGGGCCTTCGTCTTCTCCTTGCTCTCGGCGACGTTGGGCTCGTCGAACGGATCGATCTCGAGCACCGCTCCCATCGCGGCCGTGGCGATCTCCCAGCGGAGGAACTCGCCGGCGATCTCGGCCGGGGCCGACAGCTTCCACTGCACGAGGGGGTGGCCCGCCTCGGCCAGGTAGCTCATGTCGTGCGCCTCGCTGGCGAGCGCCAGCGAGACGAACAGGCGATCGGCGCCGTAAGCGTCCTTCTTCCCGGGCGGCTCCCCGTCCACGGGGATGATCCCGCGCCCCTGCTTGCCGGTGCTCTCCGCCACCAGTTGCTCTAGCCAGGCTCCGAAGGGAGCGAGCTTGGGCGACAGGAGCAGGGTGAGCTTGTCCGCGCCTTTGCGGGCGAGGCCGCCGGCGACGGCCCCGAGCCGCACCGCGAGGTTCTCGTGGAGCGGGACGCGCGCGTGCGAGGCGAGGGCGACCCTCTCGGCCTGATCGACGAGCTGACCGACGTCGAGGCCAAGCAGCGCTGCCGGGACCAGTCCGAAGTAGCTGAGCGCGCTGTAGCGCCCGCCGATGTCGGAGGGGTTGACGAAGGTCCGCCGGAAGCCTTCCTGCGACGCGCGCTTCTGCAGCGGCGTGCCCTCGTCGGTGATGGCGACGAAGTTCTTCCCCTCGTCGACCTGGCTGCGGAAGTGACGGTAGAACGCGTCGACCTCCGTGGTGGTGCCGCTCTTCGAGCTGACCAGGAAGAGCGTCTTGCGCAGATCGAACCCGCGCGCGGCGGCGCGGACCGCATCCGGCGCGGTGGAGTCGAGCACGCGCAGGTCCAGCCCGCTCTCGCGCTTGCCGAGGATGCGCGCGATCACCTCCGGCGCGAGCGAGGAGCCGCCCATCCCCAGCAGGATGCAGTGCCGGAACTTCTGACTGGCTTCCTTGGCGAACGCGGTCAGCTCGGGCAGCCGCTCGCGCGCGAGCTCGGGAAGCTCGAGCCAGCCGAGGCGCGTCTTGGCCACGTTCTTCGCGCCCCAGAGCGAGGCGTCCTTCGCCCAGAGGCGCGAGGCGATCTTCTTCTCGCGGGCGATCTTCAGCCCCTCGGCCGCCTCGTCCTTGCGGCGGCCCGGGCTCTCGCGCAGCTGGGCCTTGCGAGCGAAGCCCTGCGCGGCCGAGCGGGCGGAGATGGCGTGGAGCAGCCCGTCGAGCGCCTTGCTGAAGAGGTCCAGCCCGTCGTCGGTCAGCTTCGCGCAGACGGCCTCGAGGTCGATGCCGACCTGCTGCAAGCGGGCGAGCTGGGCCCGCGCCTCGTCCACCGCCTCCAGGATGGTCTCGCCCGCCACCTTGCCGTGGTCATTGAACGCCTGCAGGGTCTGGAGCGGCATGGTGTTGACGGTGTCCCGCCCGATCAGCGGCTCGACGTAGAGCACGTCGCTGTAGGCCTTGTTCTTGGTTCCGGTGGACGCCCAGAGCGGCCGCTGCCGCGTGCCGCCCTTTGCCTCCAGCGCCTTCCAGCGCGGGGTGGCGATCGACCCGAGGTAGCGCTGGTACGCCTCTATCGCGTTGGCGTTGGCGATCTTGCCCTGCAGGTCCTTGACGCCCTTCTCCTCCAGCAGCTTGTCCACCGCGGTGTCCACGCGGCTGACGAAGAAGCTGGCCACGCTGTGGATCTGCGAGATGGGCAAACCCTGCCCGACGCGGTCCTCCAGGCCGGACATGTACGCGTCGATGACCTGATCGTAGACGCGCACGCTGAAGATCAGCGTGATGTTCACGTTGATCCCCGCCGCGGTCGCCTGGCGGATGGCGGGAATCCCCTCCGGGTTGGCGGGGATCTTGATGAAGACGTTGGGCCGGTCCACCGTCTTCCAGAAGCGCTTCGCCTCCGCCAGCGTGGCGGCGGTGTCGCGCGCGATGTAGGGCGAGACCTCGAGCGAGACGAACCCGTCGCGCCCTTGCAGCTTGTCGAAGAGGGGTCGGAAGACATCGGCGGCGCTCTGCACGTCCCCGACGGCGATGGTCTCGTAGATCTCCATCGGGGACTTGCCGCGCTCGATCAGCGTCTTCAGCTCGTCGTCGTACTCGTCGGACTCGACGATGGCCTTCTCGAAGATGGCCGGGTTGGCGGTGACGCCGCGGACCCCGTCCTCCTCGATCATCCGCTTCAGCTCGCCCGACCGGATCAGCTTGCGGCCGATCAGGTCGAGCCAGGTGCTCTGCCCGAGCTCGTTCAGCTTTGCTGCCGGCTTCATCGTCTCACCCTCATTTGGTGTTCGTGCGGGCGCCCTCGGCCAACCACTTCGAGATCCGGCCGGCCACCTTCTGCGGGGTGAAATTGTAGGCATCCGCCAGGGCCTTGTCCGGCGCGCTGGCCCCGAACCGGTCGATGCCGGCCACCAGGCCGTCGCCGACGATGCGGTACCAGTCCAGTCCGAGCGCGGCCTCGACGGCGACCAGGCGCGCGCGGCCGTGCGGGATCAGCTTGCGCTGCTCGTCGCCGGGCCACTTCAGGAACCGCTCCACGCAGGGCATGGAGACCAACCGGACCTTGATCGACTTGTCCAGGAAGGGCAGCGCCTGCTGGCAGGTGGCCACTTCGCTGCCGGTGGCGATGATCACCACGTCCGGATCGTCCACATCGTTGAGCGCGTAGGCGCCGCGCAGCGCCTGGCGCACGTTCGCGGGCGTGGAGCGCTGCAGCACCGGCAGCTTCTGCCGCGTGAACGCCAGCACCGTCGGTCCGTCCTTGCGCGTGATCGCGGCTGCCCAGGAGGCCGCCGTCTCGGACGCGTCCGCCGGCCGCCACACCTCGATGTGCGGGATGGCGCGCAGCGCGCAGAGCTGCTCGACAGGCTGGTGGGTGGGGCCGTCCTCGCCCAGGAAGATGGAGTCGTGGGTGTAGACGAAGACGCTCTGCAGCCCTGACAGCGCCGCCAGCCGGATGGGCGGCCGCATGTAATCGGAGAAGAGCAGGAAGGTCGCGCCGTAGGGCAAGAAAAACCCGTCGTACGCGAAGCCGTTCACGATCGCGCCCATGCCGTGCTCGCGCACGCCGAAGTGGATGTTGCGGCCGCCGTAGTCGTCCGGCGCCACCTCGCCGCCGTCCTTGATGTGCGTGAACGTCGAGGGGTCCAGATCGGCCGAGCCTCCCACCAGGCCCGGGAGGAGTTGCGCGGCTTTCTGCAACACGGTCTGGCCGTGCTTGCGCGTCGATTCCGGCGCGGCCGCGGAGGCGACCGCCGCGGCGAGCTGCTCGGGAAGATCGTCGGGCACCTGCTTCTCCGCGAGCGCGCTCCAGAGCTTCGCCTTCTGGGGATTGGCCCGCTGCCAGTCGCCGAATTTCCGTTGCCAGTCCTCGTACCCCTTCTTCAGCTCCTCCACCCGGCCTGCCCAGAACTGGCGCACCTCGTCGGGGATCAGGAAGGGCGGTTCCAGCGGCCAGCCGAGGTTCTGCTTCGTCGCGCGGACCTCGTCCTTGCCCAGCGGCGATCCGTGGGCTTCGTGCGTGTTCGCCTTGTGCGGCGCGCCGTATCCGAGCACGGTGCGGACGCTGATCATCGAGGGTCGCGGATCCGCCTTCGCGGCCCGGATGGCGCGGTCGATGGCCTCCGTGTCGTTGCCGTCCGCCACGTGCTGGACGTGCCAGCCGTAGGCTTCGAAGCGCTTGTCGCGGTCCTCGGTGAAGGTCACGTCGGTGTGGCCCGCCAGCGAGACCAGGTTGTCGTCGTAGAGGAAGATCAGGTTGCCGAGCTTGAGATGCCCCGCCAGCGAGCACGCCTCGGAGGCGACGCCTTCCATCAGGTCGCCGTCGCTGCAGATCCCGTACACGAAGTTGTCGATGGGGAACCTTCCCCCGTCGTTCATGCGGGCCGCCAGCATCTTCTGCGAGAGCGCCATGCCCACCGCGTTGGAGATGCCCTGGCCCAGCGGCCCGGTGGTGGCCTCCACGCCCGGCGTGTCGTGGAACTCGGGATGCCCCGGCGTCCTGGAGCCGTACTGCCGGAAGGCCTTGATGTCGTCCAGGGTGAGGTCGAAGCCCGCGAAATGGAGCATCGCGTAGATCAGCATCGAGCCGTGTCCGGCCGACAGGACGAAGCGGTCGCGGTTCGCCCAGCGCGGATCTTGAGGATTGAAGCGCAAGTGCCGGCTCCAGAGCACGAACGCCATCGGAGCGGCGCCCATGCAGATGCCGGGATGGCCGCTGTTGGCTTTTTCCACAGCGTCGATGCAGAGGAATCGGATGGCGTTGATGCTCTTCTGTTCCTGTTCGCGATTCATTCGGCGCCCGTCGGGTTTGGGGTTCCAGAGTGAAGGTTCTGTGCCTCGCGCGCGGCCAGCGCCGCGGCTCCCAGCAGTCCCGCTTCCGTATCCAGCACGAGCTGCACCGGCATCCGCTCCAGCAGCACGCGCATCCGGCCCTTGTCGAGGAAAGCCTCGCGGAAGCGGCCGTCGGTCATGAACGGCAGGATCTTCGGGGCGATCCCGCCTGCCACGTACACGCCGCCCGTGGCCAGCGTCTTGAGGGCCAGGTTGCCGGCCTCCGCGCCATAGAGCTTGCAGAACAGCTCCAGGACCTGCCGGCAGAGCGGGTCGCCGGCGCTGGCTGCAGCGGTCACAGCGGCGGGCGCGTTCGGGCGATCTCGTGCGATCAGCTCCGCGAGGGCCGGGCTGGGTTTCATTCCGGTGAGATGCGCGAGGGCCTCGGTGAGATTGACCAGGCCTTCCCCGGAGAGCAGCCGCTCCCAGCTCACGTGATCGTAGCGCTGGCTGAGGAACCGCAGCACCCCGATCTCCATCTCGGTTCGTGGGGCGAAGCTGGTATGCCCGCCCTCGGTGGCGATGATCTCGCGCTGGCCGGAAGCGGTGCAGATGGCGATCGCTTCTCCGCAGCCCGTCCCGGCGCCGATCACCGCCCAGGGGCCCTTCGGGTCGCGCACGCCTTCGTTCAGCGTGACCAGGTCCTTGAGCCGCACCGCGGGGATTCCCAGGGTGAGGGCGTGGAAGTCGTTGGCCAGCCGGACGGCGTCCGCCCCGAGGGTCAGGGCCAGGTCGCGCTCGTCGAGGACCCAGGGAAGGTTGGTGGCGTGGCTGCGCCCGTTGGTCACCGGGCCCGCCACGCCGAAGCCGGCGATGCGCGGCATCGGCCTCTGCAATTCGCCGGCGAAGGCGCGGCAGATGGCCCCGAGCCCCGGAAATTTGCGGCTGTCGTAGCGGCGGCTCGACAACACCTCGATCGAGACGACGCCCGGCCGGTCGCCCGCTGCGGAGACGTCGCAAATCGCCAGGAGAGTCTTGGTTCCCCCGATATCGCCGGCGAGCACCTGCATCGCGGGGCAACCTACCCGACGAACGCAGAAGATCAAGCGACGAAGAGAGATTTTCGCGCCTCGACGACCTTGCTTGCCGCCGCATGAAACCCAACTTTGATTGAAAAGTTCAAGGCGCTCCCGCGCCACCTCCGGAGGCACAAAATGCAAACGCGGGCGAGACGTGTGTGGTGGGCGGCGGCCATCTCCGGAGCATTGGTGCTCCTCTGGTCGCAATCGTCTCGAGCGCAGCTCGTCGAAACCAGCATCGAGCCCACGGCCGACTCCAACTGGACCGCGACGGCTGGCCGCACCGTCGGCAACGGGAACGCCGTCCTGCACGCGGAGGCGGGCTGGCCCGGGATCGGCCTGACCTACCTCAAAGGCCTCGACGAGCGCAGCGACATCGGCTTCCACCTCGGCCTCAACTACGGCTTCGAAGGGACCACCAACCGGGTGAGTGGAATCAACCTCGCCGTCCCGTACCGGCATACCCTCGCGTCGTCGGGCGACACCTCGTTGGCATTCCGCATGGACCCCGGCATCTCGATCTACGGCAACAACGGCGTGCTGTTCGGGATCGGCGGCCCGCTGGGCATCGTGGCCGGATTCCGCGTCTCGGACCCGCTCACGCTGGACGTGGGCGCCGACATCCCCATCCTGCTCTCGTTCTCCAATCCCACCGGCTTCTTGTTCGGTCCCGAGTTCGGCGCCGGCGCCGAGTACCTGATCGACCGGAACCTGGCCGTCACCGCGCGCTTCCGGGTCGGCCCGCAGTTCGGCCTGACCTCGTCCGGCACGGATTCACAGGCGGCCTTCGTGACGCTGATCGGATTGGCTTACAACGCTAGATGAGATCCGGTGACACAATACGCAACTCCCGATGCCAAGTCTGTCGCGGTGTGCGGCCGGGCACATCGGTAGCTTTTTAGACCGGGCACATCGGTAACGGTTTGGTCGCCTCCGGAGGGTGGGAGGTCAGTGGAGTAAAGCTCCTTCCTGGCCCGATGTAGCCAAGGTCGATGGTAGCAAAGGTGACGAGCCAGCGCCCATCCTCGAGCTCGCGCACGCCGACGTATTCATCGGCGAGGGCAGCGCTCAGCCGGACCTGCCGCCACCCGGAAACGCAGATCTGCCCATAGCGGCTGACTCGCAGCGCATCGTCGTGAGTCGGGTAGGTCAGCTCCGGTAGCTTGGCTGGGCAAGGCCGGTCGGAGGACTTGTACACCTCCGCAGGGCGCTTCATGTCCAGCGCCTCGTGCGGGCGGTGGTGGTTGAATTCCTCCAGGAAGGCGTCGAATCGCTCTTGCTGCTGCAATAGGTTTGCTCGGGCGGGGCGTGCAGTCTCCCGCTTGAGAGTGCGGTGCATGCGCTCATGCTGCCCGTTGTCCTGCGGATGTGCAGGGCGGATCCGCTCGAGCGCGATCCCCAGGCGGAGCCAATAGACCGAGAGCTTAGTCAGCCCCCCGAGACCAGTGGATGCGAAGGGCACGCCGTTGTCAGAGCGCATCGCCAGCGGCAGGCCGTGAGTGCGAAAAATCTCGGCGCAAGCATCGCGCGCTGCCTCGTCGCTGATTGCGTTCATCCCTTCGCAGCCGAGCAAGTACCGGCTGTACTGGTCGGTGACCGTCAGCGGGTAGCAGTAACTTCCGTCGCCGAGGCGGAACTGCCCCTTGTAATCGATGCACCAGACTTCGTTCGGTGCCAGCGCCTGGCGCAGGGTCGTCGGCCGTGGCGTGTGGCGCGGACGGTACTTGCGTTTGTCCACCAAGCCGTTCCGCTCCAGCATGGAACCGATGGTGCTCGGTGCCGGCAGCCCATGTCCGAGTTGGCGCTCGAGCACGTCCTTCAACTTCTTCGGGCCCCAAGTCGGGTGTCGACGCCTCTTGGCCAAGATGAGTTGCACTACCTCGAGCGGCGTCCTGTGCGGGATGTGCTTCGGTGCTCGCGACTGCTCCTCCAAGCCGGAAGCGCCGAGCCGCTCCACGCGGTTCAGTAGCTTGTGTCCGGTCTTCCGCGAGATCCCGTACTCTCGGCACAGGTCGGTCATCCGCTCTCCAGCTCGGAGCCGAGCGATGAATTCCATCTTCAGGTCCACGGGTTTGGTCGCCTTCCAAGGCACGCAGCGCCCTCCTGCGCTCCGTGCCTAGCAGGTGTTACCCATGTGCCCGGTTTGTTCTGTTACCGATGTGCCCGGTCTGCACCTGGCACGGTGAGTTGCGTAGGGTGTCCCCGAATCTAGTGTTCGCGCGACATGAGGCAGCCGACGGAGATGTAAACGCGCGGGCAGCCGGCGGGAGCATGGCTGGGCCGCCGCAAGTTCACAAACCGCCAGGTCGACATTGAGGGGCACCCATGGCGCCGAGTTCGCGGTTTGTGCATGTCCGAAGCGGCGG
>DASQAS010000213.1:0-2725 GCA_035635635.1 Myxococcales bacterium | reverse complement strand
CGCGCGCGAGATCTACGCCAACCCGCGGCATCCCTACACGCTCGGGCTGCTGCGCTCGGTGCCACGCCTGGACGAGCCGAGGCGCGCGCGCCTGGATCCCATCGAGGGCCAGCCGCCCGACCTCTCGCGGCTGCCCGGCGGCTGCGCGTTCGCGCCGCGCTGCGCCTTTTGTGTCGAGCGCTGCGTGGTCGAGACTCCGCCGCTACGCCCGATCGGCGCGTCGAGCCACGTCTCGGCCTGCTGGGAGGCCGAACGGGTGCGTGCGGCCGTGCGCGAGCCGGCGGCAGAGCGCACGTCCCCCCAGGGAGGGCCACGCCCCCAGGGAGGGCCACGCCCGTGAGCGAGGTGCTCCTGGAGGTCCGTAACCTCGTCAAGCACTTCGAGGTGGGCGGTGGGCTCTTCGGGCGCCGGCGGGGCCTCGTGCGGGCGGTCGATGGTGTGTCCTTCGCGATCCGCCAGGGCGAGACGCTCGGGCTGGTCGGGGAATCGGGATGCGGCAAGACGACGACGGGCCGCTGCATCCTGCAGCTCGAAAAACCGACCTCGGGCGAGATCCTCTTCGAGGGCCGTGACCTCACCAGGCTCGCGCCCGACGAGCTGCGCGCCGTGCGCCGGCGGCTGCAGGTCATCTTCCAGGACCCGTACAGCTCGCTGAATCCGCGCATGACCGTGGGCGAGATCATCGCCGAGCCGCTGAGCGTGCACGGCATCGTCCGCGGCGCGGGGGCGCGGCGCGACCGCGTGCGCGACCTCCTCCGCCACGTGGGCCTGCTGCCGCAGCACGGAGCGCGCTATCCCCACCAGCTCTCCGGCGGCCAGCGTCAGCGCGTCGGCATCGCGCGTGCGCTCGCGATGGAGCCCGCGCTGATCGTCTGCGACGAGCCGGTCTCCGCGCTCGACGTGTCGATCCAGGCGCAGATCATCAATCTGCTCGAGGACCTCCAGGCCGAGTTCGGGCTGACGTACCTCTTCATCGCCCACGATCTCGCGGTGGTGCGGCACATCTCCGACCGCGTGGCGGTGATGTATCTCGGCAAGATCGTCGAGCTGGCGGATCGCAAGACGCTCTACGACGATCCGCTGCATCCCTACACGCGGGCGCTGCTCTCGGCCGTTCCCATCCCCGATCCGGAGCTCGAGGCGCGTCGCGAGCATCTCGTGCTGCGCGGCGAGGTGCCGAGCCCGCTCGATCCGCCGGCGGGCTGCGTGTTTCATCCGCGCTGTCCGCTGGCCGAGGACCGCTGCCGCCGGGTCGTGCCCGAGCTGCGCGAGGTGAAGCCGGGTCACTGGGCCGCCTGCCTGCTCGTTTGAGCTTCCCTTGACACCGCGGTCAGACCACGGCTAACTTGCGGCAACCTTTCGGACTTTTCCGCCGTTCACACGGCACTAATCATATGGGCGGTCGGCCGGGTCGCGGCCCTCCTCCCAGGAGGTGGCCCATGCAACGCCGCTTGGCCCGTATCCTCTGCGTGGCGGTGGTCCTGATGCTGGCAATGCCTGCCGGCGCGCAGGACAAGCCCCGCGCGGGGGGCGAGCTCGTGTTCGTCGTCCCGTCCGAGCCTCCGTCCTACGACGCCCACCAGGAAGAGACGTTCGGCGTCATCCACCCGATGGCCCCGCACTACAACACGCTGCTCCGCGTCGACCCGAACGACAGGACGGGCACCAAGCCCGTCGGCGACCTCGCGGAGTCGTGGACGGTCAGCAAGGACGGCCTCACGTACACGTTCAAGATCCGGCGGGGCGTGAAATTCCACGACGGCAGCGAGCTGACGTCCCGGGACGTCAAGGCCTCCTACGACAAGATCCTGAAACCCCCGGCCGGCGTGAAGTCCCTGCGCAAGGAGGCCTACGAGTCGGTGGCCTCGGTCGAGGCGCCCGACCCGGGGACGTTCATCGTGAAGCTCAAGTACCCCGAGCCCTCGATCCTCCTCAACCTCTCCTCGCCATGGAACTGGATCTACAAGGCCGACCTCCTCGCCAAGGACCCGCACTGGTACGAGAAGAACGTGATGGGCACGGGGCCGTTCACGTTCGTCGAGCACGTCAAGGGCTCGCACTGGATCGGCAAGAAGAACCCGAACTACTGGGACAAGGGCAAGCCCTACCTCGACGGCTATCGCGCGATCTTCATCAGCGCCTCCGCCGCGCAGGTTGCCGCCATTCGCGGCGAGCGCGCCATGATCCAGTTCCGCTCCTTCAGCCCGCCCGAGCGCGATCAGCTCGTGCAGGCGCTCGGCAACAAGATCGCGGTGCAGGAGAGTCCGTGGGACTGCCTCAACTTCGTCTCCATGCACCATGAGAAGAAGCCGTTCGACGACAAGCGCGTGCGCCGCGCGCTGAGTCTCGCCCTCGACCGCTACGAGGGCTCCAAGGCCCTGTCCAGGATCACCCTCGTGAAAGACGTCGCCGGCATCCAGGTGCCTGGCACGCCATACGCGACGCCGCCCGCCGAGCTGGAAAAGCTGGCCGGCTACGGGCACGACATCAACGCCAACCGCGCCGAGGCCAAGCGCCTGCTCAAGGAAGCCGGCGTGCCCGACGGCTTCTCGTTCGTCTTCAAGAACCGCGGCATCCCGCATCCCTACGAGCCGCTCGGCATCTGGCTCATCTCGCAGTGGAAGCAGATCGGCCTCAACGTCCGCCAGGAGATCATCGAGGCGTCCGCCTACCACCCGATGCTCAAGCGCGGCGACTTCGAGGTCGCCATGGACTTCCAGTGCGG
>DASQAS010000212.1:0-8788 GCA_035635635.1 Myxococcales bacterium | reverse complement strand
GGGCCATCAGCATGTCGTCGATCGGCTGGCCGACGTTCGCGACCATGGTCTTGATCCAGCTCTGCGCGACCTGATCGACCAGTTGCTGCCCACCGTCCGGGACCATCTGGAGATGGCCAAGGCGCTGAAGGGTGCCGTCGCCAAGGCGTAAGGCGGTCGACGGGCCCCCGGACGGACGGGGGCCCGGTTCGATCCGCAACTGTCGGGATTCGATCAACTGTCCGTCCCGAGAACGAATCGCACCCGGACTTCCCTCGACGCGAGCTTTGGCATGACCCGTGAAGAAGCCATGACCCATGTGGATCGTCCGCCTCGCCCTCCGACGCCCCTACACCTTCGTGGTGCTGGCCATGCTCATCGTCCTGATGGGCGTCCTGACGGTCCTGCGGATGCCGACCGACATGTATCCCGAGATCAACATCCCGGTGATCGCGGCCATCTGGAACTACAACGGCCTCCCGCCCACGGAGATGGAAGGGCGCATCACTTCGATCTTCGAGCGCGCGACCACCACGACGGTGAGCGGGATCGAACACATCGAGAGCCTGACGCTCGGTGGCACGGCCGTGGTGAAGATCTTCATGCAGCCCGGCTCCTCCGTCGACGGGGCGGTGGCGCAGGTCGCGGCCGTCTCCCAGCCGATCCTCCGGCAGATGCCGCCGGGCGCGATTGCGCCGCTGGTGATGGGGTACAGCGCCAGCAACGTTCCCGTGCTCCAGCTCGGTCTCACCAGCCCGACGCTGCCCGAGCAGCAGGTCTACGATCTCACCACCAACTTCCTGCGCACCGGCCTGGCCACCGTGCAGGGCGCGCAGGTGCCGCTGCCCTATGGCGGCAAGGTGCGCACGGTCGTCGTCGACATCGATCCGCAAAAGTTGTTCGCCTGGGGAATCTCGCCCTCGGACGTGACGACGGCGGTCAATCAGCAGAACGTGATCCTGCCCAGCGGCACGGCGAAGATCGGCTCGCTCGAATACAACGTGCTCATGAACGGGAGCCCGGACGTGATCGCCGGGCTCAACGATCTTCCCGTCAAGAAGGTCAACGGGGCGATGGTCTACCTGCGCGACGTGGCGCACGTGCGCGACGGCTACGTTCCGCAGACCAGCATGGTCCTGACGAATGGGACCAAGGGGGCGCTGCTCCCGATCCTCAAGTCGCAAGGCGCGAGCACGCTCGACGTCGTCTCACGGACCCGGGCAGCGCTCCCGGCCATCCAGGCGACCCTGCCGCCCGATCTGGAGGTCAAGCCGCTCGCCGACCAGTCGGTCTTCGTGAAGGGCGCCGTGCTCGGAGTGGTCCGCGAAGCCGCCATCGCGGCCGGGCTCACCGGGATCATGATGCTGCTGTTCCTGGGGAGCTGGCGTTCGACGGTGGTGGTGATGACCTCCATTCCGCTGTCGCTCCTGGTCTCGATCGTCGTGCTCAACTGGTTCGGGCAGACGATCAATCTGATGACGCTGGGCGGGATGGCGCTGTCGGTCGGCATCCTCGTCGACGACGCCACGGTGGAAGTGGAGAACTTCCACCGCCAGCACGCGATGGGCAAGCCGGTGCTCCGGGCCATCCTCGACGGGGCAGCGGAGATCGCGGTTCCGGCGCTCGTCTCGACACTCTGCATCTGCATCGTCTTCCTTCCCGTGACGCTCATCGCCGGAGTGGCGAAGTCGCTCTTCATCCCCCTGGCGATGGCGGTCGTGTTCGCCATGCTCACCTCGTACTTCCTCTCGCGCACCTTGGTTCCCACCCTGGTCCGCTACCTCCTGGCGAACGAAAAGCCGGGGGGGGAGACCGAGGGCCGCAACCCGATCGCTTGGATGAGCAGGCGGGTCGAGCGGGGTTTCGAGCGGCTGCGCGAGGTGTACGGCCGGGCGTTGCAGCTCTCTCTGCACCACCGGAAGGTCTTCGTCGTCGCGTTCGCGGCGGTGGTCGCGGCCTCGCTCTGCTTGATTCCGCTCCTGGGACGCGACTTCTTTCCCGCGGTCGATGCCGGGCAGATCCGTCTGCACGTGCGCGGTCCCCCCGCCACCCGGATCGAGGATACGCAGCGTCTCTTCGGCGCGGTGGAAGAGCGCGTGCGCGCGATCATCCCGGCCGCGGAGCTCGACACCGTCACCGACAACATCGGCGTTCCCGTCAGCGGCATCAACCTGGTGCTCGGAGACCCCTCGATGATCTCCAGCGCGGACGGCGAGATGCTGGTGTCGCTCACGCCCAAGCACGGCCCGACCGCGGAGTACGTGAAGGAATTGCGGCGCGACCTGCGGGAGAAATTTCCCCAGGTGACGTTCTTCTTCCTCGCCGCTGACAGCTCGACGCAGATCCTCAACTTCGGCCTCTCCGCGCCCATCGACGTGCAGATCGTCGGTCCGGCTGCGAATCAGGGTGCGAACTTCGCCGCCGGCCAGGATCTGGCAAGGAAGATGACCTCCATCCCGGGCGCCGTCGACGTTCACCTGGCGCAGGTCAACGAGTCGCCGTGGCTGCTGGTGGACGTCGACCGCACCGCCGCGCAGGACGTGGGGCTCACCATGCGCGACGTGGGGAGCGACCTGCTCGTCTCGCTCTCCGGCAGCTTCCAGACCGCTCCGAACTTCTGGATGGACCCGAAGACGGCCGTCCAGTACTCGGTGGCGGTCCAGACGCCCCAGGTCCGGATCGACTCCATCCAGGCGGTCGAGTCGACGCCTCTCATGAGCAGCACCGCGGCCGTGGGCAACTCGGGATCCTTCCTGACGCCGGTCGCGGCGAGCTCGACCCGGCCGGAGCTGCTCTCCAACGTGGCCAACGTCTCGCGCATCACCGGTCCGACGAACATCACGCACTACAACATCGCGCGGACCGTGGACGTGCAAGCGAACGTCGAGGGCGCCGACCTGGGCTCGGTGTCGGCGGCGGTGCAGAAGCTGGTTGCGGGGACGCGCGCGCACTTGCCACGCGGATCCACCGTCAAGCTGACCGGACAGACGCAAGCGATGAATGCGTCCTTCAGCGGCCTGGGCGTGGGGATCGTGGTCGCCATCGTGCTCGTCTACCTGCTGCTGGTGGTGAACTTCCAGTCGTGGATGGAGCCGCTGATCATCCTGATGGCCCTTCCCGGCACGCTGGCCGGGATCGTCTGGGGCCTGTTCTTGACCGGCACGACCCTCAGCGTCCCGGCGCTGATGGGAACGCTGATGAGCATCGGCGTGGCGACCGCGAACAGCATCCTGGTGGTCACCTTCGCCATCGAGCGCCTCCGGGCTGGCGACGACGTCGCCAAGGCGGCGCTCGAGGCCGGCCGCACCCGGCTCCGGCCGGTGATCATGACCGCGACCGCGATGATCCTGGGGATGCTGCCGATGTCGCTCGGGCTCGGGGACGGCGGGGAGCAGAACGCGCCGCTCGGTCGCGCCGTGATCGGCGGACTCCTCTTCGCCACCGTCTCGACGCTCTTCTTCGTCCCGGTGGTCCTCAGCGCCATCGGGTACAAGCCAGCGTCCGAGGAAGACGCGCCGGAGCTGAGGGAGGAACGGGCTTGAGCGCTACCTGGGGGATCACGATGCCACCGCGCAGCTGGAACCGACGATACCTGGCCGTTGCCGGCGCGGTGTTGCTGATTGCCGCCGCATTCCTGGTCGGTTATCTGCCCAGGCGCCTGGCCCGCTCGAGGCTCGTGGCCGCCACCGCGGCCGAGCAAGGGCCGCCGCGTGTTTCCGTCACCAAGGCAGTCGCGGTCGACGCGGGCCGTACCTTGATCCTGCCGGCGGATCTGGTCGCGTTCCAGCAGACGTTCATCAACGCCAGGGCCAGTGGATACGTCCGTCGCTGGCTGGTGGACATCGGCGATCGCGTCAAGGTCGGGCAGCTCCTCCTGGAGCTCGAGACCCCGGAGCTCGACAAGCAGCTCGCGTCCGCTCGGGCCTCCTTGTTGCAGACCCTCGCCGCGCTGGCGCAAGCGAAGGCGAACCGCGATTTCGCGTACATCACCGCCCGGCGCGAACAGGAGCTGTTCGTCAAGCTGCTCATCTCCGCGCAGGAAAATGACCAAGCGCAGACCCAGGCGGCCGTCTGGGATGCCAACGTAAAGGCCGCGGCCGCCACCGTCAACGCCCAGCGCGCCAACGTGCAGCAGCTCGAGCAGCTGGTCGGCTTCGGAAAGGTCTACGCGCCGTACGATGGAACGATCACCCGGCGCGTGGTGGACGTCGGGACCTTGGTGAACGCGGGCGCGGGGACGACCGCCACCGCGCTGTTCGAAATCTCCAGGACGGATCCGATGCGCGCGTTCGTGGACGTACCGCAGACGTTCGCGCCCAGCGTCCGCGTGGGCACGGAGGCAAAGGTCGATGTGAAGAACTTCCGCGGCCGCAGCTTCACCGGGCGGATCGTCCGGACCGCGGGTGCGCTCGACCCGGCGTCGCGCACGCTCCGCACCGAAGTGGACCTCCCGAACCCGAAGGCCGAGCTCCTCCCCGGGATGTACGTCGACGTCTCGCTCGAATTGGCGCTGTCGCACCAGGTGGTGCGGGTGCCCTCGAGCGCCGTGATCGCGGATTCCCGGGGCGTGCACGTCGCCGTCGTCGACGGGAGCGGGAAAGTGCGCCTGGTGGCGGTGACGCCGGGGCCGGACAACGGCAACACGGTCGACCTGGTCGCCGGCCTTTCCGGCGGCGAGCAGGTGATGGTGACTCCGCCGAGCACCGTGACGGACGGCTTGCAAGTCCAGGCGGTCACTGCCGGATGATCGCGCTCCTCGCCGTCCTGGTCGCGCAGGCAGCCCCGGCGCGAGTGCTGACGCTGCAGGAGGCGCAGAGCGTCGCCCGCGAGCGCCAGCCGCAGATCCGCGCCGCCCGAGGGACCACCCAGGCGGCGGAGGGTCGCGTCGAGCAGTCCCGCTCCGGTCTGCTTCCGCAGCTGTCGGCGGCCTCGAGCTGGGAACGGTCGACCAACAACTTCCTCTTCCGTCCGGGGGCCCTCGCCCGCACGGGCGCGAACAATTCCTGGTCCAGCGTCAGCGTCTTCGACAACGCCGTGACGGTCTCCCAGCTGGTCTGGGACTTCGGGCAGACCAGCAACTCCTGGCGCTCGTCGCAGGCCAGCGCGCGCTCCGCCGCGGATCAGGAGCGCGTGACCCTCCAGCAGACCCTACTGCAAGTGCGCACGGCCTTCTTCAACGCGGTCGCGTTCAAGGAGCTGCTCGCCGTCGCGCGCGAGACGCTGGCCAATCAGCACAATCACTTCGTGCAGATCCAAGGATTCGTGAAGGTGGGTACGCGGCCTCCCATCGACCTGTCGCAGGCGGAGTCGGACTACGCCTTCGCCGAGGTGGCGGTCGTCAACGCGGTCAACTCATACGAGCGATCGAAGGTACTGCTGAACCAGGCCATGGGCCTGGAGGCGCCCATCGACTACGACGTCGCCAGCGACGGGCTCCCTCCGCAGGCCGACGAAGACGGCGCATTCGAACCACTCCTCCAGGCCGCGCTGTCGGCGCGCCCGGAGATCGCCTCCGCGACGGAGCAGGTCAAGGCGCAGCAGCTCCTGATCCAGTCCGCGCGCGGCTCTTATGGTCCGGCCGTTGCCCTCCAAGGCTCCTTCGTCCAGGCCGCGGAGGCCGGCTCGAACTACTCGGGCTGGAACGTCGCGGGCGGAATCACCCTCACCTGGAACCTGTTCCAGGGCGGGCTGACCAACGGACGGGCGCACGAGGCGGAGGGTAATCTCGCCTTCGCCGCCGCGCAGCTCGACGTGCTGCGGCAGCAAGTGCGCGTCGACGTGGATCAGGCCCTCCTCGCCCTTCGCGCCGCGAAAGCAGCGCTCTCCTCGGCGAGACGGGCGCTGGTCGCCGCGCGGCAGCGCTTGTCCCTCGCGGAGGGGCGCTACCAGAACGGGTCGGGCAGCGTGATCGAGCTGGGGGACGCGCAGATCGCCGCTTCGAACGCGGCAGCGCAGGTCGTCCAGACCGATTTCCAGCTCGCCACGGCGCGGGCCCAGCTCCTCTTCGCGCTGGGCCGCGCGTGACGATTCGAGCTTCGCCCGCTTCCTACGACGCGGGAGCCGCTTTGGACCCGTGGGTCGCGGGGTGCGCCACGACATGGGTCAAGTGGGGCCCGGACAGCGTCCGCTCCACGCTGGCCTCCATGCCGCCGAGCGCCGAAACCGTGAAGACGGCGGCGATCGCCCACGCCAGCAACAACCCGATCGGAAATCCCCATTCGCGCAAACGGTCCATCATGTTCGTTTCTCCTTTTCTCCGCCTGGAGGCTAACGGCGCGGCGAGGCCGATCGACGCTGTCCGACGAGAGGCGTCGGAACGCGCACGAGCCGTGGGACTCCGCGAACGACGCGATGGCCCCCGTCCACGGTCCGCGGCATCTCGTCGCTCCCGGCATGCCTTCGGTCCGATCCGGGAGTTTGCAGGGCATCGCCCACCTCCCTCCGGACATCAAGAGGGGCAACGGAGAACGAGATGGGTCGATACGCAATCGCATTGTTCTTGCTCCTGCTCCTCGGCGCGGCGGTCGAGGAGCTGGTGGATCGAAGCATGAAGGACCCCGACGTCGGTGCCGTGACGGAGGTCGTTCGATGAAGCTCGCTTCTACATGGATGATGACCGCGGCCGGCGCGGCAGTGGTGGGAAGCGCGCTGTTCGAGGTGCAGGCGGCGCGGGAAGCGCTGCGGAGAGAGGACCTCTACCCGGCGCGGCAACACCTCGCCGCGGCGATCGCGCTGGGGAGCCCGGCGCAGTGATGAAAGTCGAATGCCCCTGAAGGGGCCGTGGGAGACGGCAATGAAGTGGCGGAAATCGGTGTTTTTGGTCGCAGCAGTCCTGGCTTGCTCGCACGCACCCGCGGCTGCGGATGCGCCGCTGCCGCCGGTACAAGGAGAGGCGGTCGTGCGCCAGACTCCCGAACAGCTGCAGCAGTTGGTGGCGCCCATCGCGCTCTATCCGGACGAGCTCGTGGCGCAGATCCTCGCCGCGTCCACGTATCCGACGGAGATCGTCGAAGCGGAACGCTGGGTGGAGCAGCACACCAGTCTCAAGGGAGCGCAGCTGGCCCAGGCCATCGATCCACAGCCCTGGGACGCCAGCGTCAAGGCGGTGGCGTCGTTTCCTTCGGTGATCGGAAACATGTCCAAGAACCTCTCCTGGACCTCGGCGCTGGGCGACGCCTACGTGAACCAGCAACAGGACGTGCTCGACGCCGTGCAGACGATGCGCCGGCGCGCGCAGCAAGCGGGGAACCTCAAGTCGACGCCGCAGGAGAAGGTCGCTGCGCAGGGCGACACGATCGTCATCCAGCCCGCGAACCCGGACGTCGTCTACGTTCCCGTCTACGATCCCTGGGTGGTGTATGGCCCGGGGCTCATCGCCTATCCGGGCTGGTTCTGGTACCCGGGCCTCTACGCCGTCGGCCCCGGGATCTCGTTCGGCGTCGGATTCGGCATCGGCTTCTTCGGCGGATTCGGCTGGGGCTGGCACCACTGGGGAGCCGACTGGGACCACCACCACATCCTGTACGACCACCACGGTTGGGAATCGCACAGCCGGACCTTCATCGATCACGACCACTTCTATCGCGGCGGTCCGGGCTTTCACGGCAGCCCTGGATTCCACGGCGACCATGGATTCCACGCTGGCGGTGGAGCCCACGGCGGAGCTGACTTCCACGGCGGCTCCGGCGGTGGATTCCACGGCGGCTCCGGCCCAGCTGGATTCCACGGCGGGCCCGGCCCCGCGGCGGCGCCGCACGTGGACCCTGGCACTCATTCCGGCGCCTTCAGCGGATTCGGTCACGGAGGACCCACGGCATCCAGCTCGGCCCGCGGACAAGCCAGTTTCCGCGGCGGCGGATTCCACGGCGGCGGATTTGGCGGCGGATCTCACGGAGGCGGAGGACACCGATGAACCGGTTCACGGAAGCACTGATCCTGGCGACGGCGTACGCGACGGCAGCTCACGCGGACGACTCGCAGCTGAAGACGTTCCCCTCGGCGGAAGCGGCGGTCGAGGCGCTGTTCGTCGCCGTCCAGTCGCAGGACCCGCAAGCGATCTCGCAGATCCTCGGAGGGGATCAGGAGCTCGTTTCCTCCGGCGACAAGAGCAAGGACGATCTCGACTGTGAGACGTTCCTTGCCAAGTACAAGGAGATGCACCGCCTCGCGCGGGAGCCCGACGCGACCATCCTCTACATCGGCGCGGAGAACTGGCCGTTCCCCGTCCCCCTCGTCTCGACGAACGGCTCCTGGTCGTTCGATGCCCAGACGGGAAAGCGGGAAGTGCTGTTCCGGCGCATCGGCGCGAACGAGTCGTTTGCGATCGACGTCTGCCGCGGGCTGGCGCGATCGGAGCAAGAGGACCCGGCCGGGTTCGTCGGGAGCAAGGCGCCCTTCCATGGTTACTACTTCCGGGCCTTGTCAGCGTCCCGAGGCAAGGCAGCTTCGTTCGTCGCGTACCCGGCGGAGTACCGATCGTCCGGCGTGATGACGTTCCTGGTCGGCGGAGACGGCGTGGTCTACGAGCGCGACCTGGGACCCGACAGCGCCAACGCGGCCAGCGCCTTGAAGGGCAAGAAGCCGGATTCGAGCTGGCAGGCCGTGAACTGACGACCCCAGACCCCAAGACGAACAGCCCCCAAGACGAACAGCCGCCCGTTCACACGCTTGTCAAACCCAAGTAGAAATGTCCGCTCCCCAGCCAAGTAGAAATGTCCGGTTGGGCTCGTCGATCAAGCTGGGCGCTGTCCCTGGGCCAGCGCCTTGCGGCGGCGGGCGTCTCGATCGTTGTACGCGTTGGTTCGCGCTT
>DASQAS010000211.1:0-21715 GCA_035635635.1 Myxococcales bacterium | reverse complement strand
AAAAAAAATAATTTTTTTTCAGGTGGTCAGTGGGGCATGCCCAGGGAGGGAGGCGGGCCCGAGATGTCGATCTTCCCGAACTGCGATTCGTACTTGGCGACGTTGTCCTGCAGAGCGTGCAGCAGGCGCTTCATGTGCTTGGGGCTGTTGATCACGCGCGCGCGCACCACCGCCTTGGGCGCCTGCGGCTGCACGTAGATGAAGTCGATCACGAACTCGGTCTCGTTGTGGTTGAGCATCGCCATGTTCACGTACATGCCGTGGGCGGTCTGCTCGTCGATCTGGAGTTGGATCTGGACCTGGGACGGGTTGGCGGGAATCTCTGCGGCCATGGACGCCTTCTCGCACCGGGGCCGGTAGCGCGCAAGCGATTGCGGGCGACGGGGATCGGGAGATGTGTTCTAGTGCCGCGCCCATGTCCGGACCGGCGGATCCGTTCGAGCTCGGCGATGGACCCGACGCATGCCTGCTCTTGCACGGTCTGACCGGGTCGCCGGCCGAGATGCGGCCGGTGGGCGAGGCCCTGGCAGAAGCCGGCTTCCGCGCCTTGGGTCCGCTCCTGCCGGGCCACGGAACGTCGCCGGAAAATCTGGCCGTCACCACGCGATCCGAGCTGGTCCACGCCGCGGAGTCGGCGCTGCTGTCGCTGGCCGGTGCCCGACGCGTCTTTCTCTGCGGGTTGTCCGTCGGGAGCCTTCTGGCGATCCACCTCGCGGCGCGTTCCTGGCTGCGCGAAGGCCTGCCGGACTTCTCGGCCCTGGCGCTGCTCGCTCCGGCGATCGAGTTCGCCGGAGCGACCTGGCTGTTCGCGAACGTGGTCGGGCGGCTTCCAGCGCTGCCGATCATCCTGAGCAAGAGCTCGCGCGACCTCGCCAGCGCCCGCGCTCAACCCGAGCCGGCAAGCGCCGGCGGAGAGCCCGACCAGCGGGAGAAGATCGATGGCTCGTACAGCGCGATCCCCATGCGCTGGGCCGGCGAGCTGCGAGCGCTGTCGCAGGAGGCGCAGAAGCTCGCCCCGAGGGTGCGCGCGCCCACTCTGCTGCTGCACGGGTCGCTCGATCGCACCAGCGCGCCGGCCGGATCACGCAAGCTCGCGCGGCTGCTCGGCTCGCCGCGGGTGGATCTGCGCCTCTTGCCGCATAGCGGGCACGTGCTGCCGCTCGACGCCGAGGCCGCCGAGGTGTGCCGCGACGTCGTCTCGTTCTTCCAGGGAGCTTCGTGATGGCCAGGTACGTTCTCGCGATCGATCAGGGCACCACCGGCAGCACCGCGCTGGTCATCGATCAGCGGCTCACCGTGAAGGGCAAGGCGAACCTCGAGTTCCGGCAGATCTTCCCCAAGCCGGGCTGGGTCGAGCACGATCTCGACGACATCTGGACGGCGACGCTGAAGGCGGTCGCGGCCGCCCTGCGGCAGGCCTCGATCAAGCCCACCGAGTTGCAGGCCATCGGCATCACCAACCAGCGCGAGACCACGCTGCTCTGGGACCGGCATTCCGGCCGGCCCATCCACAACGCCATCGTCTGGCAGGACCGCCGCACCGCGGACCTGTGCAACGAGCTGAAGGCCAAAGGGAAGGAGCCGTGGATCCGCGAGAAGACCGGCCTGGTGCTCGACGCGTACTTCAGCGGCACCAAGGTCCGCTGGCTGCTCGACCACGTGCACGGCGCGCAGGCGCGGGCGGAGAACGGCGACCTTTGCTTCGGAACCATCGACTCTGCGCTGCTCTGGAAGCTGACCGGCGGCGCGGTGCACGCGACCGACGTGACCAACGCCTCGCGCACGCTCTTCATGGACCTGGAGAAGCGGGCCTGGGACAACGAGCTGCTCGCGCTCTTCGACGTTCCCCGCGCGGTGCTGCCTGCCATCCGGCCCTCCGCCGGGGTGTTTGGGACCACCAAGGGAGTCCGCGGCATTCCCGACGGCATCCCCATCGCGGGGATCGCGGGAGATCAGCAGAGCGCGCTGGTGGGACAGGCCTGCTTCGAAGAGGGCGAGGCGAAGTGCACTTACGGCACCGGCGCCTTTCTCCTGATGAACGCCGGACCGAGGAAGGTGACCTCGAAGCACGGCCTGCTCGGAACCGTGGCCTGGCAGGTCGGCGACGAGGTGGCGTACGCGCTGGAGGGAAGCGCCTTCATCGCCGGCGCCGTGGTGCAGTGGCTGCGCGACGGGCTCGGTCTGTTCAAGAAGTCGGCCGACGTGGAGAAGCTCGCCGCGTCCGTGCCGGACTCCGGCGGCGTCGTGTTCGTCCCCGCCCTGGCCGGCCTGGGGGCGCCGCACTGGCGCCAGGAAGCGCGCGGGCTGATCTGCGGAATCGACCGCGGCGTCACCGCGGCGCACATCGCCCGGGCCGCGCTCGAGGGCGTGGCGTTCGAGATCCACGATCTCGCGCAGGCGATGGCCCAGGACGTCGGCAAGCCGGTCCCGATGTTCCGGGTGGACGGCGGCGCCTCGATGAACGATCTGCTGATGCAGTTCCAGGCGGACCTGTTGCAGACGCCGATCGAGCGGCCGCACATGGTCGAGACCACCGCGCTGGGCGCGGCGCTCCTGGCCGGGCTCGGTTCGGGGATGTGGACCAGCCTGAAGGAGCTGCGCAATACCTGGCGGTCCGGCAAGCAGTTCAAGCCGAAGATGAAGCCGGAGGTCCGCGAGGCGCACCTGGCCCGCTGGCGCTCCGCCGTGCAGCGCGCGTGACGTCGGGCACGCGGTCATCCTACGAGAACAGCGCGTCGATCGCGTCTCCCACATTGGCCACCCCGTAGAGCTCGAGCGGAGCGGCGACCGCGCGCGAGCGGTTCCCTTCGGGCAGCACGCAGTGCGAGAACCCGAGTTGCGCGGCTTCGGCCAGGCGCTGGTCGAGCTGGCCGACGGCTCGGACTTCTCCGGCGAGACCGATCTCGCCCAGCACCAGCATTCCCCCGGGCAGGGGCCGATCGCTGAGCGAGGAGACCAGCGCCGCCGCGACGGCCAGATCTCCCGCCGGCTCGGGCAGGGTGCCGCCGCCGGCGACGCTCACGTAGATGTCCTTGTCCGCCAGCACGTATCCCTGCTTGCGCTCCAGCACCGCGGTCAAGAGCGCCACGCGGGCCGAGTCCACCCCGATGGCCGTCCGTCGCGGCGAGCCGCCCGACGAGGATTCAGCCACCAGCGCCTGAACCTCGACGAGCAGTGGTCTCGACCCGTTCATCACCGCGACCACCGCGCTGCCGCTCGCGCCGCGGGGACGCTCGGCGAGGAAGAGCGCGGAGGGATTGGGCACCTCGACCAGCCCCTCGGACTTCATCTCGAACACGCCGATCTCGTTGGTGGAACCGAAGCGGTTCTTGTGCGCGCGCAGGACCCGGTACGCGTGGCTGCGGTCGCCCTCGAAGAACAGGACGGTATCGACCAGGTGCTCGAGCACCCGCGGCCCCGCGATCGATCCGTCCTTGGTGACGTGTCCGACCAGGATCACCGGAATGTCCGTGTCCTTGGCGAACGAAGCCAGGCGGTGGCCTACCTCGCGCACCTGCGTCACCGAGCCCGGCGCGCTCTCCAGGGCAGAGAGCGCCAGGGTCTGGATGGAATCCACCGCCAGCACCCGAGGCCGCAGCTTGCGCGCGTGCTCCAGGGCAACCACCGCGTCGGTCTCCGCGAGCAGATGGAGCCCCGGCGAGAGCGTACCGAGCCGCTCTCCCCGCAGGCGGATCTGCTGCAGCGATTCCTCTCCGCTGACGTACAGCACCGGCTGCGGCCGGGCGAGCCGGTCCAGCGCGGACAACAGCAGCGTACTCTTGCCGATCCCAGGATCCCCCGCCAGCAGCACCACCGCGCCAGGAACCAGTCCGCCGCCCAAGGCGCGATCCAGCTCGCCGATTCCCGTCCGCTCCCGCCTGCCCGGCGTGAGCGGCACCTGGTCGATGGGGAGCACCGCCGAAGCGGAGCGCCCCGCGGGCCGGGAAATCTCCTCCTCCACGGAACCGAACGCGCCGCACCCGCCGCACTTGCCGAACCACTTGGCGGTCCGGAACCCGCATTCCCTGCACACGTGATGAATCGCAGCTTTTGCCATCCGCGCATCCTGCCCGCGGGGTCTGACAAGCAAGGCGCATGCTAGGGTGCGCCCCGCGTGCTGCCGATCCTGTTCGTCACCGTCTTCATCGACCTGGTCGGGTTCGGCATCATCATCCCGTTCCTCGCGTATTACGTGGAGTCCTTCGGCGCCCGCGCAGCCGTGGTCGGGCTGCTCATGTCCAGCTATTCGCTGGCGCAGTTCGTCTTCGCGCCGATCTGGGGGAGGGTCTCGGATCGCGTCGGGCGGCGTCCCATTCTGCTCCTCGGCCTGCTCGGCTCGGTCGCCGGGTACACGCTCTTCGCCCTGGCCGGCACGCTGTCCTTGCTCTTCGTCGGCCGCATCCTGATGGGGATCTTCGGCGCGACCATTCCCACGGCCCAGGCGGCGGTCGCGGACGTGACGGCGCCCGAGGACCGGGCGCGCGGGATGGGGCTGATCGGTGCGGCGATCGGGCTCGGATTCATTCTCGGCCCGGCGCTGGGGGGAGTGCTGTCGAATCTGTCCCACGTGATCGACCTGCCGCTCTTCCAGCGAAACCCGTACTCGCTGCCCTGCCTGGCTTCGGCCGCCCTCGCCGCCCTGAACCTGATCGCCGCGGCTTTCGTGCTTCCCGAGTCGCTGCCGCACGAACGCCGCGGCACCGGCACCGGCGAGCGCCTGTCTCGTATCGACCTGCTCACCCGCGGGCTGACCGATCCACGCCTGCGCCTGCTGGTCCTCGTCTACTTCCTCTTCATGCTCGGCTTCACCATGATGGAGGCGACGCTGACGCTGTTCATCGAGCGGCGGATCGGCGGCGGAGATCACCGCCTGCTCGTGCGGCGCGTCGGCTATCTCTTCGGCTTCATCGGGTTGATCCAGGTCGCGCTGCAGGGCGGCCTCGTGGGCCGGCTCGCGCGCGCGTTCGGAGAGCGCAAGCTCCTCTCCGCCGGCTGCCTCGTCACGGCGATCTCGCTGGGGGCGCTGCCGGCGGTCGCTTCCTGGACCGGGATCTACGGCTGCTCGTTCGGGCTCGCCTGCGGGCTCGGGCTTTCGCAGCCCGCGGTGGTCAGCCTGATCTCGCGCGCCTCTCCGCCGGACTCCCAGGGAGGCGCGCTCGGCATCTCGCAGGCTGCGGCCAGCCTCGCGCGGGTGGTGGGACCGGCCGTGGGCGGGCTCCTCTTCGAGCAGATCGCGCCCGGAGCGCCCTACCTGGTGGCGGCGGGGCTTTCCCTCGCCGCCGTGCTTTGTACTAGGCTGGAAGCCTGATGCGCACAGCGGTCATCGGCGGCGGCAGCTGGGGCACGGCGCTCGCCGCCGTGCTCGGGGACAACGGGCACGACGTCGTCATCTGGTCGTTCGAGGCCGACGTGGCCGTGGCGCTCGCCGAGCGCCACGAGAATCCCCGCTACATGCCCGGGCTGCCGCTTCCCTCGAGCGTGACCGGCACGCACGATCTCGCCCAGGCGCTGGCCGGGGCCGAGCTCGTCGTGAACGCGAACCCCTCCCACGTGACGCGCCAGGTGATGCAGCAGGCGTTGCCGTCGTTGCCGAAGGCGACCCCGATCGTCTCCGCGACCAAGGGCATCGAGAACGGCACGCTGCTGACCATGCACGAGGTGCTCGAGGAGGTCCTGCCGTCCGAGCTGCACCCGTACCTGGTCTGCCTCTCCGGCCCTTCGTTCGCGAAGGAGACGGTGCAGAAGATGCCCACCGCGGTGGTGGTCGCCTCGCCATGGGAGAAGATGGCGCAGAAGGTCCAGCGCTACTTCTCGAACGACTACTTCCGGGTCTACACCTCGAACGACGTGATGGGCGTCGAGCTGGGGGGCTCGCTCAAGAACGTCTGCGCCATCGCGGCCGGCATCTCCGACGGCATGGGATTCGGCAGCAACACGCGCGCGGCGATCATGACGCGCGGCCTCGCCGAGCTGGTGCGCCTGGCGGTGAGGAAGGGCGCAAATCCGATCACGCTCAGCGGCCTGGCCGGGATGGGCGATCTGGTGCTCACCTGCACCGGCGAGCTGTCGCGGAACCGCACCGTGGGGCTCGGGCTGGGCCGGGGCCAGAAGCTCAAGGACGTGCTGCAGGGGATGACCCAGATCGCGGAAGGGGTGCGGACGGCGCAGAGCGTCCACGACCTGGCGGCCAGGATGGAAGTGGACATGCCCCTGCACGAGGCGGTCTACCGGATCCTGTTCGAAGACCTGCCGCCCAAGGCGGCGCTGCAGTCGCTCACCGCGCGAGAGCTGAAGTCGGAGTTCCAGCTCCACTGAGGCCAGCCGTCGGAAGGCCGGGCGGCAACTCGTGCCGGTTCATCTCTTCCTTCTCGAGCTGCCCGAGCAGGTGCGACGAGCCGGCGATGATGATCGGCCGGAACAGGAGGTTCAGCACCGGCGTGGCGAGCAGGCCGGCCGTGGACAGCGAGAATCCGACCGCCAGGGCCCGGTTCGCTTCCATCTTCTCGATCTCTCCCCGCGAGTCCATCGCCAGCTTGTCGCAGAGGCGCGCGAAGAGCCGGATCGGTCCGCCGAAGATCCGCGGCAGCTTCGCCGCACCCCGCTCCAGCCAGCGGACGAACCAGGGCTTGGGCGCGTTCCGGTCGCGCTGGATCGACTCCTTCAGCGTCTCCCCCGGCAGCCGGACCTGGGCGTCGTCGAACGCGTCGGCGACCACCCAGTGCAAGCTCCAGATGGCCAGGGCGACGCCCGAGAGGAGATCCCCGATGCCCGGGAGCAGGTGCATCAGCCCGATCAGCGGGGCGATCCCGATGGCGACGATCAGCGCCTGCCGGATCATGCGCCCGGCGAGAAGGCTCCAGGGCATCTCGCGCGGGCCGCAGGCGCCGAAGCCCATTCGCCAGCGCATCATCGCCGCCAGCCGGGTGTAGTGGTTGGCGAAGAAGAACGACGGCAGCGGCGCCAGCGCGGCGAACGCCTTGTAGAAGGTCTTGAACCAGTTCAGCCAGCCCATTCCCTCTGTTCCGAAGCTCGCGTACAGCGCGCAGGCGGCGGCGAGCAGTCCCGCCGGGTAAAGCGCCTCCTTGAGCAACTCGGGATCGGAGAGGAGCACGCGAATGCCGAGGATCGGCTGCGCGAACCCGTACAGCGCCTGCTCTTTTTGGCCCACAGGGGGCGCCTGCACGCCCCGCGAGTAGCCGCGAATGCGCCGGATCGCCCAGCGGATCCGTCCCCGATCCGGGACGTTCTCGAGCGGCATGGGCGGCACGGGCGGAAGCAGGCTCATTTCCATGGACCTGGGATACGGACGGGACACGCCGATATTACAACGTCCGCCCGCCTCAGATTTCGCGGCAGGCGACCCGGCGCAAGGTCTCCTGGTCGATGTTGCCCCCAGAGATGCAGATTCCGACGACTTTCCCGGCCAGCGCCTCGCGCAACGCGAGCAGCCCGGCGAGCCCAACCGCCCCCGCTCCCTCGGCGAGGTTGTGCGTCGTGCGCAGGAGCACGCGGACTGCATCGGCGATTTCGGCCTCGCTCACCTTGATGAAACCCGCCAGGCCTTCGCGCAGCGCGGGGAACGTCATCTCGTAGACCATGCGCGTGGCGAGCCCGTCCGCGAACGTGTTCGCCGTGTAGCCGGGGAGTGGGCGCCCCTTGTGCCAGGAGTCGTGGATGGCCGACGCGCGCTCGGCCTGCACGCCATACACGCGCAACTCGGGCCGCAGGGCGCGCGCCACCGTCATCGCTCCGACGGACTGCGAGCCGCCGCCGACCGCCAGCACCAGCGCGTCGAGGTCGGGCTGCTGTTCCAGCATCTCCAGCGTCATCGTTCCGGCGCCGGCGATCACCTCGCGGTGGTTGGTGGAGTGCACCAGCGTCATCCCGCGCTCGCGCACCAGCCGGTCCGCCACCTGCACCGCGGAGTCGTAGTCGTCGCCCTGCTCGATGACCTCGGCGCCGAAGCCCCGCATCGCCTCGTTCTTCTCGGGGTTGTTCCCGCGCGGGACGCAGAGGACGACCGGGATGCCGAGGATCCGTCCCGCCCACGCCAGCGCCTGCCCGTGGTTGCCGCGGGTAGCGCCCACCACGCCGCGCTTCCGCTCCGCCTCGCTGAGCGCGCTGAGCGCCGAAAGGGCGTTGCGTACCTTGAACGCCTGCGTGGGCTGATGGTTCTCGTGCTTTACGAAGACCCGTATGCCGTACCCGACGTACTCGTCGAGGGGCGGGTAGCTCCGCAGGGGCGTCGGGGACAGCATCCCCCGGATCCGCTCCCGGGCCTTCTGCACGTCGGCGAGGGTCACCGGCCACATGACGGCCGGCAGTCTATCACTCGCCAAGGTAGGCCTTGCGGATCTCGGGGGATCGGAGCAGGTCGGCGCCAGTCCCCGACTGCACCACGGTGCCGGTCTCGAGGACGTAGCCGTGGTTGGCGATCCCCAGCGCCAGGTGCGCGTTCTGCTCGACCAGCAGGATCGTGACCCCATGCCGGTTGATCTCCTGGATGGTGTTGAAGATGGTCTCCACCAGCGTGGGGGCCAGCCCGAGCGAGGGCTCGTCCAGCAGCAGCAGGCGGGGGCGGGCCATCAAGGCCCGGGCGATGGCGAGCATCTGCTGCTCGCCGCCCGAGAGCGTCCCGGCCATCTGCGTGCGTCGCTCCTTCAGGCGCGGGAACAGCGTGAACCCGCGCTCCATGTCCTGCGCGATCCCGTCCGCGTCGCGGCGCAGGAAAGCGCCGAGGTTCAGGTTCTCGACCACGGTCAGGTTCGGGAAGATGCCCCGCCCTTCCGGCGCGTGGCAGAGTCCGCGCGCGACCAGCCGGTAAGGCTTGAGGCCGGCGATGGGCGTCGCCTCGTACGCGATCTGGCCGCCGCTCGGGCGCAGCATGCCGCTGACGGCGCGGAGCGTGGTGGTCTTGCCGGCGCCGTTGGCGCCGATCAGCGTGACGATCTCGCCTTTGGCGACCTTGAAGGAAACGCCCTTCAGCGCGTGGATCGCGCCGTAGTGCACGTCGACGTTCTGCAGCTCGAGCAGGACATCGGCCATCTAGGATTGGCTCCCCGCCGCCGCGATCTGCGCCGCGTGCTCCTTGGCGTACTTCTCCCCGAGGTACGCCTCGATCACCTTCGGGTTGCTCTGGATCTGGCGCGGCAGCCCCTGGGCGATGGTCACGCCGTGGTCGAGCACCAGGATCCGCTCGGAGACGCCCATCACCAGCTTCATGTCGTGCTCGATCAGCACGATGGCCACGCCGAAGCGGTCGCGGATCGACCGGATCAGCTCCATCAGATCGGCCTTCTCCCGCGTGTTGGTGCCCGCCGCCGGCTCGTCCAGCAGCAGGACCTGGGGGCCGGTGGCGAGCGCGCGCGCGATCTCCAGCCGGCGCTGCTCTCCATACGGCAGGTTCTTCGCCAGCTCGTCGCGACGGGCCGAGAGGCCCATGACCTCCAGCAGCTCCTCCGACCGCTCTACGATCCACTTCTCCTCCTGCTCGGAGAGCGAGCCGTGCCGGACGGCAGCGGCGATGGACTCCCGGGTCAGGTGGTGACAGGCGACACGCACGTTGTCGAGGGCGGTCAGCTCGCGGAAGAGGCGGATGTTCTGGAACGTCCGGGCGCAGCCCAGGTGCGCGATGTCGTGGGGCGCGAGGCCCCGGGTGTCGCGGCCCATCACCTTGATGGTGCCTTCGCTCGGCGCATACACGCCGGTGAGGAGGTTGAAGACGGTGGTCTTGCCCGCGCCGTTGGGGCCGATCAGCGCCACCAGCTCGCGCGGCCGCACTTCCAGGTCGAACTCGCAGACCGCGGTGAGCCCGCCGAAGCGGATGGTCGCGCCCTTCACGTCGATCAACGCCTCGGTAGCCTCGCGCCTGGGGCGCTCCGCCGGCTTCACCCTGGCCCGCCGCCACTCGCGCCACCAGTCCCACAGCTCGCGGGTGCCGAGCAGGCCGCGGGGGCGCAGCAGCATGAGCGCGATCAGCGCGATCGAGTAGATCACCATGCGCAGGTTCGCCAGCGCGCGGAGGTACTCGGGCAACAGAGTGAGCACGGCCGCCGCGATGGTCGAGCCGGTGATCGAGCCCATCCCGCCCAGCACCACCATCGCCACCACCTCGAAGCTGCGGACGAAGGTGAAGCTCTGCGGCGCCAGGTTCCCCTCGAACGCGCCGCTCATCGCCCCGGCCACTCCGCCGAAGAAGGCGCTGATCACGAAGGCCCGCACCTTGTAGCCGGTGGTGTCGATGCCCATCGCCTCCGCGGCGACCTCGTCCTCGCGCACGGAGAGGAAGGCGCGCCCATGCGTCGAGTCGCGCAGGCGCTTGGCCACGATGATGGTCCCGATGGCGACCGCCCAGATCCAGGCGAAGTCCGCCCGGTGGGGGATGGGCGACAGCCCGATGGCACCGCCGAAGAACGGCGTGTTCTCGATGATCACCCGGATGATCTCGCCGAAGCCGAGCGTCACGATCGCGAGGTAGTCGCCCCGCAGCCGCAGCGAAGGCTTGCCGACCAGGTATCCCGCGACCGCCGCGGCGCCGGCGCCCGCGAGCACGGCGAGGACGAAGAAGATCCGGTACGGGTCGTCCTGCGGCCCGCGCATGAGCAGGACGGCGCTCACGTATCCGCCCACCGCCATGAAGCCGGCGTGGCCGATCGAGAACTGCCCGGTGAGCCCGTTCACCAGGTTCAGCGAGACCGCCAGGATGATGGCGATCCCGATGTGGTTGATGTTCTGGAAGGCGTACTCGAGCCCGAGCGCCGGATTGAGCGCGATCTCTTCCTGGATGAGGATCAGGATCGGGACGGCCGCGAAGAACGGCAGCCAGCTCCGCACTGCCCGCCCCGTGCGCTGCAGCGCGCTGCCGCCGAAGAGCCCCGCCATCTAGACCTTCTCCGCGGTGCCCTTCCCGAGCAGGCCCGAAGGCTTGACGAGCAGGATGAGGATGAGGATGGCGAACGCGATCGCGTCCTTCCACTGCGAGCTCACGTAGCTCGAGACCAGCTGCTCGGCGAGCCCGAGGATGAGGCCCCCCAGCATCGCGCCCTGCACGTTGCCGATTCCGCCCAGCACCGCGGAGACGAAGGCCTTGAGGCCGGGCATCAGGCCCATCAGCGGCTCGACCTTGCGGTACGCGGACGCGAAGAGGATGCCGGCCACCGCCGCCAGCACCGAGCCCAGGACGAAGGTGAAGCTGATCACCTTGTCGATGTTCACGCCCATCAGCGCGGCCACGGGCGGGTTCCAGGAGACGGCGCGCATCGCGGTGCCGATCCGGCTGTGGAAGATGATCCGGTTGAGCACGATCATCAGGCCCACCGAGACGCCGACGCAGATCAAGTCGATGTAGCTGATCGAGACGCCGAGCACGCGGAACTGGTCGCTGGGCGAGACGGGCAGCGCTCCGAAGGCGCGCGGGTTGGGCCCGAACACGAACTGGCCGCCGTACTCGAGGAGGAAGCTGAAGCCGATGGCGGTGATCAGCGAGTTGAGCTTGGGCGAGCCGCGGAGCGGCCGGTAGCCGAACCGCTCGATCAAGAAGCCGGTGGTGCCGCAGATGGCCATCGACACCAGCGTGACCGCGATGGCCCCGAACCAGGTCGGGTGCGCCGCCTCCTGCGTCCAGCGCGACGAGGCGTACCAGCCCATCATCGCGCCCAGCATGAACACGTCGCCGTGGGCGAAGTTGATCAGCTGGAGCACGCCGTACACCATCGTGTAGCCGAGCGCGATCAGCGCGTAGATCGCGCCCAGCGATACGCCATGGACGAGGTGCTGCAGGAGATCGATCACGAGCGACTATTTCTTCGAATGCTCGCCTGCGGGGACGCCTTGACGCTGTCCCGTGTTGGCCGCAGCCTGCGCGGAGTTGGTGGCGCCCGGCGCGGGCGCCTGCGTGGGCGTGGGAGTGGTCCCGGGCGCCGGGTTGGGCGCGGTGTTGCCCTCGGTCTTCTTCGGTTCGCGCGGCGGCTCGCCGGGGCCCGCCTCCTTCACGCCCTCCGGCTGGATGCGGCCGGAGAACTCGTACTTGCCGCCCTTGCCCACCTTGAGGACCACGGCCGGCTTGGTGGCGTTGCGGTGCTCGTCCATGGTGATGTCGCCGGTGACGCCCTTGTAGTCCTTGGTCTGGGCGAGCGCTTCGCGGATCGACGGCCCGGTGAGGTCCTTGGCGCGCTTCATCGCGTCGTAGAGCATGCCGGCCGCGTCGTAGGCCTGCGCCGCCAGCGAGTCGGGCACCTGGCCGCCGTACGCTTTCTTGAACCTGGCCACGAACTCCTGGATGCGCGGGCTCGGGTCATCCACCGAGTAGTGGTTGGAGAAGTAGCTGCCCTCCAGGGCCGCGCCGCCGATCTCGTACAGCTTCTCGCTGTCCCAACCGTCGCCGCCGAGCATCGGCACCGTGAGGCCGACCTCGCGGGCCTGCCGCGCGATCAGGCCGACGTCGGTGTAGTAGCCCGGCACGTAGAGGGCCTGCGGCTTGGCGGCCTTGATGTTGGTGAGCTGGGCCTTGAAGTCCACGTCGCCGGACGAGTAGCTCTGGCTGTCGACGATCTTCCCGCCCAGCTTGGTGAAGTTCTCGTTGAAGACCTTGGCGAGGCCCACCGAGTAGTCGTTGCGCACGTCGCGCAAGATCGCCGCCGTCTTGAGCTTCAGCGTGTCGGTGGCGAACTTCGCCATCACGTAGCCCTGGAACGGGTCGATGAAGCAGGCGCGGAAGATGTAGTCGCCCACCTGCGTGACCTTCTCGTTGGTGGAGGAGGGCGAGACCATCGGCGTCTTCGCCGCCTGCGCCTTGGGCGCCATGAACAGCGACCTGGTGGACGCGACCTCGCCGAGCAGGGCGGCCACGCGCTCGCTGGAGATCAGCCGGGTGGCGGCGGTGGCGGCCTCCTCCGGCTTGCCCTGGTCGTCCAGGGCGATCACCTGGATCTGCTTTCCCTTGATGCCGCCCGCCGCGTTGACCTCGTCGGTGGCGAGCTGGATGCCGTTGTGGCTCGAGGTTCCGAACGTCGCCTCGGTGCCCGTCATCGAGCCGACCTCACCGATCTTGATCGCGGTATCAGCGGCACCTACGTTTCCGCCGCCCTGCTGCTCCTTTTTGCAGCCGATGGCGACGGCCAGCACGCAGACGAGGAAATTCGCGGACATGCGGCGCATGGTCGGCTCCGAGGAGTAGGAAAAAGCGAGCCTGCTTAACATTCCCCTCCGAGGGGATCAACAGGGCCGTGGCGGCTCGGGCCATTCCTTGCCGCGATAGACAACGGATCGTAGGCTCGAAAGGTGTCCGCTCCTCGCATCCTCGTCGTGGACGACAACCGGGAGTTGCTGACGCTTCTCTCCTCGTCCTTCGAAGAGGCTGGCTACACGGTCTATACGGCGGCGCGGGGCCGGACGGCGCTCGATCTGGCGCGCAAGGAGAAGCCGGCGCTGGCGGTGGTGGACATCCTGTTGCCGGACCTGATGGGGTACGACGTGGCCGAAGCCTTGAAGCGGCTGCGGATCCCGTTCCTGTTCATCTCGGGAGTGCACAAGGGAGGCAGGACGTCCTCCAGCATGGTCACCGTGCATGGCGCGCTCGGGTTCTTCGAGAAGCCGTTCGAGCGCCGCGCCCTGTTGGACGCAGTGCGTAAGGCCGTGCCCGTGAGCGGTCCCGGGCGCGAGAGCCTCGCCTTCGACGTGGAGTCGGGCCCCCAGGTCGCGGAGGCTGCCGAGGCGATGCAGCTGACCGCGCGCATCGATCTCAAGAGCGGATCGATGCGGGGGACATCACCGCTCCAGCTCCGGCCGATGGACCGCGACCAGATGAACCGGCTGCGCTCCGTCCCGCCGGCGATCTCCTCGCGCCGGGTCCACACGGGCCCCATCTCGCCGCCCTCCCAGCGGAACCCGCCCTTGCAGCCGTTCGGCGAGAAAGACGGCATCCGGCGCGGCGAGGTGAAGGACAACCTGCCGCACCTTCTGGCCGCGTTCTACAACGCCAAGGAGACCGGCGAGCTGGGCCTGATGAAGGGCCAGGTGAAGAAGATCATTTTCTTCGAGGGCGGGTACCCGGTGTTCGCGCTCTCCAATCTCGTGGCCGACCGCCTGGGCCACTTCCTGGTGCGCGCCGGCAAGATCGACGAGCTGACGCTCAAGCAGGCCGCCGACGAGGCCAGCAGCCGGCGGCAGCGGACCGGGGACGCGCTGATCGCGATGGGCGTGCTGTCCGAGGAGGAGCGGCTCTACTACATCGGGCAGCAGATCAAGAGCATCCTGTACTCGGTGTTCGCCTGGGAGGAAGGCGTCTTCACGCTCTCGTTCCAGGCGCGGGCGCGCAAGGAAGTGATCAAGCTCGACATCCACCCCGCCAACCTGATCATGCGCGGCGTGAAGAAGCTCTACAAGCCCGACCGGCTCAAGCGGCTGATGCCCTCGCGCGCGCGCCCGACGCCGAGTCAGGATCCGTCGTTCAACTTGAGCGACGTCGAGCTGCAGGCCTGGGAGGCGCATCTGCTTCCGCGTTGCGACGGCAGCCGGACGGTGGCCGATCTGGTCGCGGTTTCCGGCAAGCCGGAGAACGAGGTGCTCGGGACGTTGGTCGCCCTCACCTCGCTGCGGGTGCTCGAGCTGCGCTGACCTCGTCGCGGATGCGCGCCGGCACGCGCTGGCTCAGCCCGAACCAGAGCCGCAGAATCCTGCGCATCCCTGCACGATACCTCGCTTGACACCCTCGCGCGGGCGCCATACACGTCCGCGCCGAAATGGTCTCCCTCTCTACCGCCCAGGCCGCGCCGGTCGCGAGCCCGTTCAATCCGGAGCAGCAGCGGCGGTTCGACGAGGGCCTCGAGAAGGCGTTCGCCAAGTACCCGTCCGAGTACCGCCGGGCGGCGCTGCTCGCGGCGCTGCATCTCGCGCAGGACGAGTTGGGCTGGCTGTCCGAGCCGACCATGGCCTACGTGGCCTTCCGCCTGGACGTTCCGCCCGTCCGCGTCCGGGAGGTGGCGACCTTCTACTCCATGTACCGGAAGCGGCCGGTGGGGCGGCACCAGATCGGCGTCTGCAACTCGGTGTCCTGCTGGGCCATGGGCTCGGAGAAGGTCCTCGCGCGGTGCGCGGACATGCTCGGCATCCGTCCGGGCGAGACCACCAACGACGGCCAGTTCACGCTCGAGGAAGTGACCTGCCTGGCGGCTTGCGGGTACGCGCCGGCGATCCTGGTCGACAACTTCACCTACGTCGAGAACGTCAACCAGGAATCGCTCGAGCGGTTGATCCGCGACTTGCGCGCGCAACCCGGGATCGAGATGGCCCCCGGGCCGCTCCCGGTGGATCCCTACGCCGGCCAGGCCGGCAACACGGAGGGCCACTGATGGCCGGCCCCAAGCTTCTCTCCGCCGACTGGGACAAGCCGGAGAGTTGGACGCTCGCCACCTACCGCGCCGGCGGCGGCTATCAGGCGCTGCCCAAAGCCCTGAAGATGCAGCCGCAGCAGATCGTGGACGAAGTGGTGAAGTCCAACCTGCGCGGGCGCGGCGGCGCGGGCTTCCCCACCGGGATGAAGTGGAACTTCGTCCGCAAGGAGACCAGCTTCCCCAAGTATCTCTGTGTGAACGCCGACGAGGGCGAGCCGGGCACCTTCAAGGACCGCGAGATCCTCCTGCGCAGCCCGCACATGCTGGTCGAGGGGATGATCATCGGCTGCTTCGCCATCGACTGCCATCGGACCTACGTGTATTGCCGCGGCGAGTTCCGGAAGACCGCGATGGCGCGGCTGCAGACGGCCATCGACGAGGCGCGCGAGGCCGGCTTCATCGGCAAGAACATCCTCGGCTCGGGATTCGATCTCGAGGTGCATACGGTGTTCGGCGCGGGCGCGTACATCTGCGGCGACGAGACCGGGATGCTCGAGTCCCTGGAAGGCAAGAAAGGCTATCCCCGTCTGAAGCCGCCATTCCCGGCCAACGCGGGCGGCGGGCTCTTCAAGCAGCCGACCGCGGTCAACAACGTGGAGACGCTGGCGAACCTCCCCGTGATCGTCAACATGGGCGGAGACGCGTTCAGCCGCGTCGGGCTGATGCCGAAGAACGGCGGCACCCGCCTGTTCGCAGTCAGCGGCCACTCGAAGAAGACCGGCGTCTTCGAGGCGCCGATGGGCATCACCTTCAAGGCGCTGCTCGACGAATACTGCGGGGGCATGCGGGAAGGCTCCACCTTGAAGGCGATCATCCCCGGCGGAGCCTCGTCGGCGATCATGACCGCCGCCGAGGCGGACTGGCCCAGCGACTACGACACGCTCAAGGCCAAGAAGACCATGGCCGGCTCGGGGGCCGTGGTCTATTTCGACCAGTCGGTCAACATGGCGCACGCCCTCGCGAACGTGATGCGCTTCTTTGCGCACGAGAGCTGCGGCCAGTGCACGCCCTGCCGCGAGGGGACCGCCTGGCTCTCGCGCCTGCTCGACAAGATCGTCGCCGGCAAGGGCGAGAAGCAGGACGTGGACAACGTCCACCAGATTGCGCGTCAGATGGAGACGAAGACCATCTGCGCCCTGGCGGACGGCGCGGCCATGCCGGCCAAGAGCTTCATCGAAAAATTCCGCGCCGACTTCGACGCGCTGGTGCGAGGCTGACGTGGCCGAGGCGGTCCTCTTCTATCTCTTCGCCATCGGCGTGCTGGTCGCAGGCGCCCAGGTGATCTTCCGCCGCAACCCCATCTACGGGGCGCTCTCGCTGGTGGGTTGCTTCTTCTTTCTCTCCGGCATCTACGTGCTCCTCGGCGCGCACCTGATCGCAATCCTCCAGATCCTGGTCTACGCCGGCGCCGTGATGGTGCTGTTCGTGTTCGTGATCATGCTGCTCAACCTGAAAGAAGCGGAGTTGGGGGAGAAGCGGCTCACGGTCTGGAAGGGCCTGGGCCTGGCCGCGGTGGTCCTGGCGGTAGGCGTGATCGCCTGGAAGGCGCTGGGCCCCGCGTATCCGCAGGGTGTCCTGATGCAGGGCGACCGGCGCGTGGACAACGCCGTGCTCATCGCCGGGTTCGGAGGCGCGAAGGCCGTCGGGCGGACCCTCTATCTGGCGTCGATCCTGCCGTTCGAGCTGACCTCCCTCTTGCTCCTGGTGGCGGTGGTGGCGGCCGTGGTGGTCGCGAAGGGGAGGATCTGATGGACTTCTTCCACGCCCACCAGGCGCAGCACTACCTCGTGCTCGCGGCGCTGCTCTTCGCGCTGGGGGCCGCGGGCGTGGTGCTGCGGCGCAACGCCATCATCGTCCTGATGAGCATCGAGCTGATGCTCAACGCAGTGAACCTCACGTTTTTGGCCTTCTCGCGGTTCCCGCTGGTGCCCAACTCGCCGATGGGCACCTTCCTCTCCGGCCACGCGGCCGTCTTCTTCGTGATCGCCACCGCGGCCGCCGAGGCGGCGGTGGGGCTGGCGATCGTCCTCGCCGTGTTCCGTACCCGCATCTCCGTGAACGTCGACGAGTTCGACACGCTCAAGCTCTAGAAGGTTCCGATGGAAGTCTCCTGGCTGCACCTCCTTCCGCTCTTGCCCCTGCTCGGGGCCGTGACCTGTGGGCTGGTCGGGAAATGGCTGCCCAAGGGCTGGCTCTACGCCGTGGCGCTCCTGGCGGTGCTGCTCTCGTTCATGGTGGGGTTGCGCGCGTTCTTCGGGCTGGACGAGACCACCCAGCTCTTCCACCAGACGGCGTTCCACTGGTTCTCGGCGGGCTCGCTGCGCGTGGACATGGGGTTCACCTTCGACCGGCTCTCCGGGGCGCTGACGCTGGTGGTGACGGGCGTCGGCTTCCTCATCCATGTCTACTCGGTCGGCTACATCGACGAGGACCCCGCGTACTGGCGGTACTTCGCCTATCTGAACCTGTTCATCGCCGCGATGCTCACGCTGATCCTGGGCGACAACCTGGTGGCGATGTTCGTCGGCTGGGAGGGCGTGGGGCTCTGCAGCTACCTGTTGATCGGGTTCTGGTTCACCGACGAGCAGAAGGCCTACGCCGGGCGGAAGGCCTTCGTGGTCAACCGGATCGGGGACGCCGGCTTCTTGATCGGCATCTTCATCCTCTTCACGCAGATCGGCAGCGTCGCCTTCTCGCAGATCAACGCCACCGTGGTGCCGCTCTCGGTCGCCTCGCTGGCCACCCTCTGCCTCTTCATCGGCGCCACCGGCAAGAGCGCGCAGATCCCGCTGTACATCTGGTTGCCGGACGCGATGGCGGGACCCACGCCCGTCTCCGCCCTGATCCACGCCGCCACCATGGTCACGGCCGGCGTGTACATGGTGGCGCGGCTCTCGCCCCTCTACGTGATGGCGCCGGGCATCCTGGCAGTGGTCGCCAGCGTGGGCGCGCTGACCGCGCTGGTCTCGGCGCTGATCGCCACCTCGCAGAACGACATCAAGAAGGTGCTGGCGTACTCGACGGTCTCGCAGCTCGGGTACATGTTCATCGGCGTCGGCGTGGGCGCGTTCTTCGCAGGCACGCAGCACCTGATCACGCACGCGTTCTTCAAGGCCTGCCTGTTCCTTTGCGCCGGCGCGGTGATGCACGGCCTCCACGGCGAGCAAGACATGGTGCGAATGGGCGGGCTGCGCAAATACATGCCGTCCACCCGGACCACCTTCCTGATCGCGACCGTCGCCATCACCGGCATCCTGCCCTTCTCGGGGTTCTTCTCGAAGGACGAGATCCTGGCGCAGGCGCTGCACACCAAGGCGTTCAGCTTCCTCACACTCACGCCGCGCGGCAACGTCCACCTCACCTGGCTGGGGCCGCTCATCTACCTGATCGGATCGTTCTCGGCCTTCCTCACCAGCTTCTACATGTGGCGCTGCTACTTCCTCACCTTCTCGGGCGAGTACCGCGGGCCGGAGGACGTGCACCCGCACGAGAGCCCGGCGGTGATGACGGTCCCGCTCTGGATTCTCTCCGGGCTCGCGGTGATCGGGCTCGTCCTGGCATTGCCGCCCTCCTGGGTGCACGGGTCCTTCCTGGAGCGCTGGAGCTGGGAGCACTTCACCGAAGGCGTCTTCGCGAGGCCGCGCGGCGGGGCGCCGGAGGAATTCTCGGCCCTGCCAGGGTTCGCCATCGCGCTCCTCGTCGGCTGGGCGGGATGGGCCTGCTCGTATGCGCTCTTCTTCAAGCGCGGCCTGGCCGGAGATGCCCTGCTGAGCGAGAAGCTCCGGGGCGTCAGGGTCGCGCTCGCGAACAAGCTCTACGTCGACGAGTTCTACGGCCGCGCCGTCGTGCGCCCGCTCTGGGCGCTGGCCCACGGCGCCTGGCGCGTGATCGACGCGACCATCATCGACGGGCTCTTCGTCAACGGCATCCCGGCGCTGGTGGCCTGGGTGGGCGCGATGGCCCGGCGCTTCCAGAACGGCGACGTGCAGCGCTACGCGGCGGTCACCGCCCTGGGCGTGGCCGCGCTGCTCTATGTCTTCCTGGTGAGGGGCGGATGACCTGGCTGGAATCGCATCTGCTCACGCTCGTCACCTTCCTGCCCGTGGCCGGGGCGTTCCTGGTCCTGCTGCTGCCGCGCGGCGAAGGCGGACAGCACAAGGGGGTCGCGTTCCTCTTCAGCTTGGCCACGTTCGTGCTCTCGATCCCGCTCTGGACGGGCTTCCGCGCCGGGGCAGGGCGCTACGCTTTCGAGCAGCGGACGGAGTGGGCGCCGACGCTGGGCTTCAGCTACCACGTCGGGCTCGACGGGGTGGCGCTGCTGCTGTTCCTGCTCACCACGTTCCTGGGGCCGATCGTGGTGCTCAGCTCGTGGAAGTACATCCAGCAGCGGGTACAGATGTACTGCATCTCGCTGCTGCTGCTCGAGACCGCGATGCTGGGCACGCTCGCGTCCCTCGACCTGGTGCTCTTCTACGTCTTCTGGGAAGCGATGCTGATCCCGATGTACCTCTTGATCGGGATGTGGGGCAGCGATCGGCGCATCTATGCGGCCGTGAAATTCTTCCTCTTCACGTTCACCGGCTCGGTGCTGATGCTGCTGGCCATCTTCTGGCTCTGGAGCAACGCGGGCCGGAAGAGCTTCGACTATGTCGACCTGCTCAACGCGGGCCTGCCGGATCCCTCCACGCAAAAGTGGCTCTTCCTCGCCTTCGCCCTGGCGTTCGCCATCAAGGTGCCGGTCTGGCCGCTCCACACCTGGCTGCCGGACGCGCACACCGAGGCGCCCGCGGGGGGCTCGATCATCCTCGCCGGCGTGATGCTGAAGATGGGGACCTTCGGCTTCATCCGGTACGCGATGCCACTGTTTCCGCAGGCGGCGCTGGCCTGGGCGCCGAACATCGCGATCCTGGGCGTGATCGGGATCGTCTACGGCTCCTTGATGTGCATGGCGCAGACGGACCTGAAACGTCTGATCGCGTACTCGTCGGTCGCGCACCTCGGATTCGTCATGCTCGGGCTCTCCGCGCTGACGCCGGAGGCGGTGAGCGGGGCCGTGCTGCAGATGGTGAACCACGGCATCTCCACGGGCGCCCTGTTCCTCCTGGTGGGCCTGCTCTACGAGCGGACGCACACGCGCGACCTGGCCGCCTACGGGGGCCTGGCCGGAGTGACTCCGGCGATCGCGGCCACGTTCATGATCGTGATGCTGTCGTCGATCGGCCTGCCGGCGACCAACGGCTTCGTCGGCGAGTTCCTGGTGCTGATCGGAACGTTCAGCTCGCGCGTGATCGCCGGCGCGAAGGCGTTGGCCGTGGTGGCGACCATCGGGGTCATCCTGAGCGCCGTCTACATGCTCTGGATGTACCAGCGCGTCTTCTTCGGCCCGCCGCGCAAGGCCGCGGGGCACGGGATGCCGGACCTGACCGTGCGCGAGTGGTTCACGCTGGTGCCGCTGATCGTCGCCATTCTCTTCCTCGGCTTCGTGCCCCAGCCTTTCCTGACGGCCGTCCGCGAGCCGGTGGACGCCTTCGTGCAGCGGGTGAGCCGCGCACAGCCGGCGGTGCGCAAGGCGGAGGTCGAGCGATGAGCTTCGACCCGAGTGATCTCTCTGGCATCCTCCCCGCGCTGATCCTCTCGATGGGCGCGCTCCTGGTGCTCACCAGCGAGGTCTTCCTGCGCGGTGTGCGGCCCAAGGTGCTCGGGCCGTCCACGGGTGCCTCGGAAGCGGCCGTGCGCAGCTTGCCACCGGGAGCCGATTCGAAACCCGAGACGCCGGAAGCGCAGCCCGACCGCCGCTACCAGGCCTGGGTGACGGCGGCGTTCGCGGCAGCTGGTCTCTGGGCCGCGGTGGCCCAGATGGGAGACCCCGCGGTCCCGCTGTTCGGCGGAGCGGCGGTGAGCGACGGGTTTGGGCGTGTGATCGCCGCGGTGGTGTGCGCGGCCCTGTTGCTCTCGAGCATCGTGGCGTTCTCGTATCTCGAGGCGCTGCGGGCGACCCGCGGAGAGTTCTACGCGCTGTCGCTGTTCTCGGCCGCTGGAATGTGCCTGCTCGCCCAGGCGACCGATCTGATCGTCGTCTTCCTCTCGCTGGAGGTGATGTCGCTCGCCGTCTACGCCCTCTGCGCATATCTGCGCCGCGGAAAGCGGCCCGCGGAGGCCGCGTTCAAGTATTTCATCCTCGGCAGCTTCGCCTCGGCGCTCTTCCTCTACGGAGCGGCCCTGGCCTTCGGCGCGACCGGCTCCACCCGGCTTGCGGACGTGGCAAAGGCGCTCATGGACGGGGCGGCCCCGGGAGCGGAGCGGCTGCTCTATGCGGCCGCGGCGCT
>DASQAS010000210.1:0-37905 GCA_035635635.1 Myxococcales bacterium | reverse complement strand
CTGGCTCTGGGTAGCGCCGCTCTCGGAAAGGAGAGCGACCACGCTCTCGTCACGCTCAGGATGAGTACGGGCGCGGAACTGATCTCCGCCCGCTCCGGCTCCTTGCGATGGACGGCGAAACGTCTCGACGCCGACCGCGTGCAGGTCCAGCTCCAGGTGCCCGTGGAATCCTTCGACTCGGGTCGAGGCAACTTCGATTCCCTGCTGCGGGCAGCCTTCGAGTCCGACCGGTATCCATTGGTGGATGTAGAGGGCATCCTCCAGGCCGGCAGGTTCGAAGGGACGATCACCGCGCACGGGATCACCCGACCCCTCGAAGTGCCAGTGGAGATCGTCCGGGCCGGCGATCAGCTGCGGGCCGTCGCTTTCCTTTCGCTCGATCTGGAGCAATTCGCGGTCTCATTGCCGGCGGCGGGCAGGCACGTGGCCGTCGAGTTCAGCGCGCGCCTCTCGGTGGTACCCCACGCGGTGCTGGCTGGCGGCGCGGTCAGCTCCGATTGAGCCCAGCGCGTCGTAGGTAGGATAGCAAGGCCGGGCATGATGCAGCGAGTCGTCGCACGAGGTCTCTGCGGCGATGAAAGCCGGAAGCGACCGAAACGCTTGCCGAAATCGATGCCGTTCCGCTAGCCCGAGGCGAAGGAAATGAACGTCTTCCCTTCGGCCTGACGCGCAACGGCATCGACGAGGCCCGGAGATGAGCTCCCGCAGCTCGGTTCCCTCGCGCCCCCCCGATTTGCAATAGAGCAGATCGATTTCGTAGATTGCGGCGCGGTTCGGTTTCGAGATTCGTCAGCAGCCTCCCTTCGCTCAACGTTTCGCCGCAGCGCCGCAGCATAGAGAGAAAGGATGGGCAATGAGGGCTTCCTGGAAGGCCTGTCTTCTTATTTCCTTCTCTGTCGCGCCGTTCGCCGCCCACGCCGTCAAGATCCCGATACCCGTCGAGGGCGTGAACGTGAACTTTGGCATCAACGTCCAGACCCACGCACTCTTCAACGAGAACGGCACGCCCGACGGCACCGCCTGGTCCACGGACATCTTCATGCGCCGCACGCGCCTCGTCTTCAACGGCGACATCACCAGGTACTTCTGGTTCTTCATCCAGGTCGAGAACACGAACTTCGGCAAGTTCGCGAACTTCACCAGCCGGATGATCTTCCAGGACGCGGTGGCCGCCTGGGCGCCGACCGGTTCGACCGGAAATGACGTACTCCTGATCGAGGCTGGGATCCTCCGCGTGCCCTCCAGCCGCGGCACCATCACCAACGTCAACAACAACTTCACCATCGACGGACATCCCGACTTGATCCGCGGGTTCAACGCGAACAACTTCAACGCCAACCGCAGCATCGGGTTGGAGGTCCGCGGTTGGGCCCTCGAGAAGAAGATCGGTTTCCGCGGTGGCGTGTTCGAGGGCGTGCGGGCCGGTCAGGGGGCGGCCGCGACCGATCCGGGTCTCAACCCGAACAGCGTTCCGCTGCTCGCCGGCATCGTTCAGTTCAACTTCCTCGGAAGCCAGGAGGGCGGATTCAGCTACGAGGCCCTCTACTTCTCCAAAGTGCCGCTGCTCAGCCTCTCGCTCGCGGGCGGCTGGCAGTCCAACGCCGTGCGGGTGAACAAGGGAGTCTCGGACTTCCGGACGGCTTCGAGCACGGCGTTCTTCGAGTATCCGTTCAGCGAGGAGACCGAGGTCGTCGCCAGCCTGATCGGCTACCGGCACAAGATGGGCACGGGCTCGAGGGACTCGGGCTGGGGCTTTGGCGCCGACCTGGGCTACCGGTGGAATTGGATCAGGCCGTACGCCTCGTACGAGTATTTCAGCTCCGACGATTGCGTGCCGATCGCGGGGGAGTCGACCGGTCCGCAGTGCAACCAGGCGCACACGACGGACAGCCGCAACTTCCGCACGGGTCTCGATTTCTACATCAACAGGACCCTGAACCACTTGATGATCGAGTTCTCGGTGAACCACGGGATGTCGGGGTGGGGTCCCCAGAGCATCACTGCGGCGACGGCAGGCTACGTGCCGGCTTCGCTCGATCCGATCCCGCCGAGCACCACCCGGCGGCCGATCAACACGCTCCTCTCCTCGCCTGCGCAGAAATCCATCCTGATGCAGTGGGCGCTCGTGTTCTGAAGGCTCGAGGCCGGGGGCGACTATTTGCCCATCGCCTTCTTGCGCCACAGCTCCCAGGGGCGGGAGAGCGTTCCCGCCATGGAAGTCTCGGCGAGGCGCGCTTCCTCGGCGTCGAGGTACGTCACCTTGCTGCCCAACGCCATCGCTTGCGCCTGCAGGCGGGCATTGACCTCGCTGTAGACGCTGCGGAAGACGGCATGGGGAAGGTCCGGACCCACCACCACCGCTCCGTGGCCGCGCATCAGCACCACCGAGTGCGAGCCGAGCGACTGCGCCAGCGCCTTTCCCAGCGGGGTGGTCTTCACCAGCATGTCGGTGGCCCCGGCGGTCGCGTGGATGTCGAACACGGGGACGCCGGAGCCGAGAAAAGCGCTCATGTGGTACAGCGGTCGCAGCGGCACTCCCGTGACCCCGAACGGAATCAGCGAGGGCGCGTGGTTGTGCACTACCGCCTTCACGTCCGGACGCGCCCGGTAGATGCCGGCGTGGATGAACCGCTCCAGGAAGAGCTTGGCGTCCTTCGGCGCGTCCTTGGCATTGCCGTCGAGGTCGTGCTCGAGCAGGTCCGCCGTGGTGACCAGCTCCGGCGCCACCGACCTCGCCATCCAGAACCGTTCCGGGTTGGTCGGAGAACGGACGCTGACGTGGCCGTACCCGTCGAGCACGCCCTGGTCGACGAGGATCTTGTTCGCCGCCACCAGGTCCTCGAGCAGCTTGTCGGGCCGGCCCGCCTCCGCAGGCTGGGCCGGCGGTTGCTGCGCGGCCGGTTGCTGCGCCAGCGCCCTGGCGATCGCCAACGATGCGGACGCAAGCACCGTCCCAAGCATCAGACTGCGCCGTGATCGGAGCATGCTGGTCTCCCCCCGCGAGTGGACTTTCGGCCTTGTACGCGCCGCGGCTTCGCCGCGTCAAGGATTGCGGCGATCGTCTGCACGGCGTAAAGGGCGGCGGATGAAGGCCATGGTGTTGCACCAACTCGGTGGGGCGCTGCGTCTGGAAGAGGTCCCGGTTCCCTCCATCGGACCGGGTGATGCGCTGGTGCGCGTGCGCGTCGCCGGGGCCGGCCTGACTGTGGTCATCATGACGGCCAATCCGGGCCTCGTCACGGCGTACCCGCGCATCCCCGGACACGAGGTGGCGGGAGTGGTCGCGGAGGTCGGATCGCAAGTGCGGAACGTCAAGCCGGGCGATCGCGTGGCCTGCCACTTCTACCTCACCTGCAAGGCCTGCTCCTTCTGCCGCAGCGGCCGGGAGACGCTGTGCAAGAACTTCCAAGGCTACGTCGGCATGGCCACGGACGGGGGATACGCCGAATACCTCGCGCTGCCGGCGCTCAACCTCTGCCCCATCCCCGAGGGAGTGGCCGATCTCGACGCCGCGGTCGCCACCGACGCGCTGGCCACGCCGCTGCACGCCTGCCGCGAGGAAGGAAAGATCGGTCCGGGCGATCTGGTCCTCGTCGTGGGGGGCGGCGGCGGAGTCGGCATCCACGCCCTGCAGATGGCCCGGCTCTGCGGCGGCTGGGCGCTGGGCGCGGACGTCACCGACGAAAAGCTGGAGCTGATGAAGTCCCTGGGCGCCGACGCGGTCATCGACGCGAGGAGCGGCGAGCTGTCCGGGCAGGTTCTGGCCGCGACCGCGGGCCGCGGCGTGGATTGCGCCATCGACCTGGTGGCGACCTCCGCCACTCTGGAGGCCTGCATCCGCTCGCTGGCGCCCGGCGGACGCCTCGTCATCCTCGGCAACCGGCCGAAGGCCGTCTTCGGCGAGGACCCCACCTTCCGCGTCGATCCCGGGTTGATGCTGCGCAAGATGCTGGAGATCCACGGCTCGCGCTACGTCTCGCTCGCCGAGTTGGCCCAGACGCTGGAACTCTTGCGGCAAAAGCGGCTGCGGGCGGTGGTCACCCGGACCTTTCCGCTCGAGGAGGCGGAGACGGCTCACCGGCTGCTGCGCGAGAACCGGATCCCGGGCCGCGCCGCCCTGCTCGTGAGCTAACGAAGCTGCTCCGCCATCCAGTCCGCCATCGCCGGCCGGTACTTGTACGCGATGTTGTTGCAGACGTGATTGCCATCCGCGTACATGAGCAGCGTCGCCCGGGGCGCCTCGCGCGCGATGCGCTCCGCCTGCTCCGGCGGGAAGAGGCGATCCAGCTTGCCGTGGATCACCAGCAGCGGACAGGTGACCTTGTCCAGCACTCCGCGCAGCGTGAGCATCCTCGCCTTCTGGAAGGCCTCCTCCTCGTCGCGCGACTTCGTGTAGAAGACGTACCCGCCGCGGGTCAGCGGGTTCAGCGCGGCCCAGCACTCGGACAGATCGTAGGGGCCCGCCAGCGCGATCACCGCGCGGAGGCGCTTTTCGGAAGTGGCGGCGCGCGGCCCGTAGATCCCGCCCATGCTGATGCCCATCAGGCCCACCTTGTCGAGATTGACGTCCCGGCGCCCGCGCAGCCCGTCGAGCAGCGGTCCCACCACCGACGCCCAGTCTGGCCGGATGGGAAAGCGCGGCGCGTTCTCGCCCTGGCCGGGGCCGTCGACGGCCAGCGTCGCCATCCCGCGGCGCAAGAAGTCGTTCTCGATGGCGAAGAGCTCCTCCTTCACGGAGTCGAGCCCCGGCACGAGCAGCACCAGCGGCAGCTTCGCCGCCCCCCGGGGACGGCGCAGGATACCGGGGATCACCGTGCCCTCGAACGGCACCTCCACGCGCTCGCCGGGAGGATCGAGGTGGAGGAGCGCCCGGGCGTACGTGCTGACCGTCAGCTCGCTCAGGCGAACGTGCAGCCCAGCATCCTCGAACCAGAGGAACTTGCCGAGGTGATAGCACCACGCCGCGCGTTGCCACGCCTCGGCCGCGCTGACCATGCGTCCCGCGCGCGCCGCCTCTTCGGCGAGGCCGAGATGGACGTCTCCCATCCGCCGCCACGCGGGCGCCCAGTCCTTCCATTCCGGGGTCCCGGCGACCAGCTTGTCGAAGTCATTGACGTCGATTCCGTTCGCGACGAAGCGCGGGCGCCAGTGGCTCGCAGCGATCTGGACGCGGCTCTGCGGTTCAGCGCTCATGGTTTCCTCCTTTGATCTTGTCGTACTCAGCCCGCCACGTCTCGAGGCCGCGGCGCTCGTAGTGGTACTCGAAAGCGTCCGCCTGCGGCCGGGTCAGCTCCCCGTACAGCTCGGGCCTCCGGTCGTGCGACTGTCCAGGCCGGCAGCCGTAGACGTCGTCTCCAGATCCAGGCGGCGAAAGGATCTCCTCGTCGTAGTAGCGCGATCGCAGCGCGTCCAGCCGCGCCAGATCGAGATCGGCGACGATCAGACCCGCATCGTCCCGCTGCGCGAGCATCCGCTCGGGGGAGGCGATGCAGCCGCGGCCCTGGCGCGAGCCGCCGAAGAGGTTCTGCGTCACCACCACGTAGAGCAGGTTTTCCGCGGCGCGGGCGCGCGCCACGGCGCGCCAGGTCTCTTGAAGGCGCGTGCGCGTCGGACCATGGACGCCTCCTCCCGGGGCGACGATCAGGTCCGCCCCGCGCAGCATGAGGATGCGCGAGAGCTCGGGGACGAACAGCTCGGAGCAGATGAGCAGCCCGATGCGCCCGAACGGCGCGTCGACGGTGATCAGCTCGTCGCCGGGCAGCACGTGATGGCGACCGCCCATGAGGTACGCGTTGAACACCGGGTGGTTCGGCTGGACGCGGCGGTACCGCGCGCGGATCTCTCCCTGGTCATCGATGAGCAGATGCGCGATCTGGTACGTGTCCGGAAGCGCTCCCTGCTCCAGACGGCCGGCGCTCACCCACACGCGCCGGGCGCGGGCCCGTTCGCGCACGCGCTCCAGCGCGTCGTTCTCCATCGGGCCCGAGTAGGGCCCCGGGTACCCCTCGGGAAACACGACGTAGGTCGCGCCGGCCGCCGCCGCCTCGTCGATGAAGGCGCAGGCCTGCGCCGCGTTGCGGTGCTCCTCGCCGCCCGAGAGCGACGCCGGCTGTACCGCGGCAATCCGCGCCGATCGGTTCCGATGGCTCATCTCGTCCTCTCGCCCGTTCGATACCAGGGCATGTAGCGGCGGATGCTCCAGTTGATCAGAGCGTCGACGCTGACCGCCACCAGTGCCAGGAGCAGCACCGCCACGAACGCCTCGTTGTGATGGAACGTGCGGGTCTGGAAGAGGATGAAGTATCCCAGTCCGTCGACCGCGAGGTAGAACTCGGCGACCACCGCTCCCACCAGCGCCCGTCCCAACGCGAGCCGGATGCCGGACAAGAGATAAGGCATCGAGGCCGGCAGCGTGACGCCGAAGAGGATGTGCCAGGGAGAAGCGCCGCAGGAGCGGGCCACTTCGAGGTAGCCCTGCGGGACGGACCGCGCGCCGCTGCTCATGTTGATGGCGATGGGAAAGAACGCCGCGAACACCACCGTCGCCAGGCGCGCCCAGGAGGTGAACCCGAGCCAGATGGTGAAGAGGGGCACGATGGCCACCATCGGCATGGCGGAGAGCCCGTCGACGTAGAGACGGAGCAACCGGTCGACGAGCTTGATGCGGCCCATCAAGAGCCCGATCACCGTTCCCGAGATCAGCGCCAGAACGGTGCCCTCGAGCACCGCGCCCAAGGTCGTCGCGGCCCCGCTCAGCACGGCAGGGTTCGAGATGGTTTGCGGCAGCACGCGGAAGACTCCGCTGGGCCGGCTCACGTAGGCCGGCGCGAACAGCCGCACGGCGAGCTCCGAGATGCCGAGCAGGAAGATGCCTCCGGCGACCTTCAAGGGCAGCGTCGCGTTTGCGACGCGGGCCCAACGGCCCCGCGGGCCAGCGTCACCGGATCGCGCGCGGCCAACCAGAGCGACCGCGCGACCCGATCCGGCTGCCTGTTCGCGGATCATCGCCCGACTCCGCGCCAGGCGGTGAAGCGATTCTCGAGCGCCTGGCCGAGGGCCATCAGCCCGGTCCCGAGCAGCGTGATGATCAGCACCAGGCCGAACAGGCCCGCGGTATCGAAGTTGCGCGCCGAGATCATCAGGAGCTGTCCGAGGCCGCTGGCGCTGAGGAAGAACTCGGCTGCCACCATCCCCACCAGGCCACGGCCGATGGCCTGCCGGACCCCGGTCATCGCATAGGGAAAGGCGCCGGGGATCATGACGTCGCGCCAGACGGCCCATTCGCTGGAGCGGAACGAGCGCGCCACCTCGATCAGCTCGGGGTCGATGCTGCGCGCGCCTTCCACCGTGTTGTAGAGGACGGGGAAGAAACAGAAGAGGAAGACCACCAGCGCCTTGGCTTGGAAGTCGAGCCCGAAGATCGAGAGGATGAAGGGGATCAGCGCGACCATCGGCATGGCGTAGACCAGGGCGATGTAGTCGTCGAACGCCACCCGCAGCAGGCGGACCCGGGCGAGGAGGAGCCCCAGCGGAAGCGCCGTCAGAACTGCGGCGGACAAGCCGGTGAGGAAGAGGGCCAACGACTGCGCGGCGCCGGCGCCCAGCTCGCCGCTCCGGATCATCTCCACCAGCCGGAGCACGGTCGCCGAAAAGGGCGACATCACCGCCGGGTTCATGCCGCGAGTGCCGAACTCCCACAGGGCGACCCCGAAGAGGACGCTGACCGCGACCGTCGCCCAGCGTACCCAACGGGAATCGGAGCTCATCATCCCTCTACTTCACCAGCGCGTTGGCGTCCTTCCAGACGGTGCCGTCGACCAGCCGCTCGTAGGTCACCGGCGTCTTGTCGGGCTTGATGCCGCCCAGCTGCTTCTCCACCTTCACCACGTTCTCGATGTTGGCCCGGGCGAGCCCGTCGCTGCCCGCCGGCCAGAACTCGATCTTGTGCAGCCTCGGGAGGATCTCGCCGGCCAGCTTCGCTGTGCGGCCGGTGACGGTGGCGATCTGGGCCACGCGATCGGCGTTGCGCGGGTCGACCATGAACTTGCCCGCCTCGACGATTCCGGCCAGCGCGCGCACGTACGCGTCGCGCTTCTGCTTCAGGCGTTCCCGGGTGACGACGATCAGGTTGTAGTGGCCGAGCGGATTGATCTCCCGGATCGAGGCGACCACGGCGATGGGCTTGCCCATCTGCTCCTCGAGCACCGGGACGTCGTCGATGTGCAGCACGCCGAACTTGATCTGACCGCCGACGATGGCCGCTCCCACGTTCGAGCTCAGGCTCACCAGCTTCACATCCTCGACCTTGAGCCCGCAGGGCCGCAGGAGCTCTCCCAGCGCGACGGCGCGGGCGCCGCCCACCGCGTCCACGCCCACCGCCTCGCCCTTGAGGTCGGCGCATTTCACCTTCGCGGGGTCCGCCGACCCGAGCAGCCAGTCGGGGTGCTCCATGCCGTAGATGCCCACCAGATCGACGTTGGCGTTGGAGACCATGCGGACGATCACCGGCGTCGGCGAGAGCGAGAGATCGACGCCGCCCGCGACCACGGCTTGCGCGGCGGCGGCGCCGGAATCGAAGGGCCTCACCTCCACCTCCACGCCGTGCTTCTTGAAGAACCCTTGGTCCTTGGCGACGAACGCGACCAGGCCCGAGAAGACTGGCGGAACGCCGGGGACGGCCATCGACAAGCGCTCGACCGGCGCCTCACCCGCGCTCCAGGCGGCGCCGGCAGACAGGCAGATGACCAGCGACCAGCACGCGATCTTCGCAGGAGTCGTCATCCTTGCGCCTCCGGGTCCGGGTCCTTGATCGGTAATTGGACGCCCATGTATGGTCACCCGGCAATCGAGATCAAGAGGTGGCGCTTGGCGAAGCAACGGATTTCATACGTGGACCCGGAGACGGTCGCGGATCCGAAGATGCGCGAGGAGCTCGAGCGCTGCCGGCGGGAGGGCACTCCGCGGCCGGAGAGCCAGGCGATCCGGGCCCACGTGCCCGCCACGTTCTGGTCGTTCGCCAACACCTGGCGCGACGTCTTCCACGGCGGCGTCCTTGATCACGCGCTCAAGGAGCTGTGCCGCGTCTACGTCTCGAAGACGGTGAAGTGCGAGTACTGCGGCAACCAGCGGTCGATGAAGGCGGCACGCGCGGGCCTGGTGGAGGACCAGTACCTGGATCTGATCGAGTTCGAGACTTCGACCCGGTTCACGCCCCGCGAGAAGGCCGCGCTGGCGTACACCGAGGCCATCACCTGGGACCTGCCCACCGACGACGCGCTCTGGGCGCGGCTGCACGCCCAGTTCACCGAACCGGAGCTGGTCGAGCTCGGGTACTTCGTCGCCATCACCATGGGCCAGCAGCGCTGGCTCAAGACGCTGAACATCGAGCATCATCAAGTGCTGGCGGGCACCTCCGCCTCGATGGCGCCCGGCACCGAGACGGCGGATGCCCTGGCGCGCACCAGGGAATCGGCGGACTACTGGGCGAGGCAGCCCGTGGAGCGGAAGTAGCGGCCGGATGGAAACCCCGCGCATCACGGTCACCGGAGCCGGAAGGCGCTACGACGGCCTGGAGGTCTTCCGCGACATCAACCTCACCGTCGGGCGGCGCGAGATCCTGATGCTGGTCGGGCCTTCGGGCTGTGGCAAGACCACGTTCCTGCGCTGCCTCGACGGATTGATCCCCGCCAGCGAAGGCGAGATCTGCGTCGACGGCAAGATGGTGACAGGGCCGCTCCCCAAGGTCGCGATGGTGTTCCAGGGCTTCGGGCTGTTCCCCTGGAAGACCGTCTACGGAAACGTGGCCTACGGCCTGAAGCTCGCGGGCACGCCGCGGGCGGAGATCCGGGAGCGTGTTCCCCATTTCATCCGCCTGGTCGGTCTGGACGGATTCGAGAACGCCTTCCCCTACCAGCTCTCGGGCGGCATGCAGCAGCGGTGCGGGCTCGCGCGGGCGCTGGCGCTGGATCCGGACGTGCTCCTGATGGACGAGCCGTTCGGCGCCCTCGACGCGCAGACTCGCGAAATCCTCCAGTTCGAGCTGCTGCGGCTCTGGTCGCTGCGGCCCACCTCGATGGTGTTCGTCACCCATTCCATCGAAGAGGCCGTGCTGATGGGCGACCGCGTGGTGGTGCTGAAGGGGCGGCCGAGCCGGGTGGCGGAGATCGTCGCAGTCGACCTTCCGCGCCCGCGCAACCGAGGGACGCTGGCCTCGCCGCGGTTCGCTCAATTGCGCGAGCACGTCTGGAGGACGCTGATGGACGGAGCGCCGCCCGCGAACGTTCAGTGAATGCCGCGCCGGCGCCCGCACCCCAGCGGAGGAATCATGGCCACCAAACCCCTCGAGCCGAAACCGATCTCGCGCGACCAGGTCATCTCTCCCGAGGCGCTCAAGCCCGGATACAACTGGGCGCGCCAGATCCCCGCGCCGGGGCACTCGGCCGTGGACTTCGAGGAGCGGGTCGACTTCCGCCGCCTGCACGCCTACCGCTTGAACCGCGCCCGCCAGGCGCTTGCCGCTTCCAAGCTGGGCTCCATCCTCTGCTTCGACAACAACAACATCCGCTATCTCACCAGCACCGTGATCGGCGAGTGGTCGCGCGACAAGATGTGTCGCTACGCGCTGCTCACCGGAAACGGCGAGCCCTGGCTCTGGGACTTCGGCTCGGCGGCGGTGCATCACCGGCTGTACGCGCCGTGGCTGCCGCGCGACCATTGCCTGGCGGGAATGGTGGGCCTGCGCGGCTCGGTGTCGCCGGAGGCGGGTCTCTTCAAGCGCGCCGTGGAGGAGATCAAGTCCATCCTGAAGGAACAGGGCGTGGCCGGCATGCCAGTCGGGCTCGACATCGCCGAGCTGCCCCTGATCCTTGCGCTGCGGGAGGCCGGCCTGGAGGTGTGGGACGGCCAGCAGACCATGCTCGACGCGCGTCAGCTCAAGAGCATCGACGAGATCGTGCTGCTCAACCAGAGCGCGGCGATGGTGGACGGCGTCTACCAGGTCATCGCCGAGCACTTGAAGCCCGGCGTGCGCGAATGTGACATCGTGGCGCTCGCCAACAAGACCCTGTACCAGATGGGCTCCGACGACGTGGAAGGCATCAACGCCATCGCCGGCGAGCGCTGCAGCCCGCATCCCCACAACTTCACCGACCGCATCATCCGGCCCGGGGACCAGGCGTTCTTCGACATCATCCAGTCGTTCACCGGGTACCGCACCTGCTACTACCGCACCTTCAACGTGGGCCGCGCCACCGACGCGCAGCGGGATGCCTACCGCAAGGCGCGCGAGTGGATGGACGCGGCCATCGAGATCGTCCGCCCGGGCGTGACCACCGATCGCATCGCCGCGCTCTGGCCGAAAGCGGAGGAGTTCGGCTTCGCCAGCGAGATGGAGGCCTTCGCGCTGCAGTTCGGGCACGGGCTCGGGCTCGCGCTGCACGAGCGCCCGATCATCAGCCGCCTGGTCTCCTTCGACAGCCCGATCGAGATCCAGGAAGGCATGGTCTTCGCGCTCGAGACCTACTGTCCCGCCAGCGACGGCCATTCCGCCGCCCGCATCGAGGAAGAAGTGGTGGTCACGAAGGATGGCTGCAGGGTGATCACCCTGTTCCCCGCCAAGGAGCTGTTCGTCGCCAATGCCTACTGAGACCGGAGACGAGATCGACCGGAGCACCCGGCTGGCGCTCTACCGTTCGCAGCTCGAGATCCGGCTGCTGGAGAAGCGCGCGTACGACCTGTTCCTGCAAAACCTGGTCAAGGGCACCAGCCATCTGTCGCTGGGGCAGGAAGCAGTGGCGGCCGGGTTCGCGGTGGCCATGCGGAAGGACGACTATACCTACTGCACCTACCGGGGCCACGCGCACACGATGGCGCGGGGCGCCCCGATGGTGGGCGTGCTCGGCGAGCTGATGGGCCGCAGCTGCGGGCTGATGCGCGGCAAGGGCGGCTCGATGCACCTGACCAGCGTCGAGCACGGGGCGATGGGCTCGTACGCGATCGTCGGGGCGAACCTGCCGGTGGCGGCCGGCGCCGCGTGGTCCGCGCAGCTGCGCGGGACCGGCCAGGTGGCGGTCTGTTTTTTCGGCGATGGAGCCACCAACATCGGCGCCTTCCACGAGGCGCTCAACCTGGCCGCGGTCTGGAAGCTGCCGGTGATCTTCGTCTGCGAGAACAACCTGTACATGGAGTACACGCCGATCCGCAGCGTCACCGCGGTGGAGCATCCTGCCGCGGACCGCGCGCGGGCCTACGGGCTGGAACCGGTGATCGTCGACGGAAACGACGCCGACGCGGTGTACCAGGTGGCGCGCGCTTCCATCGCCAAGGCGCGCCAGGCCGGTGGACCTTCGCTGATCGAGGCCAAGACCTACCGGCACAGCGGGCATTCCCGCGCCGACCCCGGCAAGTACCGGCCGCCGGGCGAGCTCGAGGAATGGATGAAGCGGGACCCGATCACCCTCTACCGCGAGCGGCTGCTCGAGCTGGACTTCGGCGAGGGCGCGCTGCGCGAGATCGAGAAGGCCGCCCAGCGCGGCGTGGACCAGGCCACCGAAGCGGCCAAGGCGTCGCCGCCGGCGCCGCTGGAGGAGATCGAGCGCGACCTCTGGGACGACGGAGGCTCGTCGTGGCGGAACTGACCTATCGCGAGGCGGTGGCGGCCGGCATCGCCCAGGAGATGGAGCGCGACGACCGCGTCGTCTTCCTGGGCGAGGACGTGGGTGGGGCCGGCGGCGTCTTCAAGAGCACCGTCGGGCTTCTCGAGCGCTTCGGCCCCGTGCGCGTGCGCGACACGCCCATCTCCGAGCAGGCGATCATCGGCGCCGCGATGGGAGCGGCAATGACGGGGCTGCGGCCGATCGCCGAGATCATGTTCTCCGACTTCTTCGCCGTCTGCTGGGACATGATCGCCAACGAGATCGCCAAGGCCCGTTACATGTCCGCGGGCCAGATTTCCTTGCCGCTGGTGATCCGCACCGCCAACGGCGCCGGGTCACGCTTCGGCGCGCAGCACTCCCAGAGCGTGGAGAACTGGGCGATGGCCGTTCCGGGCCTGAAAGTGGTGGCCCCGTCCACGCCAGCGGACGTGAAGGGCCTGCTCGCGGCCGCGGTGCGCGATCCCGATCCGGTGATCTTCTTCGAGCACAAAGGCCTCTACGCCACCAAGGGCGAGGTCCCCGACGGCGAGCTGGTGGATCGCCTCGGCACTGCCAGGGTCCTGCGGCAGGGGAGCGACGTCACCCTGGTCGCGCTCGCCGCCATGGTGCCGCGCGCGCTGCAGGCTGCTTCGCGGCTGCAGGACGAGCACGGCATCTCGGCGACCGTCGTCGACCTGCGCTCGCTGGTGCCGCTCGACACGCGTACGCTGCTCGCCGAGACGGGGAAGACCGGCCGCCTCTACACGGTGGAGGAGAACCCGCGCCTGTGCGGATGGGGGGCAGAGATCGCCTCCATCGTCGCGGAGGAGGGCTTCTACGAGCTCGACGGCCCGGTGGTGCGCATCACCACGCCGCACGTACCGCTGCCGGCCGCCGACGCGCTCGAGGACAACGCGGTCCCCACCGTAGACCGCATCGTCCAGACCGTGGTGAGGACCGCCGGCTGATGCAGGTGGTCATGCCTCAACTGGGCGAGACGGTCGCCGAAGGGACTGTCACCGCCTGGCGCAAGCAGGTCGGAGAGCGGGTCGAGGCGGGCGAGGCGCTGTTCGACGTCTCGACCGACAAGGTGGAAACGGAGGTGCCCGCGCCCGCCTCGGGCGTGCTGACGGCGATCCTGGTTTCCGAAGGCACGACGGTGAAGGTGGGCGCGGCGCTCGCGACCATCGGGGAAGCAGCGGAAGCGGGGGCGGCGACCGAAGAGCGGCTCTCGCCGGTGGTGCGCAAGCTGCTCGCCGAGCATGGGCTGCAGGCGAGCGAGATCAAAGGCACCGGAGCGGAGGGACGGGTCACCAGGCGCGACGTGCTCGAGCACGTCGAGCGCCGCAAGGGTGCGACGCCCGCAGCCGCCGAGAGGCGGCCGCTGGGACCCATTCGCAAGCGCACGGCGGAGCAGATGGCGCTGTCGTGGCGCACGATTCCGCATGTGTTGCAGGCCATCGAGGTGGACTTTCGCGCGGTGGAGTCGGCGCGCGCGGCGCACGGGCTCACGTACCTGCCGTTCGTCGCCCGAGCGGTGTGCGAAGCCATCGCGTCGTTTCCCCTCGTCAACGCCTCGATCGACGGCGACGCGCTTTTGGTGCACCGCCGCGTCCATCTCGGGATCGCCGTCGATCTCGGCGCCGACGGCCTGATGGTCCCAGTGGTCAAGGATGCCGCCGCGAAATCGCTGCCCGACCTGGCGCACGCGATCGAGGAGCTGGCCGAGAAGGCGCGCGCGCGGAAGCTCCGGCCCGACGACGTCACCGAGGGCACCTACACCATCTCGAACTCCGGCCGGTTCGGAACCCTGCTGACGGCACCCATCATCCTTCCGCCGCAGGTCGCGATCCTTTCCCTCGACGCGGTTACCAGGAAGCCGGTGGTGGTAGGCGAGAGCGTGGCGGTCCGTCCGGTGGGAATCCTGGCGCAGTCCTTCGACCACCGCGCGTTCGATGGCGCCTACTCGGCCGCGTTCCTGCGCCGGTTGAAGGAGATCCTCGAGGGCAGGGACTGGTCGGCCGCTCTCACGACCGCTTCCCGCTGACCGGCAGTCAGGGGACCCGCGCGGGCTTGCCCCGCTTCTCGCGCGCAGCGTATAAGCCTCGTCCGCTCCGGGAGATGCGCATGGCAGATCTGAAGAGGCACAAGCTCGGCTGGATCGGCATCGGCCGCATGGGTTTTCCCATGGCGGAGCGTCTTCTCAAGAAGGGCGCCGACCTGGCGGTGTACAACCGCACGCGCGCGAAGGCGGAGCCGCTGGCGGCCCGCGGCGCGCGGATCGTCGACTCGCCCGCGGCACTCGCCGATCGCGACATCGTCTTCACCATGGTCTCGGCTTCCCCGGATTTGCTGGAGGTGGTGACCGGGCCGTCGGGAGTGCTCTCGCGCCCGGGCTGCGCCCCGCGCATCCTGGTCGATTGCTCGACGGTCTCACAGGAGGCCTCGGTGAAGGCCCGCGCCGCGGCGGCAGAGGCCGGCTGCGCATTGCTGGCGGCGCCGGTGAGCGGCAACGGCAAGGTGGTCAAAGCGGGGCGGCTCAGCCTGGTGGTGTCCGGGTCCCGTGCCGCCTTCGACGAGGCGCTTCCCTATCTGGAATCGCTGGGCGAAGGGGTGAGCTACGTAGGCGAGGGTGAGCTCGCCCGCACGGTGAAGATCTGCCACAACGTCTTCCTCGGTGTGATCGCCCAGTCGCTCGCGGAGATCACCGTGCTCGCCGAGAAGGCCGGCGTGCAGCGGCACGCGTTCCTCGATTTCATCAACAAGAGCGTGCTCGGCTCCACGTTCACGCGCTACAAGACCCCGGCCTACGTCAACCTCGATTTCGCGCCCACCTTCACTCCGGTGCTGCTGCGCAAGGATCTCGACCTGGGCCTGGCCGCCGCGCGCAGCCTGGAGGTCCCCATGCCGGTGGCGGCGGCAGTGCGCGAGATCGTGCAGGGTCTGATCGGCAACGGCTACGTCGATTGCGATTTCGCCGCGCTGCTGGAGCTCGAAGCGAAGGCGGCGCACCTGCCGCTCAAGCCGGAGAACGTGCCGGTCAGCGACGGGCTCGAGCCGAGGCAGGAGGCGCAGCGATGACGACACGGATGCGGCTTCTGGCAGTGACCGCGGTCGCGCTTTGTGGGCGCGCCGCCCTGGCCGAGGAGAAGCTCAAGATCGCGATGCCGGGCGTGCCCCCGGTGTTCGGAAGCCTGGTCACCTATGTCGCCCGCGACGAGGGCTTCTTCAAGAAGTACGGCGTGGAGGTCGAGGTGCGCACCTTCGACTCCGGCGCCGCGGCCGCGCAGGCCGTGGTGTCCGGCGACATCGACGCCTCGCTCTCGCCCACGCCGGTGGTGGTGAGGATGATCTCCAACGGCGGCGTGGATCTGGTGGCCATCTACGGGATGCAGAATCCGGACTGGCTGCTCGGGTCCATCGACCCGGCCCTGAGCAAGTGCAAGGACGTCGACGGCCAGTCCGTCGGCGTCGACTCGATCGGCGGCGCGCGCGCGGCAGCGCTGGAGCAGCTCATCCGGCCCTGCGGGCTGAAGCTCGACCGGGTGAAGCTCGTCGCGCTCAGCACCAACGTGGGCGCCGCGATGGTCGCGGGGCAGCTCAAGCTCGGCGTGCTCCACCAGGATGACGTCCCGGTCCTGGAGGAGCAGCTCGGGCGTCCGATCGTCGTTGTCCAGTCGTTCCAGGACGTGAACCAGCGCAGCCATTACCTGTCGCTGGTCAGCACCCGTGCCCGGGTCGGCCAGAAGCGCGACGCCTACGTGCGCCTGCTCGCGGCGATCATCGATGCCACGCGGTACACGCTCAATCCCGCGCACGCCGATCGCGTGGCGAAGATCGCGGCGGTGACCGGCCGCAGCGAGAAGATCGCGAAGGAAGCGCTGCCGCGATTCGCGAAGATGGGGCTGTGGCCCGTGGGGGACGACGGGCTCCCGCGCGCGAATCTGGAGTCGGTGGTGGCGGTGGAGAAGGAGCTCGGCAGCATCAAGCCGGGCAAGACGCCGGTCAGCTACGACCAGCTCGTCGATCGCACCGTGTGGAAGGACGCCGACGCACTGGTGAGGAAGCGGGCGGAGACCGCGGCCGGCGAGAAGAAGTGAGGCGTCGGGTCAGGTCCCGGCCGGATGCTTCGCCGGATGGGCGCGCTCGAAGGCGGGGAGCTTCATGCATCGCTCGAAGACGCCGACGGCGCGCGGGAAGTCGGCCAGATCGACCTTGAAGCGCTGCGCGTTGACCACCTGGGGCACCAGGAACACGTCGGCGACCGTCGGAGCGTCGCCGTGGCAGAAGCGTCCGGTCTGACGATCGGCGAGCATGGGCTCGAGCGAGCGGAACCCCTCGCGCACCCAGTGCGCGTACCACGCTTCACGCGCCGGCTCCGAGAGGCGTAGCTCCCGTTCGAGATAGCCGAGCACTCTGAGATTGTTGAGCGGGTGCATCTCGCAGGCGACGAGCTGGGCGATCGCGCGCACCCGCGCGCGCTCCGCGGGCGAGCGGGGCAAGAGCGGTGGCTCGGGACGGGTCTCCTCCAGGTACTCGACGATCGCCATCGACTGCACGAGCATGCGCTCACCGTCGACGAGCGCAGGCACCGCGCGCTGCGGATTGATGCGCGCGTACGCGTCCCGGAGGTGGTCGCCTGCGCGCAAGTCGAGAACCTCCGACTCGTAGGGAAGATCCTTCAAGTTCAACGCGATGCGCACGCGGAACGACGCGGACGAGCGGATCGCTTCGTAGATCTTCATTTGTCTACCCCGCCGCCGGCTTACCGGTGCGGCGGCTGCTCGTCAACGACGGCGGTTGACGGTCCGTCCGGCGGATGCCTATGACGGGGCGGCTGGGAGCGAGCGATGCAAGTCGTGATCGTCGGAGGCGGGATCGGCGGGCTCACCCTGGCTCTGGCCCTGGAGAAGGCAGGCATCCGCTCGCGGGTGTTCGAGTCGTCGTCCGAGATCAAGCCGGTGGGCGTCGGCATCAACATCCTCCCGCACGCAACCAAGGAGCTGGCCCGGCTTGGCCTGGAGACCGGGCTGGCGCGGGTCGCCGTGAAGACCCGCGAGGCTGTCTTCTTCAACCGTTTCGGCCAGCTCATCTACCGCGAGCCGCTGGGACGCTCGGCCGGATACGACTGGCCGCAGTTCTCGATCCACCGCGGCGACTTGCAGATGGTGCTGCTCGACGCAGTCCGTCAGCGCCTGGGTCACGATTGCCTCCGCGCCGGATGGAAATGCGTCGGGTTCGAGCAAGACTCGAGCGGCGCGTCGGCGCTGTTCGAGAGCAGCGTCACCGGCGAGGAGCTCGCGCCCCAGCGCGGCACCGTAGTGGTCGCGTGCGACGGCGTCCACTCGGTCATCCGCAAGCAGCTCCACCCCGGCGAAGGCGAGCCGCTCTACTCCGGCGTGAACATGTGGCGCGGCGTCACGCGGTGGCCCCCGTTCCTCTCCGGCGCCAGCATGGTGCGGGCGGGGTGGCTGACACATGGCAAGATGGTCATCTACCCGATCCGCGAAACCATCGACGCCGAGGGACGGCAGCTCGTCAACTGGGTCGCCGAGATCGAAACGCCCAGATACCAACGACGCGACTGGAACCGGAGGGGCAAGCTGGAGGACTTCATCGGCGCATTCGAGGACTGGCATTTCGGCTGGCTCGACGTTCCGGCGTTCGTCCGCGCCGCGGACCAGGTGCTCGAGTTCCCGATGGTGGACCAGGACCCGCTGCCGTGGTGGACGAAAGGGCGGGTCACGCTGCTCGGCGACGCGGCGCATCCCATGGTGCCGCGGGGCTCGAACGGCGCGGGCCAGGCCATGCTCGACGCGCGCGCACTCGCGGACGCACTCGTGGCGAACGACGACCCGGCCGAGGCGCTCCAGCAATACGAGGCGAAGCGCCGCGAGGCGACCGCCAAAGTGGTGCAGATGAACCGGAAGAACCCGCCCGACGCGATCCTGCGCGAAGTCTTCCTCCGCACCGGTGACCGGCCCTTCCAGCGGATCGAGGACGTGATCGGCATCGACGAGCTGAAGGCCATCTCCGAGGGGTACCAGCGCGTCGCTGGATATGACCGCGAGTCGCTGCGCAATCCGGCCGGTGACGGAGGACGTTGATGGCCACCGTCAACGTCCAGGAGTTCATCGATCGCAGGAAGCTGAGCCGATTCCAGCTCAGGGTATTCGCGCTCTGCGCCCTGATCGTTCTCGTCGACGGATTCGACACCCAGGCGATCGGGTACGTGGCGCCCGCCATCGTCCGTTCCTGGCACATCGATCGGGCCGCGCTGACGCCGGTGTTCTCCGCCGGCCTGTTCGGGCTCATGCTCGGCGCGCTCGCGTTCGGGCCCATCGCCGATCGGTTCGGCCGCAGGCCGGTGCTCCTGTTCTGCACCCTGTTCTTCGGGGTGATGTCGCTGTTCACCGTCACCGCCGATTCAGTGAAATCGCTGATGGTGCTGCGCTTCATCACCGGGCTGGGGCTCGGCGGCGCCATGCCGAACTCGATCGCCCTCACGACCGAGTACACGCCCAAGCGCATTCGAGCCACCGCCGTGATGATCATGTTCTGCGGCTTCTCGCTGGGAGCTGCCCTGGGCGGGGTCGCCGCCGCCAGCTTGATCAGCTACTTGGGTTGGAAGTCGGTGTTCGTGCTGGGCGGCGTGATGCCCTGCCTGATCTTCCCGCTCCTGGTGGCGCTGGTGCCGGAATCGATCCGTTACCTGGTCGTGCAGGGTGGCAGGGGCGAGAAGGTCGCCGGGACCCTCGCAAGCATCGACCCGACCGCCGCCGTTTCCGCCGATGCCAGCTTCACGGTGGAGGAGCACAAGGCGAAAGGCTTCGTCGTGGGGCAGCTCTTCGCGCAAGGGCGGGCGGCGTTCACGCTGCTCATCTGGGTCGTCTTCTTCATGAGCCTGCTCGATCTGTTCTTCATCACGAACTGGCTGCCGACCATCATCCATGACTCGGGCGTGCCGGTTGGCCGGGCGGCGCTGATCACTGCCATGTACCAGGTGGGCGGGACCGTCGGGACGCTCCTCCTGGGGCGCCTCTTCGACCGCTATTCGCCCTTCTTCATGCTCGCGCTCACCTATCTCACCGCGAGCGTATTCGTGCTGTTGATCGGGACCACCGGGACCTCGATCGGCGCGCTGGTGCTCACCGTGTTCGGCGCCGGGTTCTGCGTGGTCGGAGGGCAGATCGGCGCCAACGCGCTGACGGCGAATTCGTATCCCACCGCGATCCGATCGACGGGCGTGGGCTGGGCCCTCGGCATCGGCAGGATCGGCTCGATCATCGGGCCGGCCATCGGCGGCCTGCTTCTCTCCCTGCGCTGGCCGACGCGGCAGATCTTCCTCGTCGCCGCGGTCCCGGTGCTGATCGCGTCGCTCGCCGCCCTGTGCATCTCCTTCTTGCGCCGCGCACCGGAAGGCGCGCACGCCTTGCAGACAGGAGCTTCCATCCCATGATGTTCGCCGCACCCGAACGGACAGCAGAACGCGAAGCGTTCTACCGGCGTATCGACCGCGAGAACCTGACGCCGCTCTGGGAAGTGCTCGGGGAGCTGGTGCCGGAGCGGCCGCGGACTCCGTGCGTCCCGGCGCTCTGGCGATACGAGACGGCGCGCAAGCACCTGATGGAAGCGGGAAAGCTCATCACCGCGAAGGAGGCGGAGCGCCGCGTCCTGGTGCTGGAGAACCCGGGCCTGCGCGGTGCCTCGTCGATCACCCACTCGCTCTACGCCGGCCTGCAGCTCATCCTGCCGGGTGAGATTGCGCACAGCCACCGCCACGCGCAGTCCGCGCTTCGATTCGTGCTGGAAGGCACCGGCGCCTATACCGCCGTCGACGGCGAGCGCACGACCATGCGCCCGGGCGACTTCATCCTCACGCCCTCATGGACCTTCCACGACCACGGCAACCCGGGAACCGAGCCGGTGATCTGGCTGGACGGGCTCGACATTCCCATCGTCGCCTTCTTCGATGCGGGCTTCGGCGAGCGCCATCCAGAGGAGATGCAGCCGGTCGCCAGGCCCGAGCGGGACTCGATCGCCCGGTACGGCGCGAACTTGCTGCCGCTCGAGTACGCGTCCCGGTCGCGTTCGTCGCCCGTGTTCAACTACCCCTACGAACGGACGCGCGCCGCGCTGGGCGAGCTCGCCCGGAACGGGCCGATCCACCCCTGCCACGGCGCGAAGATGCAGTACGTGAATCCCGCCACCGGTGGTTACCCGATGCCGACCATCGCGGCGTTCATCCAACTCCTCCCGAAGGGATACCGCGGGAAGCCGTCCCGCTCGACCGACGGCACCGTCTACGCGGTCGCCGAAGGACGAGGCCGAACCCTGGTGGGCGACCAGGGTTTCGACTGGGGACCGCGGGACATCTTCGTCGCGCCGTCCTGGACCGCCGTCTGCCACCAGGCGAGCGAGGACGCCGTGCTGTTCAGCTTCTCCGACCGCCCGGTGCAAAAGGCGCTGGGTCTCTGGCGCGAGGAGGTGGTCGCCTGACGGCACTTCGATGCTCTAGAACAGATCTCATGACCTACTGCCGAGTGATCATTCCCCTGCGTAGCCCCAAGCCGCCTGCAGCGGCCGGGGCTATCCAAGATACGCGCCGCCGTTCACGTGCAATACCTGCCCCGTGATGTAGCGCGCCGTCGGGCCGGCAAGGAAGCGAACAGCGGCAGCGACGTCCTCCGGGGTGCCGAATCGACCGGTGAGGGTCTTGCTGGATTTGTGATGCTCCGGGGCTTTGGTCCCCGGAGCCCGGACCGTGTCGATCAGGCCCGGAGCCACGCAGTTCGCGGTGATGCCGGACTCGGCCAGGTCGTGCGCCAGCGCCTTGGTGAATCCGATCAGCCCCGACTTGGCGGCGACGACGTGCGCGCGGCTCTTCGTGCCGATATACGCGGTCATGCCGCCGATGTTGACGATGGCGCCCGAGCCGCTCGCCTTCAGATGCGGGAGGGCAGCCTTCACGGTGAGGAAGGCCCCCTCGAGGATGACGCCGTGGACGGCGCGCCAGTCGGACAACGACAAGGAGTCGAAGGGCTTCTCCGGACGGATCGCGGCGTTGTTGACGACGATGTCGATGCGGCCAAGCCGGTCGACGGCAGCGGCGATCATGCGCTGGACGGCGGTCTCGTCGGACACGTCGGCCATGACCGCGAGCGCCTTGCCCGCACGCGATTCGATCTCGGCAACGACCGCGTCCACTTCAGCCCGGTTGGCGCGGCCGTTCACGGCCACGGCGGCTCCGGCCTCCGCGAGCGCGAGCGCGATGGCCCGGCCGATGTTGCGTCCCGCCCCCGTGACGACGGCCACCCGGCCGGCAAGCTCTTTGCTCATCGCGGAATCTTCTATCCTCGCAGGACCGACAGGTCGACGGCACCGTCCCACAAAGTCCGCGCCAGCGCGAGAGCCGAGGCGATGCGATCGTCCGGCCAGCCGCCAGCGCGTGTGTTGCTCCGGAACTTTTCCTCGATGTCCGCGCGTGTGAGCGGATCGCGGGCGCCCCCGCGCAAGTGCGGCTGTCGTTCCTCGAGCATGGCGCCGCCGGTCGCGCGAGCTCGAAGATGGCCGGTGTACTCGAACGGGTAGGGATTCGCGGCGTCGATCTCGTAGCGCACCTTCGCCGCCAGCGAGCGCACGGACGGATCCGCGACGGCGGCATCCGCGAACGCGTCGAGGCCGAGGTTGCCGTGCAGCAGCCCCGCCGCGATGCACCAGGGGGCGGAGAACTTCGCGGCGTACCCGTTTGGCGGGCGCTGTTTCTCCGCCAGCGGCTCCCAGAGCCGGTGCACGGTGCCCTCGGCGACGCTGGCAACGACCTCGATGACGTCCTTGGGAACGACGCGCTTGCCGAGCCGTCGGGCGCAGTCGACGTAGGGCTGGATCATCGTCCCACAGGGATAGGGCTTGAAGGCCAGCGCGGTCATGAGCCAGCGCTCGCCGAAGCCGTCGAGCAGAGCGGAGTAGTTGCCCTCGTTCGAGCGCGCGAAGGCAGCGTACAAGCCGTGGACGCCCTCGAGCACCGTGCGCGGTCCGCTGAATCCGGCTCGCCCGAGCAGCGCCGCCCGCAGCCCAGACTGCGCCGCCCACCCGGGATGCATGCGCTTCGTCCAGGTGCCTTCGGCGAGGTACTCGATGATGCCGCTGGCCATCGATCCGGCGACTCCGAGCGCATCGGCGAGTTGGCGAGGCTCGAGGCCCATCGCCGCTCCGGCTCCCGCTGCCGCCGCCGGCGCACCGAAGACCGCGGTCGGGTGGAACCCCGCCTTGTGCACCGCCTTGGGCACCACCAGGCTCAAGCGGCAGATCGTCTCCACGCCCACGGCGATGCCGAGGAGCGCGGACGTGCCGCCCCGGCGCTCCTGCTCGGCCGCTGCCAATACCGCGGGAACGACGACGGCCCCTGCGTGGACAGGACCTCCTTCGAACGTGTCGTCGAAGTCCTCTCCGTGCGCCGCGGTCCCGTTGACGAAGGCAGCCGCGGCGGCGCCGATCTGCCCGGGGTGTCCGATGGCAGTCGCGCGTCCGGCGTCCGAGCTCCATGCCGAGAGGGCCGCCCGGACGTAATCGGTCGCGCGCGCCACCACGCAGAGGCCGATCACGTCGATCAGCAGCCGTTCGCAGGTCTCGCGCACCTGGGGCGGCAGTCGCGCGGCGTCCAGCGACGCGATGCGCTCGGCGAGGGCCTCCGCGACGGGCTGCGTTTCTCGCATCACGCGTTCCTCAGGCGGAGCCCGCCGCGCAGGCCCGGCACGAGGTTGGCCACCGCAATCACCGTGGAAGTGAGGATCAGCATCGTCAAGCCGAGCACCGCGATGGCGGCCAGGTCGCCGCTCTCGTTGAGGTCGAAGATCAGGACCGAGAGCACCTTGGTCTCCGAGGTGAACAGGATGGCGGCGGCGGACAGCTCGCGCACCACCGCGACGAAGACGAAGCACCAGGTGGCGATCAAGGACGGCCCGAGCAGGGGGGCGGTGACGTCGCGCAACGTTCTCAGGCGCGATGCGCCGAGGATGCGGCTCGCTTCCTCCATCTCCGGCGACAGTGCCCGGAACGAGGCCTGCAGCTGCTGGTATGCGGCGGGCAGCTCGATGGTCACGTACGCGAGCAGGAGGATCCACAGCGTGCCGTAGAGCACGACCGGACCGCGCGTGTAGGCGAGGAACAGTCCGACGCCCAGCGCGATGGCCGGGATGGCGATGGGCGCCGTGGCGAGGAAGGCCAGCACGCGGTGGCCCCGGATCGCGGCGCGCGCAGTCAGGTACGCGATGACCAGCGCCAGCAGCGATCCCAGGGTCGCCGCCAGGAGCCCGAGCACGAGGGTATTCTTCAGCGCCAGCTGGGTGGCGGAAAGCTCGAGGAAGACGAATCGGACGTGGTCGAGCGTGAACCTGCCTGGGGTCAGCGGCTGCGAGGGAATCCGCGAGAACGCGGCGTTCACCAGTGCGGCGTAAGGCAAGAAGACCGGGAGGGACAGCATCGCGAGGCAGAGGCCCAGCGCGGGCCAGCGCAGGGGCCCAAGCCCCACTGGGCGGGGCTCTCCGCCCCGTCCGCCGACGACCGCGTATCCCCGGCGGCCCAGGACGGCGGATTGCGCCCGCAGCAGCACGATGGTCACGACCAGCAGCGGCAACGAGGCGGCAGCGGCCAGCTCCGGCTTGGGCGGGTACTGGAAGAGGCTCCAGATCTTGGTGGTCATCGTGTGGAAACCTGCCGGCAGCGCCAGGATGCCGGGCGCGCCGAACAGCGTCATCGCCTGCAGGAAGGCGACCAGCGCTCCGGCCGCCAGCGCTGGAAGCGCCAGCGGGATGGTCACCCGCCGCGCCGTGCGCCAAGCGCTTCCGCCCAGCATCGCCGACGCGTCTTCCAGGTCGGAGGGGATGCGGTCGAGCGCATTGGCGACCAGCACGAAGACGTACGGGAACGTGTAACAGGAGACGACGAAGATGAGCCCCGTCAGCGTGTACACGTCGAAGAGGACGTCCTCCCGGCCGGTCGAGGCGCGGTGGAGCTGGTTCAGGAGGCCGCTGTTCGGCGCCGCCAGCAGCTCCCAGGCGATGGCGCCCAGGAACGGCGGGGTCACGAAGGAGGCCATGACGAGGAAGCGGACGATCCGCCGCAGCGGCATGTCGGTGCGCGCCACGAGCCAGCCCATCGGAGCCGCCACCAGGCAGCAGATGAGGCTCGCCGACACGGCGAGGGCGAGCGTGGTGAGGAGAGGCTCCACGAACGCCGGTTCGGTGAAGAGCAGCCGGAAGTTCGCCAGCGTGAAGCCGCCCGAGCGACCCGAGAAGGCGAAGACCACCAGCCAGCCGATCGGCAGGACGACGAGGATGCAGAGCGCAAGCGCGAAGAGAGCGAGGACCGCGCCGGAGAGATCGGGGCGAACCCGCGATGGCAGCACGCGCGACCTCACACCTTGAAGTACTTGCTGTAGCGGGCCTTGATCTCGTCGGCGTGCTTCTCGACCGCCGCGGGATCGTCCTTCATCAGCTTGATCTCCCGCAGGGGCTTGCGGCCCGCCTTGTCCTTGACGTGCTCGTGGAACGACCGCAGGCCGCCGAAGTCGACCATCAACTGTTGCGCTTCGGCGGAGAAGAGGAAGCTCTGCAGCAGGCGCGCCGCGTTGGGGTGGGGCGCGTCCTTCAGGATGCCCTGCGGCCCTATGATCAGCGGCGTGCCTTCCTTGGGATAGACGATCTCCACCGGGTCGCCCTTCTCCTTGAGCTGGAAGAGGTTGTACTCGTTGCCGTCCGCCATTACCGCGCGCTCGCCCAGCGCCAGCTTCTTCGGAGGGTCGGCGGAGGACTGCACTTGCATCACCTTCTGCCGGGCCAGCTTCTCGAAGTACTCCCAGCCCAGGTCTCGCGAGATCTGGAAGGTGGCGGTCATGATGGTGCCGCTGTATCCAGGATGGCCCTTCACGATCTTTCCGGACCACTTCGGATCGAGCAGGTCGGCGAAGCTCTTCGGCGCCTCTTCGGCTTTCACCAACGTCGTGTTGTAGCCGATGACGCTCAGCCACACGCGCCAGCTGGCGAACAGCCCGTCCGGGTCCCTCTGCTCTGCGGGGTAGTGGAGCGCGACGTCTTCCGGGACGTAGGGGGCGAGGATGCCGTCCCGCTTCCAGACGATGAAGTGGGCAGCGTCCGAGCTGTGGAGCACGTCGACCGCGTGGATGTTGCTCGCGTACTCCTGGCTGACGCGCTGGAAGATCCGCTCGCCGCCCGACCGCTCCACGCGCAGGTCGATCCCCGAGTACTTCGCCTCGAACGCCTTCCCGATGCGCTCGGCCACGGGAAGGTCGACGGCGGTGTACCAGACGACCTTGCCTTCCTTCCTGGCCGCCTCGATCAGCTCCGGCGTGACCTTTCCAGGCGCCTGCGCCGCGGCGCGTGCGGCCTTGCCCAGGAGTGGCGCGGCGACCGACGCCGCCGCGAGACCCCGGAGGACTTGCCGCCTGCCCAGCTTGCGTGGCTGCATGGAACCCTCCAGTTGCCTCAGGATACCAGCGCCCTGCACCGCTCGGGCGGCAGGGTCAGCCATACGGAAGCGCCGGGCGCAAAAGTCTCGTTCGGTGCGGCCGTGATCCGGAGCTGCGTGCCGTCCGGGGCCTCGACCAGGTAATCGCGGGCGCCGCCGAGGAAGACGCTCCGGACTACCTTGCACTGGACGGCGTTGGCGGCCGCCGGCCGGGTGGCGTGGTTCGAGATGCCGATGTCGTGCTGGCGGACGCAGACCGCGACCTGCGCGCCGGCAGCCAGCGCCGCTCCGCAGCATTCGATCGGAATACCGGCGAACGAGACGTGCGTCGCGTCGAGCGCCGTTCCCCGGAGGATGTTGCTGCCGCCCAGGAAGCGCGCGACGAACTCCGAGCGCGGCCGGTCGTAGACCTCTTCGGGTGTGCCGAGCTGCTCGATCCGCCCGGCGTTCATGACCGCGATCCGGTCGGCGGTAGTCATCGCTTCGCCCTGGTCGTGGGTGACGTAGATGCTGGTGGTGCGGTACGCGTCGTGCAACCGACGCACCTCGAAGCGCATCTCCTCGCGCAGGTTGGCGTCCAGGCTAGACAGCGGTTCGTCGAGCAGCAGCGTGTCTGGCTCGACGACGAGCGCGCGAGCGAGCGCAACGCGCTGCTGCTGGCCGCCGGAGAGCTCCGCCGGGTACCGCCCCGCGAAGGCAGCGAGCTGCGTGGTGGCGAGGATGGCCGAGACCTTGCTGGCGATGCTGGCGCGGTCGAGCTTCCGGACCAAAAGCCCGTACGCGACGTTCTCGGCGACCGTCATGTGCGGCCAGAGCGCGTGGGTCTGGAACACCATCGAGACGTTGCGCTGCTCGGGCGGCAGCGTGCGCCCGGGCGAGGACACGACCTTGTCGCCGATGAGGATCTGCCCCGCAGTCGGTTCGATGAACCCGGCGACCAGGCGCAGCGCCGTCGTCTTCCCGCAGCCCGACGGCCCGAGCAGGCAGACGAGCTGCCCGTTCTCGACCTCGAGCGAAACGCCGTCGAGCGCAGTCTCGTCGCCGAACCGCTTGCTGAGACCGCGCAGGATCACCGACGACACGGCGGCTCCTACTTGCCGGTGAACACCGGCTTGCGCTTTTCCAGAAAAGCCTGACGGCCTTCGACGTAGTCACGGCTGGCGAAGCAGCGGGCGACGAGATCGGCCGCACGCTTCAGGTCGCGCTCGCTCTCGGGCTTCAGCACCTCCAGCGAGATCTGCTTGATCGTGTCGACCGTGAGCGGCGCGTTGGCCGCGACGCCCTCGGCATACTCCTGGACGAAAGAGGACAGCTCCCCATCGGGGAGCACGCGGTTGACGATGCCCATGGCCAGTGCTTCGGCCGCGCCGAACTGACGCGCGCTGAAGAAGATGTCCTGGGTGTGCGAAGGCCCGATGGTGTCGATGAAGCGCTTGAGACCTGCGTACCCGTAGCCCAGACCGAGCTTCGCGGCGGGGAGGCCGAAACGCGAGCCTTCGGAGCAGAACCGCAGGTCGCAGCAGATGGCGAGGTTGAGCCCGCCGCCGATGCAGTAGCCCTGGATCATCGCGATGGTCGGCTTGGGGAAGGCGGCCAGGCCCGAGTAGACCTTCTCGGTTGCCGCGTTGTAGCGCTCCACGGCGTTGCGCCCGGCACGCTCGTCCTCGAATCTGGAAACGTCGGCGCCGGAGACGAACGACTTTCCTCCCGCCCCGGTCAGGACCACGACGCGGACCTCTTCGTCGGCGGCAAAGTCGTCCAGGATTTGTGCGGCGGCCTGCCACATCTCGAGCGAGACGGCGTTATGGCGCTCGGGATTGTTGAAGATCACCGTGCCGATGCGGCCTTCCTTGCGGGCGAGCATCTTGTCGCTTCGTTCCATGCGGCGCTCCCTCAGATCACCTTGTCCCGGCGGAGCCGGCCGATCTCTGCCTCGGAGAAACCGAACTCGCGCAGCACCTCGCCCGTGTGCTCTCCGCGGCCGGGCGGCGGGGACGCGACACGGCTTGGAGTGCGACCCAGCGTGACCGGTTGTCCGAGGACGCGGAGGGTGCCGCTCGCGGCCTCGACCTCGCGCACGATTCCGAGGTGACTGACCTGTGGATCTGCGAAGACCTGGTCGATGGAGTGGATGGGGCCGCAAGGCACACCGGCCTCGTTCAGGCGATCGAGCCACTCGGCGTTGGAGCGGGTTGCCAGGAAGGTCTCCAGCTCGGCATTCAGAGCGTCGCGGTTCCGCAGGCGGTCCGCCGCGGTCGCGTACTCGGGCCTCTGCATCAGGGCTTCCGCTCCCAAGGCCCGGCAGAGCCGCTCCCAGAGCGCGCCGCCCACCGCGGCGATGTTGACGTGCCCGTCGCGAGTCTTGAAGACGCCGGTCGGAATGCTGGTTGGATGGTTGTTGCCCGCCTGGCGCGGCACCTCGCCCGCGTTGAGCCAGCGGGACGCCTGGAAATCGAGCATGAAGATCTGCGACTCGAGCAGCGAGGTGGTCACCTCCTGTCCCTTGCCCGACTGCTCCCGCTCGAGCAGCGCGACCAGGATGCCGAGCGCGCAGAACAACCCGGCACTGAGATCCGCGATGGGAATGCCGACCCGCATCGGTCCGCGGCCCGGCTCCCCGGTGATCGACATCAGCCCTCCCAGCCCTTGCGCGATCTGATCGACGCCCGGACGGTCCCGGTACGGTCCGTCCTGTCCAAACCCGGAGATGCTGGCATAGACGAGGCGGGGATTGATCCGGCTGAGCGCCGGGTAGTCGACGCCGAGCCGTGTCTTCACCTCGGGGCGGAAGTTCTCCACCACGACGTCGGCCTTCGCGGCGAGCTTGCGGAACAACTCCACGCCTTCGCGCGATTTCAAATCCAGCGTGATGCTCCGTTTGTTCCGGTGCAGGTTCTGGAAGTCGGGCCCGTCGCGTGGCCCGCCGGGCGGATCGCCCGGCTCGAGGTGCTCGGGCATCTCCACCTTGATCACGTTCGCGCCCCAGTCCGCGAGCTGGCGGACGCAGGTCGGCCCGGCCCGGACGCGGCTGAGATCGAGGACGGTGAAGCGGGCGAGCGCCGGCGAAGCCTGCGGGGCGGCCATGCCCACAAGTGGCATCAATCCTTGCGGACGGTCAACAGCAGCACCGCCACATAGGGGACCTCGATGCGGCCGCCCCGTCGCTCGAAGGCGTCCGCAATCGCCCCGTACAACGGGACCTGGAAGCGGGCGTCCAGCACTGCGTGATCGGAATGGGTGTTCAACAGATCCAGGTACTGCTGGGTGGTGTAGGTCGCGGTCCAGGGAAACGAGGCGGCGCGGACCGGCCCGAACAGGCCGCTCCGATCGATCTCGCTGGTCACTTCGGCCCGCTTGGGCTCCGTCGAGTCGCGCGCCGCGGACCAGGTCACGGCAGGGAACCAGCGCGCATAGGCGGCTTCCAGCTCCGCGCGAAGACCGGGGGCCAGGCCCGACGTCTCGTTGCGGATCAGCGCCAGCGCTCCAACCGAGCGAAGCGCGGCGGCGGCCTTCAGGTAGCGGACGGCCGGGTCGATCCAGTGGAACGCCTGCGCGGAGATCACCAGGTCGAAAGCTCGATCGCCGCCGCGCCACGCCTCAAAGGTGCTCTCCTCGATCGAGACGGCAGGGAGCGCAGCGGTCTTCCTCCGCAAGACCGCTGCCATGTTCCGGCCGGGCTCGAGCGCCAGGATCCCGAACCCGCGCCGCGCGAACGCCACCGTTGCCTTCCCAGTGCCGGCGCCGATCTCCAGAATTCGGCCGCCCGGCGGAATGCCGCTCCACGCGATGGTCTCGTCGACGAGCGCCTCGGGGTACGACGGCCGCGCCGCATCGTACAGATCGGCGTTGCGATCGAACGACGTCCGGAGCGCCTCGTCGGTCTCGCTCACCGCCTATTTCGACGGTCCAGCGGACGCCGTTTCCTTGATCATGGTGGCCAGCGGCTTTCCCTTCTCGGCCACGTAGGTCGCGAGCACCTTGGCCGGGCCTTTCCCGACGTTCTTGGCGGCGTGCACGGTCTCGGGCGGGATGAAGAAGGTCTCTCCCGCGTGCAGCGTCTTGTTCGGCTTCCCGTCGATCTCGAACTCGAGCGAGCCCTCGAGGATGTAGCCGAACTCCTCGCCGGGATGGGTGTGCCTGCCGATCGAGGCTCCCGTGTCGAACTCGGCGCGCGCCTGGACGACCTCTCGTCCCGGGATGCCGAGATCGTGCCGCTGCAGCTCGATGCGCTTGAATCCCGGTTGCTGCGCCCTCAACGAGCTTGCCCAGGCGCCGATGAGCGCTGCCGCTCCGCCGGCGACCGCCAGCATGACTCTTCGTCGACTCATGGTCGTTCCTCCCTGCATGGAAGACGAGCGCCGCGATGCTACACCGGATGCGTGCCGGCCGCGCTGGCGCCCGCCACAGAAGGTATCATTCCGACCTTCTCCAGCGGAGGCGCCCGTGACGCATCCCGGTTTCCGTCCCTCTCGCCGCACGTTGATGAAGATTGCCGGCTCGGGAATCGCCGCCGGCGCGCTTGCGGAGCTCGGGCCCGGTGCGGCCGCAGCGCAGCCGGCCGACGCCGGCATCTGGAGCGCAGAATACCGGGCGAAGAAAGAGGACGTCTCGCTGTACCTGTTCCGCAAGCGCCTCGGCGCACCCGCGAAGGGATTGCCGGAAAGGCCCGTCCTGTTCCTGGTCCACGGCTCGTCGGTCTCCTCCCGCCCCACCTTCGACCTGACGGTCCCGGGCAAGGGCGAGTACTCGCTGATGAACGTGTTCGCCGGATACGGGTTCGACGTCTGGACGATGGACCACGAGGGCTACGGGCGATCGACGCGCACCGAAGGCAACTCGGACATCCGGAGCGGAGCCGAGGACCTCGCGGCAGGCAGCGCGGTCGTCGCGCGCGAGACGGGGCGCCAGGGGATGCACTTGATGGGCGAGTCCTCGGGAGCGTTGCGCGCAGCGGTTTTTGCGGCCGCGCACCCGGAGCGGGTCGATCGCCTGGTCCTGATGGCGTTCACCTATACGGGCGCCGGCTCGCCCACGTTGCAGAAGCGTGCCGACCAGCTCGAGTACTTCCGCACGCACAATCGCCGCAAGCGCGACCGCGAGATGATCCGGAGCATCTTCTCCCGCGACAAGCCGGGGACGGCGGACCCGGCCGTCGCCGAGGCGATGGCGGACTCCGAGCTGCCGTTCGGCGAAACCGTCCCCACCGGCACCTACCTCGACATGACGGCGAACCTGCCGGTGGTCGATCCGGCGAAGGTACTGGCCCCGACGTTGGTGGTGCGCGGCGAGCACGACGGGATCGCCACCGAGCAGGACCTTCTCGACTTCTACCGGAAGCTGCCGAGCCCTGACCGCCAGTTCAGCATCCTGCCCGGCCTGGCGCACTCGCTGGCGCTGGGCGTGAACCGGCGGCTCTTCTGGCACTGCGCTCGCGCCTTCCTGGAAATGCCGCGCGCGACTCCGATCTGAGCGCGTCAGGCCTGCAGGAAGTCGTTCGTGTAATAGCTGCCCAGCGGGAGCTTCTTGTCGATCACGCCCGCCTCGTGCAGCAGATCGAGCGACCGCTGCCAGTCCGACTCGTTCGACATGCCGAGCTTCGGCTCCCGGTTGACCAGCGTGAGCAGCCGCGTGACCTGGCCCTCGATGATCGCGGCGCCGAGCCGCTCGCCGTACAGCTTGGTCATGATTGCCGCCGCTTCCTTGGGCGAGTCGATCATCGCCTGGAAGCCCTTCTGCGTGGCCCGTGTCACCCGCCGGACCAGGTCGGGATCGCTCTCGACCACCGACCGGTTGGCGACCAGGACGTAGCCCACCGGGTCGAAGCCGAGGTCCGAGAGCCGGAGCAGGTTGAGCTTCTTGTCGGGCAGCTTGTTCTGCAGGACGACGAAGTCGTTGGCCACGAAGATGTCGGCCATGATGTCGAGACGGCGGCTGAGGAAGAGGCCGACCCGGGCGGAGGGATCGGCGCTCACGGTCTCGACCTTGGCAGTGTCGATCTTGAATTTCTTCACGAACGCCGGCCAGACCTGGAAGAAGGTCGACGCGGAGGAGAGCGAGACCTTGCGGCCCTCGAGCGACTTGGGTCCGTCCAGGGGGACGTCGGGCCACGAAGCCCAGCACATCCCGGTCACCTTCCCGAAGGTGCCCGCCACCCGAAGCGGGATGCCCTGGTTGATGCCCTGGATGACCTGGATGGAGGGGACGAACCCGAAGGCGTCGTTTCCGGTCCCCACCACCTGGACCGCTTGCGTGCCGCTCTTGCCCTCCAGGAGCTCGACCTCCACGCCCTGCTCCTTGAAGAAGCCCAGCTCCCGCGCCACGTAGAGCGGCGTGAACTCGCCCTTGGCGGTCCAGTTGAAGCGCAGGGACGTCTTCTTCAGCGCAGCGCCAGGCTCGGCGCCCGTCGCGGATCGCGGCAAGAAGAGTCCGGCGCCGGCGGCCGCGGCACCCTGGAGCAGACCCCGCCGGGTGACCAATCCTGAAATCCGATTCTCGCGCTCGCTCCTCTGCTGGGTCATGGACGCATCCTCCTCACGCCGAGGGCTCAAGAGAGAACGCCCGCGGCCTGGAACGCACCTCGAATGTCGCCGACCAGGCGGTGGAAGCGGGGATCGGAGCGGCTGCCGAGCGTGCGTGGCTTGGGCAGGTCGACGTCGAGCCGCCGCAAGATCCGGCCCGGCCGCGGGCTCATGACCAGCACCTGGTCGGAGAGGAGGACCGCCTCCTCCACGCTGTGGGTCACGAAGAGCACGGTCTTCGCGGGCTCGGTCGTGAGCCGGATCAGATCGAGGCCCAGCTTCTCGCGCGTCAGCGCGTCGACCGAGGCGAACGGCTCGTCCATCAGCAGCAGGGCGGGATCGTGGATCAAGGCGCGGCACAGGGCGGCGCGCTGCCGCATGCCGATCGAGAGCTGGCCGGGATAGGAATCCTCGAACCCGCCCAGCCCGACCAGGCCGAGAAGCGATTTCGCGCGCTCCACGAAGTCGGCCTTGCGCAGCCGCTTGACCTCGATCGGCAAGAGCACGTTGTCCAGCACCGTCCTCCATTCGAGGAGAAGGTCGCGCTGGAACACCATTCCCACGTCCGGGCAGGGTCCATCCACCGGCCGGCCAGCGACGGCGACTTTGCCCGCGCTGGGGAGGTAGAGCCCGGCCGTGATCATCAAGAGCGTGCTCTTGCCGCAGCCGCTCGGGCCCACGATGCTGCAGAAGGAGGACTCGGCGACCGCGCAGTCGACTCCGTCGAGCGCGAGCAGATCGGTGCCGGCCCGCAGCTGGTACCTCTTGGAGACAGCGTTCAGCTCCACGAAGCAGGGCGAGGCGGGAGAGGGCGCCGGTCTGACGGAGACGGCCTTCATGCGCGCGCTGCCAACTCGAAGTCGAGCGCTTTGCGCCGCAGCGGCCGCGGGAGCACCAGCGCTTCGAGGAGCTCGATCGCGTAGAACAGCGCCACGCTGAGCAGCGAGAGCAGGATCACGATGGCGAACAGCAGCGGGCTGTCGAACGCGTTGTTCGCGATCAGCAGTAAATTCCCCAGACCGCTGCTCGAGGCGATGAACTCGCCGACCACCGCGCCGACCATCGAGAGCGTGATGCCGACCTTGAGGCCGCCGAAGATGTGCGGCGCCGCCGCGGGGAGCCGCACTTTGAGGAAGATCTGCGAGCGGGACGCTCCGAGGGAGCGCATCAGGTGGATCATCTCCTCCGGCGTCTGCGCCATTCCCACCACGGTGTTGATCACGATCGGGAACATCGCGGTGACGAAGGCGAGCGAGACCTTGGAGGTGAGACCGAACCCGAACCAGACCACCAGGATCGGCGCCAGCGCCACTTTCGGGATCGCCTGGAATGCGACGAGCAATGGATAGAAGAGGCGCTCGAGCAGACGCGAGCTGACGATCAGGATGCCGAGCGGAATGCTGGTCAGCACTGCGAGCAGGAACCCGAAGACCACTTCCTGCAGCGTCACCAGAGCGTGGAACGCCAGCGCTCCGGGGCTCCTCGCCGCGCGCTGGAGGATGGCCATGGGCGAAGGGAGGATGAACGCGGGCACCGAAAACGCCGAGCCCGCGAGCTGCCAGAGGAGGAGCGCGAGCACGTACACCAGGATGACGGTGGCGTTGAGACGCGCCTCGCGCATGCGATCGCCTTCCTTCCGCTCAGGGGATGAACACGAGCTTGATGGGGTCTCCCTCGCGCTCGCGCACCACCCGGAAGCCCTCCTGGATGTCATCGAGCGGGAATCGATGGGTGACGAGGTCGCGTCCGCGGACCTTCCCCTGGGCGACGAGGGAGAGCGCGCGGCGCACGTTGTTGCCGCCCTCGCCACGCGTGCCGTAGATCGTCACGTCCTCCCGGACGGCGCGTCCAAGGTCGAGCGTCACCGGCTGCTTGTAGAAGGCGACGATCAGCACCTTGCCGCCGCGGCGGACCAGCTCCAGGCACTGCTGCGGAGCTTCCTGGGCCCCTGACGCCTCGATGACGACGTCCACGCCACGCTGGCCGGCCGCCTTGCGCACCGCAGCGACCGCATCTTCACGGCGCGCGTCCACCACCACGTCGGCGCCGAGCCGCGCGCCCATGTCGAGCCGGCTGCGCCGGGTGCCGACCAGGATCACCTTCCCGGCGCCGAGCGCCTTGCAAAGCTGGACGGTCATGAGCCCCACCGGACCCGGACCGATCACGACCACCGTGTCCCCCGCTACGTACCCGCCGATGGCGTCCAACCCGTACATCCCGGTCCCCGCCGTCGTCACCAGAACGGCATCCTCCCAGCTCACCTCGTCGGGGATCCGGAAGAGCGCGTTGACGTGATGGACGACGTATTCGGCAAATCCGCCGTCGGTGGTGAGCCCGCTGGTCCTGTGTCCCTTCGCGAGGTTGCCGTAGTTCAGGCACGCGGTGTACATGCCGGTGACGCAGTTCTCGCACCGCCCGCATCCCTTGTGCGCCTCGATCGCGACCCGGTCGCCCACCGCGAGCTCGTCGACGGTCTCGCCCAGCGCCACCACCGTTCCGGTCCACTCGTGGCCGGGGGTGAACTCCCCGAACGGCGGCTGGTTGGGAAACGGATGGGTCTGGATCTTCAGATCGGTCCCGCAGGTTCCGCACATGGCCACCCGCACCAGGACCTCGCCCGGACCGGGCCGGGGCACGGGCTTGCGGACCACCCGGAGATCTCCCGGGCCGAAGAGCACGGCGGCGCGCATGGTGGCGGGCACCGCGAGCGGTTGCGATGACGCTACCTTGTAGGCCATGACCTTCCCCTTTCAGTCCGGGATCTGGTGACACCATACTTTGTGGCGGAGGTCCGCGGGCACGCACAATCTCCTTTCGGGGCGAGGCAATAGCGGCCTGCACCCGGTGGGACATAGTATCAAAGTCTCACCGGTTGGCATCGATGACCCTGCGCGGCTCTGACCCTTCCGTCAGCGGGCGGCGGTTGGCGAGGCGAGTGCGGCGGCGCCCGCGGCGGCGCAAAGGCCGTCGTGCTCGGAGAGATCGCCCGAGACGCCGATGGCGCCAATGAGCTTTCCGTCCACCATCAGCGGTAGACCGCCCTCCAGCGGTACCGCGCCCGTGAGCCCGAGGATTCGCACGCCGGCGCCACCCTTGGCCACCGCGTCCTCGAACGCCTTGGTCGGCCGCTTGAAGAGCGCTGCCGAGCGCGCCTTGTCGACAGCCACCACCGCGCCTCCGAGCTGCGTCGTGTCAGCCTTCTCGAAGTAGACCAGCGTACCAGCCGGGTCGACGACGGCGATGGCCATGAACCAGCCATTCTTGCGCGCCTCGGCTGACGCGGCCGCCGCGGCCTTCTTGGCGGCGTCGAGGCCGATCGATGGACCGATGGGAATCGCATAAGTGCTCGGGGGTGGTTTTGGTGCGGGCGCTGGCGTCTGCTGGGCGCGTGTTGCCGTAGCGAATGCAGCGGCGAGAGACAGCAAGACGTGCACGATCGATCTGTGGGACATGGCCGAACTCCTTGGCGATCGCTCGGAAGGGATCGCGGTGCGGTGGCTCGGGCGAGACTCGAGCGAAATCGAGCATGTAAAATTGAAAGGCGATAACGGCTGCAAGCTATTATCAGGTCTCGGAAAGAATGGAAGCTGCGTTCAATTCAGTTCTGACGACGGCCGATGCCGAAGGGCCTGGCCGGCCATCGGGACGCAGGCTTCGTGCCGGCAGCGATCGCGAATCGCCCAACGATCACCGCGCCGGAGAGGAACGCTAGCAGGGCCAGGACCGAGCGTGTGAACGACAGCTCGGGTGCGCCGGCCGCGGCGAACCCCTTGAACGCGGCGTTGCCCGTCATGTTGGCAGTGAAGATGTGGCCGAGCCCCAGGAACGAGCGGCTGCTGATCGCGCGCTGACACCTGTGCGAGACGCGGACAGCGCGAGTGACCGGCCGCGATCGTCCGACGACGGCCTCCATTCTGGAAAGAAGCTGGCCCGGTCGTTGCTTTTACGGGCCGGGACGGTGCCCAGGATGCCGGAGGAGAAGGGAATGTCGCAAACGCCCAAGGCGGTCTCCAGACGAGACTTCATCAAAGGCGTCATCGTCGGGGGCGTGGCTGTGTCCTCCACGGGCTACCTCCTCCGCGGCGCCGCCGCATTCGGTCAGGCCGGGCTTGCCGGACGGCTCATCACCTTGAACGTCAACGGACAGCAGCGCCGCGTCGACGTCCTCAAACAGGAGACGCTGGCCTGGACGCTCCGCTACCGGCTCGGTCTCACCGGCACCAAGCTCGGCTGCGATCGGGCCGAGTGCGGCGCTTGCACCGTCCTGCTCGACGACGTGCCTCACTACTCCTGCTCGCTGCTCTCGCACTCGGTGCGCGGCAGGAAGGTCCAGACCATCGAGGGTCTCGCCGCACCGGACGGGACGCTGCACCCGGTCCAGCAAGCCGTGGTCGACGAGCAAGGCTTCCAGTGCGCCTTCTGCATGTCCGGCTTCATCATGACGGCGGTGGGCTTCCTGAAGACGAATCCGAACCCGAGCCGGCTGGAGCTCGCGCACGGGCTCTCGGGCAACCTCTGCCGCTGCCAGGACTACGACAAGATCCTCACCTCGATGATGCGCGGCGCAGAGCTGCTGAGAAGGGGCTGACGGTGGCGGATCAAAAGTACAGGCTCATCGGCAAGAACTACCCCACTCCCGATTTGCAGGCGAAGGCGACCGGGAAGGCGAAGTATGCGGAGGACTTCCGTGTCGAGGGAATGCTCTTCTGCAAGCTGCTCGTCAGTCCGATGCCGCATGCGCGCGTCCGGCGGCTCGACACGCGCAAGGCGCTCGCCATCCCCGGCGTCAAGGCGATCCTGACGGCGGACGATCTGCCGCCGCCCTCCGACAGCCTGACCGACCTCGGCACGGTGATCAAGGCGAACAAGAAGGGCGAACAGGCCCTCACCATGGAGCCGCTGTACGCAGGCGAGCCGATCCTGGCGGTGGCAGCCGTGGACGAGCTCACAGCGGCGGCGGCGATCGAGGCGATCGACATCGATCTGGAGCCTCTCCAGTTCGTGCTCGATCCGATCGAGACCCTGCGCCCCGGAGGGCCAAACCCCCGCTTGGACGGCAACGTCTGGGTGGCGCAGCCGGCGCCGCCCGCCGAACCCGGGAAGCCTCCACCGGGTCCTCCGCCTCCGGTCATCGGCGAGCTGAAATGGACCGCGGCCGATTTCGCGGAGGCCGGCGAGGGCCGGCTGCCGCTGGGGAAGGCGCAGGACGAATGGTCCTTCGGCGATCTCGACGCCGGATTCAAGGCAGCCCACTTGATCCTCGATGAGAC
>DASQAS010000209.1:0-5670 GCA_035635635.1 Myxococcales bacterium | reverse complement strand
CCCGACGAAGGTCCCGCCTGCCAACTGCTGAACCGCTCAAATAAAGCCTGGAACCTTGTGGCACGCTCCGGGGTCTAAGCTCCAGCCCCAAGGAGGTTCCCATGCGCTGGTTGCTCGCGATTGCCCTACTCGTGGCGTGCGGCGGGGGCTCGTCATCTCCTTCTTCCTCTGGTGGTTCGGGCGGCGGCGCGCAGGGTTTGCAGGTGCAGCCGACCGGCGCCGCCCAATCGCTCTCCATCTCCGCCCCTGGCGGGACACTGCAACTCGGCGCCTACCAGCGCGACAGCGATCCGTACGGCGGCGGCATGCTGGTTCAGGTGAACGCCGCCTGGTCAAGCTCGACGACCGCGGTGGCCACGGTGGACCAGAGCGGCCTGGTCACGGCGCACGCAGCCGGCAGCTCGGTGATCACCGCGAGCGCCGGCGGGTCCAGCGGCACCGCCACCGTGACCGTGAGCGGGATGTGAGCGCGTACGGCCGCTGAGGCGCTTCAGGCTCGCCGGAGGACTTCCGGCGGGACCGGGAGACCGCTCTCCAGGCCATAGGCTGCCGCATGGCAGAGCGCGGCCATCGCGAAGCCGATGGAGAACGGCTTCCGCAGCACGCGCGCCACCCCTTCCAGCGCCTCCGGCACGCCCACGTCCGAGGTCATCGCCACGACCGGGATGGCGGCGATCGCCGGCCGGCGCTCCTTCTCGCGGACGAAGGCGAGACCGCTGGGCAGAGGCAGGCTCAGGTCGAGCAGGACGACGTCGTACGGGCCGTTTTGCTCGAGCAGCACGAGCGCCTCGTCCGGGTCGGAGATCGCCTCCGAGTTCCAGCCCTCGAGCTCGAGCATGTGCGAGAGCGCCTGCAAGGTGTCGGGATCGCGATCGACGATGAGGATCCGCAGCATGGGAGTATGAAGACGCTACGATCCGGCTCGCTCATCGAGCAATCACCTGGCCTGTAGTCATTGCTGACGATGCGCGCTGCCGGTGATACAGATGAGGACTGGCTCCGGCTGCGGAAGGAGTCCCATGGAAGACCTCGAGATCGACGGCAAGTCGCAACGCCCCTTGATCGAGCGCGCCATCGAGACCGAGCAGATCCGGGCGCTCGGCCTGGGACCTGCCATCACCGCGAGGCGCGATTCCACCCTGGAAGAAGTGGTGAGGAAGCTGCAGGAACAGCACATCGGCTGCGTGCTGGTGACCGGCTCGGACGGCCGGCTGGAGGGCATCTTCACCGAGCGGGATCTGCTCAGCAAGGTCGCCCTGCGGCCAATCGACTGGAGCAAGGAGCGGGTCGGGGACTACATGACCCCGGAACCGGAGACGCTCCGGCTGGACGACCACGTGGCGTGGGCGCTGAAGCTGATGCACGTGGGCGGATACCGCCATGTCCCGCTCACCGACGCCGAGGGACGGCCGGTGGGCGTCGTGTCGATCCGCGACATCGTGGAGTTCATCATCGACCTCTTCCCGGCCCCCGTGCTCAACCTGCCTCCGGAGCCGCGCCGGGGCACGGCCTCCTCGGACGAGGCCGGCGGCGGCACGGATTGAACTCGAACCGGGAGGCTTCAAGCGTGTTCCCGCCTTCGCGAGAACACGCAGCAAAACGCAGCCGCAATTTCCGCGCCTTCGGCGCGGAGCGACGAGTCAACGCGAAAAGAACAGGCGATCGACGAGCCACACACCACCGAGCGCCGCTACGCATGCGGAGGCGGCGGCTGCGAAGGCCCGCAGCCGCCGGAGCTGGCGCAGGAGCGGCAGGGCGATCACCACGATGCAGATCTGGCCGCACTCGACCCCGAGGTTGAACGAGACCAGGCCTGCCGCCAGCGATGCGCGCGGAAGCTGAAGCTGCCGCAGCACGGCGGCGAATCCGAATCCGTGCGCGAGGCCGAACCCGAACGAGAGCATCCAGCGGTGCCGCATCGCCGACTCGGCTCGCTGGCCGCGCAACGCCCAGAGGTTCTCCACGCCGACGAAGAGGATGCTGGCGGCGATCAGCGGCTCGATCACGCGCGAGGAAGGGACCACCAGATCGAGCGCGGCGAGAGCAAGCGTGATCGAATGCGCGACCGTGAACGCGGTGACGATCTTCACCAGGTCGAGCAGCGTCCCACCAAGGAGCAAGAGCCCGATCAGGAAGGCGATGTGATCGTACCCGGTGAAGATGTGCTCGACGCCGAGCCTGAGGAACCGCCACGCCTCGCGCCAGACGGACCGCGTCCGCCTGGCCTCGAACCAGGGCTGATCCGTCTGGGCCACCCGCTGCGAGACCTCGTCGGCGGCGAAGTCGACGCGGGCGAGATGAGTGTGGCCGGGCGGAAGGGCCTCGAGAAATCCCACCCGCACCGAGACTTCGGTGATCGGGTCCGGGCAGAGCCATTGCGCGTGCAGGGCGAGGCCGTCTTCGCCGTCGGCCTCCGCCGTCGCGCCGGGCTGCAGGGCGCAGGGACGGTCCGACGCCCGGATCTGGAACGCCTCCAGCAGGAGCCGTGTGAGCGCCGGCACCGGCGGCGCGCGCGGATCCTCGATGCGGATCCGCGTGCGCAGATCGGCGAGCGAGATGCGCAGCGTGCACTCGATCCCTCGATCCCGCACTCGCAGCTCGCTGTAGGAGAGGCTCGGCTGATGGGCCAGGGCGGCCCCCGCGGCCAGCAGCGCGAGCCAGAACGCCCGCATCAGCGCGTGGCGGGGAGGAGGCCAGCCAGCAGGCGATCGTTGCCGTCGTCGCGGCCGCGTCCGGGCGTCGTCAGGGTCAGGCGGTTCTCGCCCTGCGTATAGAAGCCGAGGTAGAGCATCAGCGGCTTTCCGGCCGGCACGAACCAGATCGTGTCCGCGATCAGGTCGCCGGGCTTCCATGCGTCGGTGGGGAACCGGCCGCCCGCCGGATCGTGCTCGGCGTGGATCCGGGCGCCGCTTCCGGTCGCGTCGTCGAGGTGCACGAAGATGTGCCAGGGCTCCATCTCGGTCTTGCAGCGCCAGTACAGCGTCAGCTTGGAGCGCTGCCCGGCCACCAGCTGCGGCGGCTCGAGCTTGTAGGCGAGCAGCTCGGCCGCGTTTCCGAACACCGCGCCCACCACCACGGCATCCGCAGGCGGCGGCACCAGCACGTCCCGCAGCGCGCTGCGGTCGACCTGCGCCCGCGCAGCCGCTTGCGGCTCGGTGAACGGACGCTCGATGCAGGCAGTGCAGCCGATGAGGACCAGGACCAGGACGCGCACAGGGCCGCGCATTGTGCCGGAACCCATGCTATTTCGCCAAGCGGTGGAACCGCTCGGCAGTTTCGACCGCGTCGTCGAGCCCACAACCGGCCTCGCACTCGGCGCGCTCGCGGTGCTCGCGGCCACGGCCTTGCTGGAGCTCTCCCGCACGCTGGCAGAGGCCTATCGCGGACGGTGGTTCGCCGGAAACGGGCGCGACCTGTTCCACGCCGGGTCGGCGCTGGTCTTGACCGCCGCGATGCTGGCCAACGGGCTGCCGCCGGCGCTGGCCGCGCTGGTGGCCGCGCTCCTTCTCACGCTGCCGCTGCTGCTGCTCGATTCGCTTCCCGAGCAGCGCGCGCCGCGCGTGGCGATGCTCTTCGCGCTGGTCGGGCTCGGGGCGGCGCCCCCGCTGCTCGAGCCGCGGTCGATCGTCCATGCCGCCAACACGCTCGCACGGCTGCTCTTTTACTGAGCCAGCAGCCCGTCCAGCTCGCCGCGCTCCTCGAGCGCGTGCAGGTCGTCGGAACCGCGTTCAGAAGCTGCGCGACTGGGCTCCGTCCACGACCACGCAGGCGCCCGCGATCCAGCTCGCCCGGGCGCTCACAAGGAAAGCGATCGTGTCCCCGACCTCCTCGGCGGTCCCGAACCGGCCGAAGGGAATCTCCCGCTTCACGAACGCCTCGATGCCGGCCGGATCGGCCTTCTGCCGCCGCTCCCAGGAGCCGCCCGGGTGCAGGATGCTGCCCGGCGCCAGCGAGAGCACGCGCACGCCGCGCGGCGCCAGCTCGCGCGCCTGCTCGTGGCCCAGGGAGATGAGCGCCGCCTTGGCCGTGTTGTAGGTGAGGGCGCCCCCGCCTTCGCGGCCCCAGATGCTCGCGACGTGCAGGATCACGCTGGCCTCGCGCGGGTCCCCGGGAAAGCCACGCCGGCGGGCGCCAGCCTCCAGGTGCGGCAGCGCGGTCCGGCTCGCGCGCACCGCCGGCCAGAGATTGCGCTCGAAGGCGATCGCCCAGTCCGACTCGGAGAGCTCCGCGGTTCCGCCCGGCTGCGAGCCGCCGACGAGCGTGACCAGCCCGTCGAGCCCGCCGAGCTGCGCGGCAGCCTGCTCGATCGCGGCGTCCAACTGCGCCGGGTCGGTCGCGTCGGCGGCGATCGGCAGGGCCCGCTCGGCGCCGGCGGCCTCGCACTCCCGCGCGCGCGATTCGACGTCCTCACGCGTGCGCGCGACCAAGGCGATCTTCGCGCGCTCGCGCGCGAGGGAGACGGCCGCCGCTCCTCCGAGCCCGCGCCCCGCGCCCAGCAAGAGGATCGATTTTCCGGAAAGACCGAGATCCATCCGCGCACTGTATCCTTGAAACGCGGAGGCCCGCCGGGTCTCCAGGCGGGCCTCCGTCGAATCCGACCTTCGGTGTTCCTTACATGCCCATGCCGTGGCCGCCCGGGCCGGCCGTGTCTTCCTTGTCCTTCGGCCGCTCGGCGACCATCGCCTCGGTGGTGAGCATCAGGGACGCCACCGACGCCGCGTTCTGCAGCGCGAAGCGTGACACCTTGGTGGGGTCGATCACGCCGGCCTTGAGCAGGTCCTCGTACTCGCCCGTGGCCGCGTTGAACCCGAAGGCGCCCTGGCCCTCGCTGACCTTGTTCACCACGATGCTCCCCTCCCAGCCGCCGTTCTGCACGATCAGGCGGATGGGCTCCTCAAGCGCCCTGCGGATGATGTCCACGCCGAACTTCTCGCCGCCCTCGACCTTCACCTTGTCCAGCGCGCCGGACGCCCGCAGGTAGGCGACGCCGCCGCCGGGCACGATGCCCTCCTCGACGGCCGCCCGGGTCGCGTGCAGCGCGTCCTCCACCCGGGCCTTCTTCTCCTTCATCTCCGTCTCGGTGGCCGCGCCGACGTGGATCACCGCCACGCCGCCCACCAGCTTGGCCAGGCGCTCCTGCAGCTTCTCGCGGTCGTAGTCCGAGGTGGTCTCCTCGATCTGCGCCCGGATCTGCTTCACGCGCGCCTCGATGTCGCTCTTCTTGCCGGCGCCGTCCACGATGGTGGTGTTGTCCTTGTCGATCACCACCCGCTTGGCGCGGCCGAGGTCCTTCAGGGTCACGCTCTCCAGCTTGATGCCGAGGTCCTCGGCGATCAGCCGGCCGCTGGTGAGGATGGCGATGTCCTCCAGCATGGCCTTGCGGCGGTCGCCGAAGCCGGGCGCCTTCACCGACGCGGCGTTCAGCGTGCCGCGCAGCTTGTTGACCACCAGCGTGGCCAGCGCCTCACCCTCGACCTCCTCCGCGATGATCAGCAGGGGCTTTCCGGCCCGCGCCACCTGCTCCAGGAGCGGCAGCAGGTCCTTCATCGACGAGATCTTCTTCTCGTGGATGAGGATGTACGGATCCTCGAGCACCGCCTCCATCCGCTCCGGGTCGGTCACGAAGTAGGGCGAGAGATAGCCGCGGTCGAACTGCATGCCCTCGACCAC
>DASQAS010000208.1:0-5392 GCA_035635635.1 Myxococcales bacterium | reverse complement strand
CTCGCAGGGAGGCAGCGACGACCCCGAGAACCTGATCAGCCTCTGTGCAGCTCACCACCTGTACGGCATCCACGGCGGTCGCATGCGCGTCACCGGCACGGCTCCGGACAATCTCGCCTGGGAATTCGGCCTCCGCCGCAGTTACGTGGCCGCCGCGTGAAACCTGAACGTCCTCGCCTTTCGCACCGGGCCAGTTGACGCTCACCGCTGATCTCTTGTCTTGTCGCGCGGAGGTTCACCCGATGGAGGCGGAGGGCGGGCCGCGCCACTTGATCGGGCCCATGGTCTCGGCGGCCCTGTTCGGCCAACGCATGTCCGCCACCGCTGGACCCGCGCTCGCCTTGGGCGCGGGACAGAGTCACCTGCTCGGGAGAGTGGCGTTGACCTACCAGTTCTGAGCAGCGCGAAGACAAGGAGGCCGCCCGCCGGGAGGAAGTGGCGGGCGGCCCCCGGTCTCCCCGAAAGGACCCTGTCCTGGGACTCCGGAGCAGCCTTGGTCTACGGACAGGTGACGTTGGGATTGACGTCGTTGAATACGCCGTTCGGGTTCAGCTTCCAGACCCAGACATGGAGGATCCACAGCCCGAGTTCGTCCTCGCTGTGCATCGTCTGGCCGAAGATCGACGGCGGCGTGGGAAACGTGCTCTCCGGCGCGACCCACTCCGGGCTATTGAGGCGGCCGTCCGCCGTGTACATCAGCACCGACGGGTGGCGGATGTCGGTCGTCCCGACCAGGCTGTTCTTGATGTAGTGGTAGCCTTGGCCAGGCACGCAAGGCAGCCCCGTGTTCGTATATCCATCGGCGAGCGCGGCCTCGAGACGGCGATACTTGCACACCGCTCGACGAGCGATGTTGAGCTGCGCCTCGATGCGGTGGCTCACGCCGTCGAAGTCGACGCGATCGGGGCAGTCGGCCGTGTCTTCATCGCGCTCACCGTCCCTGGCCTTCGCTTCGCTCTTGCTCAGAGCGGAGACGTCTTGCTTGTCCGCGGACAAGTCAGCCGGACCACCGCACGCTGCAACGAACGCAATCGATCCAAACACCACCCAACGAGACATCATCCTCTCCATGTGCACCCTCCTCGAAAATTCTGGGTCCTCCTGCGTGGAGATCCCTCAGCGATAGAAGTACGGGTCGAGAACACGCACTTGCGTGATCCGGTCTACGGGTAGGCTGTTGCGCGCAGCGGTCCGACGGACTGCCTCGGGAGACGGAGCGTCGTAGACGCAGAAGGTCTTGCTTCTATCGTCGCTCACGTACGAGTGGACCCAGGTGACGCCGTCCTCGCCATTGTTGGCAATCACGGCGAGGCAGAGTTTCTCGCCGCTCGAGTCGATTGGAATCGTCAGACCTTCGGGAAAGCTCCGCTCCACCAGGTATCGGGGCATGCGCGCCCTCCTTTCCAGTCCACTCCGGTGGACTGGCGGCGACCGTAAAGGACGGCGCCCGGGGCGACATCGGGAACGTTCCCTATTTTGCGCGGGCCTCTTCCGGCTCGAGCAGGTGGTTCTTCCGCGCCTTGGCGACCGCAGCCCCGCGCGAGGGAACCTCCAGCTTCGTCAAGATCGCAGACACGTGGTGATCGACGGTCTTGGGCGAGACGAAGAGGCGGGCGGCGATCTCGCCATTGGACAGGCCGAGCGAGAGCGCGTTGAGCACCTCCTGCTCGCGGGCGGTGAGATCGAAGGGATGCTCGCGGCGCGCGGCGCGAGGCCCCCTCGGGATCCCGCGCACGCCCAGCTCGGACAACCGGCGGCGCAGGCGGGCCGCGCCCGGGCGCGCCTCCAGCCCGTCGAGGACCTCCAGCGCCGACCGGATCGCCTCCGGATCGTCGCTCTCGTAGCAGGCCAGGGCCGCCTGGTACGGACAGCCGAGCCGCTCGAACTCCTCCGCGGCCGCGCGCCAGTCGCCCCGCAGCTGCAGCGCCACCGGGCGGGCGCACTCGTCGGGAGGCGGGGGCTCGCCGCCGCCGCGCCAGATCCAGACGGCGAGGTCAGCGACGTACCAGGGCCGGCCCGTCTTCCTCGCCTTCTCGATCACCGCCGACGCCTCCGCCGCCGCTCCTCGCGCGTCGCCGCAGAGCCAGAGGAGCTCGGCGCGCGCAGCGAAGACCGGCACCATGCGCTCCAGCTCGCCGTTCTCCCTCGCCAACGCCAGCGCCTCGTCGAGCGCTTCGCGGGCTCCCGGGTCGCCGCGCCGCGTGCGCAAGAGACCCAGCGGGGTCAGCGCCGCGAGCCGGAAGAGCGCCGAGCAGCCCGGATTGTCGACGATGTGCGCCGCGTCCTCGACCGCCTCCGTCCAGCGGCCGGTCTCCGCCCTGAGCCGCGCCCGCCAGCAATACATGCAGGTGATGCGCGTGCGGAGGTCGCGCTCGGTGGCGTAGGCGATCCCCTCGTCGAGCACCCTCGCGGCCAGCTGGTGGCGATGCTCCTCGACCGCCAGCGTCCCCAGGTTGGCATAGGCGCGGCCGGCTGCGTCCTGCAGCCCGTGCTCGAGCGAGAGGCGCAAGCTCTCCTCTATCAGCGTCCAGCCCTCCTCGTCGCCGAGCTGGATGTGCGCCGTCCCCAGCATGTTGAGCGCGTGCGCCTCGATCTCGCGGTTTCCCAGCGTGCGAGCGAGCCGCAGCGCCTTCTCGGCAGAGGGGATCGCCTTCGGGCCGTCGTTGGCGGAGGCGTACAATCCCGCGCGCGTGACCCACGCCATCGCCAGCTCGGGGCCGGGAGGCAGCGCCTCGAGCGTCTCGATGGCGAGATCGCCGTACCGGTGCGCCTCCTCCGTGCGCGCGGTGTACCACGCCATCCGCGAGAGCCAGCAGAGGCAATTGCCCTCGCGGGCGCGGTCTCCGATCCGGGCCCACAGGGCACGCGCGGCGGAGCAGGAATCGATCCCGTCCTGCATCCGGTCCGTGAGGTAGCACTCGTAGGCGCGCGCCTCGAGTAGCTGGGCGCGGCGCTGCGGGGGGAGATCGGCGGCATGGCGCAGCGCCATGGAGAAATGCGCTTCCGCCTCGCGGTGTGCGCCGAGGCGGGAGGCGTGCTCGCCTGCGGACGGCGCGAGGCGGAGCACGGAGACAGCGTCTCCGGCGCCGGCGGCGTGGTGGACGAGCCGCGCCAGCTGTGCGGGGTCCTCGCCGCGGACGTGCAGTGCGGCGAGGATGCGGGCGTGCAGCTCGCGGCCGCGCAGCGGCGGCAGCGTATCCTCGATGGCGCGCCGGGCCAGCTCGTGCCGGAACGCTACGGCACCCTGGTCCAGGGAGAGAATCCCTGAGCCGAGCAACTCGTCGAGCGCTGCGAACGTCCCGCCGGCCGCCGTCTCGAGCAGAGACAGCTCGACACGCGAGGGAACGACCGATGCCAGCTCGCACAGCTCGCGGGCGGGCGGCGGCAACCGGGCCGCCCGAGCGAGGACCGCGTCGCGCACGGTGGGTGGAACGCCCGGTGCGTCGCTGGCGAGCACCTCGGTGACGAAGAAGGGGTTCCCGTTGGTGGCGGCGTGAAGACCCTCTGTGTTCCGGTGCACCCTGGCGCCGAGTGACTCCACCGCAGCCGGCGAGAGCCCCCGAAGCGGGATGCGCGCGACGACCTGGCGCGGGAGCTCGCCGATCGACGCGCGCAGCGGGTGGTCGGCGCGCATCCCATCGTCGCGCCAGGTGAGGACCAGCAACGCGCTGGTTCGCTGCGCGCGCCGGCCGAGGAACTTGACCAGGTCGAGCGTCGCCTCGTCTGCCCAGTGGAGGTCCTCGATGACGACGATTGCCGATGGCTTGGGCAAGCGCAGCTCTTCGAAGAAGGCCTGGAAGATGGCCTCGCGCGATGCTCCTGCCGCAATCCGACCCGCAAGCTGCCCACCCTGCGTCCACGCGATGTCGAGGAGCGGCGCGAGGGGCCGAGGGGTGGAGAGCGGGTCGCACGCGCCCCAGAACAGCCGCGCTTCCCGCGCATGAAGGCGGGTGAACTGGGTCAGGAGCGCCGTCTTCCCGATGCCGGCTTCGCCGTAGACGAGCGCGATGCGGCCTTCCCCGCTGCGCGCGCTCTCCAACGAGCCAGTCAACTCGGAAAGCTGTGACTCCCGCTCCAGAAGCTCGGTCGCGTCGGCCATCCGACCCCCGGGCGGGTCATGTACGCAGTTCGCGCATGCAAGTCCAGGGATTCCACGCCTCCTTCGGCCACGACGCGGTGCTCATTTCGGCCGTCCACGGACCGGAAATGACCAGAGTCACTTCAACGCGCTCGAGCTCGATACGCGAAAGGGACCGAGAATCTGCGCGAGGTACGTGCTCTCGACGCGGCCGTCCGAGACGCCGTAGGCTCGCGGCCAGCGTGTATCCGGCAGGAACTGCGTCCCGAACATGCGGTCGAGGATCGGAAGGTGGACCGCAAAGTTCTTGTCGATCGCCTCGGCCTCGGCAGCGTGGTGGAAATGGTGGTAGCGGGGCGTCACCAGGAAGGGCTCCAGCCACCTCAACTCCGCGCCGAAGTTGGCGTGGATGAAGACCGCGTGAAAGGAGACGAAGGCCAGGTAGAGCGCGACCGCGGAGGGGGACGCGCCCGCGAACACCAGGACGGTCATCACGCCTGCTCGAGTCGCCAGGGCGTCGAGGGGATGCATGCGTGAGCCGGCCAGCCAGTCCATCGCCATGCTCGAATGATGAACGGCGTGGAGGCGCCAGAGGAACGAAAGCCGATGAAAAAAGCGGTGGATCCAATATTGGGTGAAATCGGCCAGCGCCAGCACGGCGACGAACTGGACCGGCAGCGGAAGCGATCCGAGCAGGGCGAATCCTCTCGCGGGCACCAGCGCGTCTCGTAAGATCCCGGATGGAAACAGCGCCGCCCAGCTGAACGCCTGCACGAGGAGATGGCTGATCAGGAAGTGCGCGCCGTCCGTGGTCCACTCCGGCCGGAACACCCGCTGGCCGCCATTGCGGGGAAGCGCGCGCTCGAGCGGCACGAAAATCAGCGCAAGCACCAGCAGGTTGAGCGCAAACCATTCGAGGCCCAGGCCGAACTTCGTCTCCACCGAATCGGGCAGGGGCACCGCAGCGCCGCCCAACGCCATGGCCGAGACCGCCAGGAAGATGCCCGTGAGCCCCAGGACCTTTCGACGGCGGCGAGCGACACTGAACAGTCCCAGCAACACCGACGCGATCAAGACGGTCTGCAGGACTCCGCGCAGCAGTGCCACCGGGTAGTGCGATCGAAGGACAGGCGCAGTGAGGAGCTGGGGAAAGTGCAAGCAGAGCACACCGAAGAGGCCCAGCGCGCCACCGAGCAGCGAAGCAATTCCACCGACCCAACCGGACCCCAATCCGGTGGGTTCGTCGTCGCCGAAGATTCGACGGAAATAGCGGTCGAGCGCGGTAGGCGCGGGATCAGGCGACCGCATGCATCC
>DASQAS010000207.1:0-27690 GCA_035635635.1 Myxococcales bacterium | reverse complement strand
GAGAACAGCTTCACCGGGATCGAGACCAGCCCGAATGAGATGGTCCCCGTCGCGAGTGGTCTCATGGGCCGTGGATGATAACCTCCTCGCGAAAATGTCCAAATTGCTCGACGAATACCGGCGCAAGCGGTCGCCCGATCGCACCCCGGAGCCCATGGGGGGCGGGACGGCGCGTCCCAGCGTTTTTGTCGTGCAAAAACACAGCGCTACGCGCATGCATTACGACCTGCGCCTCGAATGGGACGGCGTGCTCAAGTCCTGGGCGGTGCCGCGCGGTCCCCATCCGGATCCGGCCGAGAAGCGGCTGGCGATGCAGACCGAGGATCACCCGGTCGAGTACGCGGACTTCGAAGGCGTGATCCCCGACGGCGAGTATGGCGCGGGGCCGATGATCGTCTGGGACCGAGGGCTCTGGAAGCCCGCCGGCGACCCGCGCGAGGGAGTGAAGGCCGGCAAGCTGCTCTTCGAGCTGAAGGGCTTCAAGCTGAAGGGGATGTGGACGTTGGTGCGGATCAAGGGCGAGACCGGAAAGGAGTGGCTGCTGATCAAGGAGACCGGCGACGGCCACGTGCGCAGGGGCGTCTCCGAGCCGTACGACGACTCCTCGATCCTCTCCGGGCTGGCCGTCGAGGACCTGCGCGAGCGCGGGCAACGCGCAGCGGAGATCCGCAAGGCCTGCGAGCGGCTGAAGGCGCCGCGGCAGCCGGTGGCCGGCGAGGACGTGCAGCCGATGCTCGCCGAGCCGCGCAGCGATCCCTTCGACGACCCGGAGTGGCTGTTCGAGCTCAAGTACGACGGCTTTCGGGCCATCGCCTCGCGCGACGGCGCGCGGCCGCGCATTTTCTACCGCCGCGGCGCCGATTCCACCGCGGTCTTTCCCGACCTGGCGCGGGCGCTGCTCTCGCTGCCGGCGGATCGATTCGTGGCGGACGGCGAGATCGTGGTGCTGGACGAGACGGGCCGGCCGGTGTTCCAGCGGCTGCAGAAGCGGGCACTGCTCACGGCTCCGCGCGACGTGGAGCGCGCCGCGGCCGAGCTTCCCGCGACGCTGTTCCTCTTCGACCTGCTCGCCTTCGAGGATTTCGATCTGCGCGGCCTTCCTCTGGTCGAGCGCAAGAAGCTGCTCTCCCGGCTGGTGCCGGCAGCCGGGCCCATTCGCGCGGTCGATCACGTCGCGGGGCAGGGCCGCGCGCTCTATGCCAGCGTGCGCGAGCTGGGCCTGGAGGGCGTGGTGGCCAAGCGCGCCCAGTCGACCTACCGCGCCGGGCGCTTTCGCGACTGGCAGAAGGTGCGCGCGGACAAGGTCGGCGACTTCGCCGTGGTGGGCTACACGAAGGCGGAGGGCTCGCGCACCGGCTTCGGGTCCGTGCACGTCGCGGTGCGGAAAGAGGAGGGGCTGGTCTACGTGGGCAAGGTGGGCGGTGGATTCAGCGAGAAGGAGCTGACGGCGGCGCGGGCCGAGATGGACTCGCTCCGCGTCGCCAAGCCGCCCTGTGTCGGACCGGTTCCGGGCGGGTCCGGGCACACCTGGGTGCAGCCCAGGCTGGTGGTGGAGGTCCGCTACAAGGAGATCACCGAGGAGGGGCTGCTGCGCCAGCCGACCTTCCTGCGCTTCCGGACGGACAAGGTGCCCGGCGAGTGCGTCTCGCCCGAGGCGCCGCCGGTCTCGCTGGCGCCGCGCGAGGTGCCGTTCAGCAACCTCGAGAAGGTCTTCTGGCCGGAGGAGGGCTACACCAAGGGAGATCTGATCGACTACTACCGCGCGATCGCGCCCTGGCTCCTGCCGTACCTGCGCGACCGCCCCGTGGTGCTCACGCGGTACCCCGACGGGATCGCGGGCAAGAGCTTCTTCCAGAAGGACGCGCCGGACTACGTGCCACCCTGGATCCGGACGGCGCGCGTCTGGAGCGAGGAGGGCGGCCGCGACATCGACTTCTTCGTCTGCGAGGACGTGGACACGCTGCTGTACGTGATCAACCTCGGGACCATCCCGCTCCACCTCTGGGCCTCGCGGCTCTCCCGGCCGCAGAACCCCGACTGGTCGATCATCGACCTGGACCCGAAGACGGCGCCGTTCGCGGACGTGGTCACGCTCGCCAACGCCGTGCACGAGCTCTGCGAGGAGATCGGCCTCCCCAGCTTCTGCAAGACCAGCGGCCAGAAGGGGTTGCACGTGCTGATCCCGGTGGGCGGGCAGCTCACGCACGCGCAGTCGACCACGCTGGCCGAGCTGATCGCACGGGCGGTGGAGTCGCGCCATGGGAAGATCGGCACGACGGCGCGGCACATCCCTTCGCGGAAGGGGCGCGTGTATCTCGACTTCCTGCAGAACGGCCACGGGAAGACCATCGCCGGACCGTTCAGCGCCCGGCCTGTCCCTGGCGGCACCGTCTCGATGCCACTGCGCTGGAGCGAGGTGAACGGCAAGCTAGACCCGCGGAAGTTCAACCTCGAGACCGCCCCGGCGCGGATGAAGAAGCTGCGGGAGGATCCCCTGGCGCCGGTCCTGGAGATGAATCCGGATCTGCAGGGCGCATTGGCGAAGCTGGCCGAGAAGCTGAAGTGATCCTGCTCCGAGAGCCTCCTCCCGGTAGCGCTGATCAATGCACTCCGATCGAGTTCGTGTTCGCTACCCGGTCGACCGGCACCGGCGGCCGCTCGTCCACGGTCGCTCTCGTGACGTCCGAGTTGCGGGCCGCCTGCCCGCCCTGGACGATGTACTGCGCCTCCTTCCGGCAGCCCCGGGCGAGGTAGCCCGACGGGAGCCCGTGGAGGACGATCAGGTCATCCGGGCAGCCGAAGTCGGTCGCGGCGAGCTTCCGGACCTGGGCATCGGGGAACGTGCATGCGGCGATGAGGATCAGCGCGCTGGTGACGAGTATGGCCCTCATGGTCTCGAGCAGTATGCCGTGTTTGGAGCCTTTGCGCCTTGCAGGTTGCAGGCGGCGGCATCCTCGAAAACAATCGGGTCGTGCCGCATTCGCTGGAGAGCCTCAACTCAGCAGTGGACGGACGCATCGCCCGCGGCGACTACCGCGGCGCGCTCGAGCTGCCGGGCGCGTTCGTGACGCGCTGCGCTGACACCCGGAGCGCCCTGCTCGTCGAGATCAATCTCGCGGAGGCCGAGTACAACCTGGGCCGCTGGAACGATGCCTGGGAACGCCTGCGCGGGCTCGATCCGCTGGCGGCCGCGTTCCCCATCGCCCGCGCCGGCCTCTCGCAGCAGCGCGCCTGGATCGCAGCGCACACCGGTCGCGCGGGCGATGCGCTGCATCACTGGCACCGGGTCGAGCGGAGCGATCTGCCGCGGCACTATCACGCCGAGCACTTCTTCACCGGAGCGGTGGCCCGGATTGCCGCAGGCGATCTGGAGGGAGCGCGCCGCTGCGCGGACGCCGGCGCGCGCGTGGCGATGAGGCCGTCCAGCCGCCGCAACGCGCTGGCCGTCCGCGGGCGCGTGGCCGCGGCGATGGGCGAGTGGCCGGAGGCCGAGCACCTCTTTCGCGCCGCCGCGCTGCACACGTATCGTGGACAAGGAGGGGACGCGCTTCTGTTCTGGGGCGACGCGTTGTCGCGGCTGGAGCGATTCGACGAGGCGCGGCGCGCCTACGCGCTGGCCGTGGAGCGCGATCCGCAGAGCGAGAGCGCCCAGCTCGCGCGGCGCGCGCTTACGAGCGCATGATCAGCGACTCGTCGAGTCGGTCCAGCAGGTCGGCCGGATCGCGGTAGAGGCGTCGAAGAGCACGGCTTGCGCGGGCATGCGCGTCACCCGGGCGCACCGATCAGCGCCTGCCGGTAGGTCTCCTTGGGGACCGCGCCGGTGATCGGGGGCAGGCCGGGAATGACCAGCGCGGGGATGCCGGTGATGCCGGCCTCCTCGCCTTCGTCGTGTTCGGCCGCCGCGCGCTGGCGCAGCCTCGAGCTGGCGATGGCGGCATCCACTTCCACTTCGGGGATGCCGGTCGTGCGCGCGATCTCGCGCAAGACCGCCGGGTCGGAGATGTCGCGCAGCTCGCGGAACATGGCCCCGAACAGCGCGTCCTCCACCGCGGGCAGGCGCTCCGGGGACAACTCCGCGGCGCGCATGGCGAAGAGCTGCGGGTTCCAGCTGGAAGAGGGGTATTTCTGGCCGCGCACCGGGATGGCGAAGCCGAGCTCGGGGAGCATCTGCGCCGCCCGCACCCGGTTCCCGATGATGGAGTCGTCGTAGGACGGGCGCTGGCCTTCTCGCGAGACGAGGAGGTAGGCGCGCCGCTCGAACCGGGCGCGACCCGCGAACTCCTGCTCGATCTGGCGGCGGCGCCCGGCCGCGACGTAGCACCAGGGTCAGAGGAAGTCGTCCCAATATCGAACCGTCAGCATGCCGGTCGAAAGCTGTACATCCGCCGGTGGCCTGCAGCGGACCGTCGAGCGCTCGCCGGTCCTCGCTTCCGGCGGTTGCGTGCGCTAAGTACGCTCTCCCGTGAAGGCCCCGCGCGCCGTCTCGGCGCTCGCCGTGCTGGCGCTCTGCTCGCTGCTCTTCGGGGTCATGGCTGTGATCGCGAAGGCGGCTTCGCTGCGGCTCTCCGGCGCACAGGTCGGCTTCGTCCGGTTCTTGTTCGGGCTCGCCGCCTGCGCGGCGGTCTCCGTGCGCAGGCCGCTGCGCGCCCGGAACATGACGGGCCTGGTGCTCCGCGGCGCGTTCGGGGGCGCGGCCGTGCTCTGCTACTTCCTCTGCATCGAGCACCTGCCGGTCGGGATCGCCACCCTGATCAACTACACGGCGCCCGTGTTCACCGCAGTGTGGGCCGCGCTCTTCCTGCGCGAGCCGCTCGACGCGCCCTCGATCGGGGCGCTCGCCGTCGCGACCTGCGGCGTGGTTCTGGTCTCGCTGGGGACGTCGCGCAGCACCGGCGCGGCCGGCCTCTGGCTGGTGGTCGGGGCCTTCTCGGCAATGCTCTCCGGTGCGGCGGTGGCGGTGATCCGGCAGGTGCGCAAGACGGACGGGGCCTGGGAGATCTTCGCGTCGTTCTGCGTGGGCGGCACGCTGATCTGCGGCATTCCGGCGGTGCGCGGCTGGGTCGCGCCCACGGCCCGCGAGTGGGCGCTGCTCGCCGCGGTCGGAGCCTCGTCGGTGGTCGCCCAGGTGGGATTCACCTGGTCCATGCGGTACGTGCGCGCCGCGCCGTCGGGGATCATCCTGCAGATCACGCCGGTGGCCACGCTCGCCCTCGGCTGGCTGATCTACGGAGATCGGATCTCCCAGCTGTCGGCGTTGGGAGCCGCGCTCGCCCTCACCGGCGTGAGCTGGGGCGCATGGCACATCTCGCGCGACGTGCTGCCGGAAGACGCGTAGCTCAGTACGTGAGCTCGCCCTGCGCGCGTACGGCCGTCATCGCCGCCAGGTTCACCACGTCCTGCACCGATGCTCCCTGCTGCAGCACGTTCACCGGCTTGGCCATGCCCATCAGCACCGGCCCGATCACCTCGGCGCCGCCCAGCCGCCAGAGCAGCTTGTAGCCGATGTTGCCGGAGTTCAGGTCGGGGAAGATGAGCACGTTGGCGTCGCCGCCCAGGCGCGCGAAAGGGAACTCCGCTTCGCGGACGCTGCGCACCACCGCCGGATCGACCTGCATCTCGCCCTCCACCTCCAGGTCGGGCCGGTGCTCGCGCACCAGCTCCACCGCGCGGCGCACCTTGGCCGGCGAGCCGCCGCGGTCGGTGCCGAAGTTGGAGTACGAGAGCATCGCGATCCGCGGCGTGAGCTCGAAGGCGCGGGCCAACTCGGCCGTCGAGATGGCGATGTCCGCCAATTCCTCGGCGGTGGGGTCCGCGTTCACCGTGCAGTCGGCGAAGAGCTTCAGCGACTCCTTGAAGGCAACGATGTACGTGCCCGAGGCGCGCCGCCCTTGCTGGGTGCGCACCACCTCCAGCGCCGGCCGGATCGCTTCCGGATACGTCCGGGTCAGCCCGGTCACCAGGCCGTCGACGAGGCCCTCGCGCAGCATCATCGCCGCGAACGTATTCCGCTGCCGGATGCGGTAGACCGCCTCCGCCCAGGAGACCCCGTGCCGCTGCCGAAGCGCATAGAGGCCCTGCGCGAACTCGGCCGCCCTCTCGCTGGTGACCGGGTCGACGATCTCCATGTCCTCGATGGCGCCCAGGTGCGCCTCCCGCGCCCGCTCGAGGATCTCCGCCCGCTTGCCGAGGAGCACCGGCGTGCAGATGCCGTCGTCGGCGAGCTGCTGCACGGCCCGGAGGATGCGCGGGTGGTTTCCTTCGGGGAAGGCGATGCGGGTCATCCTGCGGCGCGCTCGCGCGACCACCACGCTCATCACCTCGTACGTGCGCCCCTGCCGCCGCCGCAGCGCCTCGACGTAATGCTCCCGCTCGAGCGTCACGCGCGCCACACCCGACTCGCACGCTGCCAGCGCCACTGCCGGCGCAACCGCGGTCAACACACGTGGGTCGAACGGCTTGGGAATGATGTAGTCGCGGCCAAACGTGAACGTCTGCCCGCCGTACGCCGCGCTCACGCTCTCCGGGACGTCCTGCCGCGCCAGCTCCGCCAGCGCGCGCGAGGCGGCCAGCTTCATCTCGTCGTTGATCGCCTTCGCGCGCACGTCGAGGGCGCCGCGGAAGAGGCCGGGAAAGCCCAGGACGTTGTTGACCTGGTTGGGATAGTCGCTGCGGCCGGTGGCCATGATCACGTCGGAGCGCACCGCTTGCGCCTCCTCGGGCAGGATCTCCGGCACCGGGTTGGCGAGGGCGAACAGGATGGGATCGGGCGCCAGCGTGGCCACCATCTCCTTCGAGATCACTCCGCTGGCGGACAGCCCCACCACCACGTCCGCGCCCTTGATCACCTCCGAGAGCGTGCGCGGCTGCGCACCCTGGGCGAACACGCCTTTCCATTCGTCCATGTCCTCGGGGCGCCCGCGGTAGACCAGCCCGAACTTGTCGCACATGAAGATGTGCTCGCGCGGGACGCCGAGCTTCACGTATTGCTCCGCGCACGCCACCGCGGCCGCGCCGGCTCCGACGAAGACCACCTTCACGTCCTGGATGCGCTTGCCCGCCAGCTCCACCGCGTTGATCAGCGCCGCGCCGGTGATGATGGCGGTCCCGTGCTGGTCGTCGTGGAACACCGGGATCTGCATCTCGCTGCGCAAGCGCCGCTCGATCACGAAGCACTCAGGGCTCTTCACGTCCTCGAGGTTCACGCCGCCGAACGTCGGCTCTAGCGCCTTGACCACCTTGCAGAAGGTGTCGATGTCCTTGGCGTCGACCTCGATGTCGAACACGTCGATGTCGGCGAACTTCTTGAAGAGGACGCCCTTGCCCTCCATCACCGGCTTGGAGGCGTACGCGCCGATGTCCCCCAGGCCCAGCACCGCCGTCCCGTTGGAGACCACCGCGACCAGGTTGCCGCGCGCCGTGTACTTGTAGGAGAGGTCCGGGTCCCTGGCGATCTCGAGGCAAGGCTCGGCGACGCCGGGGCTGTAGGCCAGCGAGAGATCTCGCGACGTCGCCACCGGCTTGGTGGGAACGACCTCGATCTTCCCGCGGCGTCCGCTGGAGTGGTAGTCGAGCGCATCCTGCCGCGAGGGGCGCCCTGTCGTCTCGAACGTGCTGGCCATGGCCGGGCCCTGTTTACCACGCAACGGCGCCGTGGTACCGCAGCAGCCGGTGAGCGAGAGCCTCGAGAAGCTGCTCCGGCTGATGTTCCAGGCGCACCCCTGGCACGGGGTAGCGCCCGGCGATCCCGCCGGCGAGATCGAGGCGTACATCGAGATCGACCCCACCGACACCGTGAAGTACGAGCTGGACAAGGAGAGCGGGCACCTCCGCATCGACCGCCCGCAGCGCTACTCGAGCCTGCCGCCCACTCTTTACGGCTTCGTCCCCCAGACCTTCTGCGGTACCCGCGTGGGCCAGCGCTGCTCGGAGCGCTGCGGCGTTCCCAACATTCGCGGCGACCGCGACCCGATGGACATCTGCGTGCTCTCCGAGAGGTCGATGGCGCACGGGAACTTCTTTTTGCGCGCGCGGCCGATCGGCGGGCTGCGGATGATCGACGGCGAAGAGGCCGACGACAAGATCGTCGCGGTGCTCGAGCGCGACATGGCGTACGGGGACCTGCGCGACATCGCCGACGCTCCCAGCGGCGTGATCGAGCGGCTGCGCCACTACTTCCTCACCTACAAGCAGATGCCCGGCGAACGGGCCCGCGCCGTCCGCATCGCCGAGGTGTACGACCGCGTCGAAGCCGTGGAGGTGCTGCGCCGGAGTCTCGAGGACTACCGCGAGACCTTCGGCGATCCGCAGACGCGGGCCGCGCAGCTCGCGCGGCTCATCGGTACTTGAGCCCGGTCCCGGTGTTGAACACCACCACGCGGTCCGACGGCTTCAGCCAGCCGGACAAGTAGAGCTCCTTCGTCGCTGCCCAGGCCGCGCCGCCCTCGGGGCAGACGTCGATCCCGGTCCGCCGCGACAGCTCCTGCGCGGCGGGACCGATGGCGCTCTCCGGCACGGCCACCGCGATCCCGTTCGTCTCCCGCAGGGCGCGCAGGCAGATGAAGCCGCCGATGGGCGACGGGACGCGCAATCCGTAGGCTTCGGTCCTGGGCTCCGGCCAGGGCTCCGTCGTGGAGGCACCCTCGAGGAAGGCCTTCACCACCGGCGCGCAGCCCTCCGCCTGCACGCTGACGAGCCGCGGCCGGCCGGACGAGATGAGGCCCATCGCTTGCATTTCGTCGAACGCCTTCCACATTCCCACCAGGCCCGTGCCGCCGCCGGTCGGGTACACGATGGCGTCCGGCAGCGTCCGGTCGAGCTGCTCGAACAGCTCGTATGCCATGGTCTTCTTGCCCTCCACGCGGTAGGGCTCCTTCAGCGTCGAGACGTCGAAAGCCTCGCGGGGCCCGTTCTCCTTCAGCCAGCGGCCCGCGTCGGCGATGGTTCCCGGGACCAGGTGCGTCTCGGCGCCGTAGTGGCGACACTCCTCGACGAACGCGCGCGGCGTGTCCTCCGGCATCGCCACGGTGACGGGGAGACCCGCCGCGGCGCCGTAGGCGGCGAGCGCGCCGGCCGCGTTGCCCGCCGAAGGCGCCGCGAGGGCGCGCGCGCCGAGCGCCTTCGCCATCGAGACGGCCACCGCCATCCCGCGCGCCTTGAAGGACCCGGTCGGATTGCGCGCCTCGTCCTTGACGTAGATGAGGTTCCCGGCCGGCAACAAAGGCGTAAAACCCTCGCCGAGCGTCACCGCGTGCGCGGCTTGGATCGGGAGGACGCGCTCGTATCGCCAGAGCGAGGGAACCTTCCCGGGGACGAACGGCTCCAATGCGTAATCGACGCGAAGCGGCATCCCGCACCGGACGCAGACTGTCTGGAGTGTGCGGTAATCGTGTGCCGCGCCGCAGCGGAAGCAGGTGAGGCCATTCAGGTGCGGATTCAGCATTCGTTCCGTAATACAACGGCTGAACGTGATTCCGTATCCGCCCATCGAGCCACCGCCGGTTGCCGTCAAATTCCCGGAGCCGCGGCGGGGCGAGGACGTGATCGCCGTGAGCCGCTCGCTCACGCCGGCGTTGGTGCTGGAGGCGTACAAGGCCGGCATCTTTCCCTGGCCGGTGCGCCAGGGGCTGGTGCCGTGGGCCTCGCCGGATCCGCGCGCCATCTTCCCGCTCGATCGTGAGCGTTCCTGGCCCCGCACGGTCCGGCGCGCGCTGAAAGCCGATTTCCGGATCTCGTTCAACGAGGCGTTCGAAAGCGTGATGATGGCCTGCGGAGACCGGCGCGGCGAAGGGACTTGGATCACGCCGGACATCCTCTCCACGTATGCCGAGCTGCACCAGTTGGGATGGGCGCACAGCATCGAGGTCTGGAAGGGAAAGCAGCTCGCGGGTGGCCTCTACGGCATCGCCATGGGCGCCCTGTTCGCCGGCGAGTCGATGTTCCACCGCGTCACCGGGGCGTCGAAGGTGGCGTTCGTCGCCTGCGCGCAGCGCCTGCGCGAACGGGGGTTCGCGCTCTTCGACGTCCAGGTGCTGACGGAGCACCTCATTCTTCTCGGCTGCATCGAGGTCCCGCGCGAGCAGTATCGCCGGCGCGTGCGCGCCGCCCTCCAGCTTTCAGTGCGATTCGGCTGACCGGAGCCGCTCCGCCGCGGTGAAGCGCGGCTCGATGTCCACCGGGACGTTGGAGAGCTTGTCGAGCAGGCGCTGCACCTCGGGCCGGATCACGCCGACGGTCTTGAGCCAATCCCTGGCGCGCGCCACGTCTCCCGAGGCCTGCAGCGTCATGATCTCGGAGGTCAGTTTCGCCACGGCCTCGCGGATCTTCACCGGCACCACCGAGAAGGTCCCGTCGGGCGCGACGCGGACGGCTCCCGCGTCGAGCAGCGTATTGAGCTGCAGCGCGATGCCCTTGCCGTGCGCCTCGTTCAGCCCGAACCGGATGGACCGGAACGCCGAGGCGAGGAAGGTCACGTACATGGTCCGCTCCAGCGCGCGGTCGAGGACGCCCTTGTCCACCAGAAGCTGCAGCGCGAACAGGCCGGAGATGTCCGCCTTGGCTTCCTCCAGGGCGCTGCCGGCCTCCTGCATCGCCTTGCGCACCGTGATGCCTTGCGCGGCCTGGTGCGGCCCCAGCCCGTGCATCAGCTCGTGCATGAGGATGTGCGTGAAGAACGCGTCGAAGGAGACGTTCTTGCGATCGCCCGCGCCCAGCGCCACCTGCGAGATCGGCAAGAGCGTCTTGCGGAACTTCGCCTCCTGCACGTTCTTGAGCATGATCCGCTTGGTCCCGCGCTCCTGCACGATCCGCTCGTCGTTGGGCAGGTTGTAGGCGGCGGTCTGCACGCCGTGGTTGCCGTCCCCGCTGGCGAAGATCAGGTTGATCACCCGGATCGGCGCCAGCGCTCCCAGCTTGGGATTGCGCAGCTTGGGGTCGATGGGCAGCGCGTCCTCGATGCCCTGCAGCTCGGCGGAGAGCCGCACCAGTTTCTGCGACTCGGCGTCGTCGCGCAGCCCGATGAAGGCCTCGAAGGCCGCCTTCTGGTTGAACCAGCCGTCGGTGTAGACCTCGTACGGGCCGATGGTCGGCTCGATGGACGCGTCGAGCTCCATCCAGGCCACGTCGCTGTCGTAGTAGTCGTTGGAGAGGAACGCGTCGGCTCGCGCGGCCAGGAAGCGCTTCAGCGTCGGCTGCTGCGTGAGCTGGGATGCCTCGCGCAGCAGCTGGGCCGCGCGCCCCAGGAGGTCCTGGTACTCGAGGCTGTACGGCACCCAGCCCAGGCTCCCGTCCGGCTTGCGGCGGATGGTGGTGAAGAAGCCCGTCGCCACTTCGCGCTCGCCCGGCGGCAAGGACTTCTGCCAGGCTTCGACCTCCTCCTTGGTGGCCCCCGGGGGATAGAAGCTCGCCTCCGCGGGCTTGAACGGCACGCCCGGGATGAACGGCGCGTCGTGGTCCAGGCTGGACCAGGGGCCCTTCTGCAGCACGAACAGGTGCAGCCGGGCCCGCCCCAGGGGGGTCGCGTCCTGGGACAGCTCCAGCAGCAGCGGAGGATTGCCCGACCAGACCTGGCGCAGGTAGAGCGGATCCATCAGGCGGGCCGCCTCGACGATCTTCGCCAGCGCCGCCTTCTCCTGGGCCGGCAGCCCGGCCAGGTTCGCGCTCACCTCCGTCGGCGCGAAGCGGGCCGCGATCTTCTGCAGCGAGGCCAGGTCCATTCCGATGGCGAGCAGAAAGGCGCACAGGAACATGGCGCGCATTTACCAGAGAACGGTACACTCCGCGCATGAAGTTCGGCATCGACTTCGGAACCACCCACACCGTGGTCGCGATGATCGATCGGGGGAACTACCCGGTGGTCTCGTTCGAGCACCGCGACGCCATTCCCTCCATCGTTTCCCTGGCGCCCTCCGGCGAGCTGGTCTTCGGCCGCACCGAGCCGGGCTGGACCGTCCTGCGGTCGTTCAAGCGCTTGCTCAACGACGCCCACCCCGACTCGGAAGTGCGGGTCGGGTCCAGGGCCGTGCCGCTCGCGGACCTGCTCACCGGTTTTCTCGCCCACGTTCGCGACGAGATCGTGCACCGGTCCAACGCCGGGATGCGGAAGAAGGACCGGATCGAGGTGGCCGTGAGCGTTCCGGCCAATGCGTCCACCGCGCAGCGCATGATGACCCTGGACGCGTACCGCCGCGCGGGATTCGACGTGAAGGCGGTGCTCAACGAGCCCAGCGCGGCCGGGTTCGAGTACGCGCACCGCTTCCGGGAGACAGTGACCAGCAAGCGCGAGTACGTGCTGGTGTACGACATGGGCGGCGGGACGTTCGACGCGTCGCTGATCCATATGGAGGGCAAGGCCAACGAGGTGATCACGTCCAACGGCATCTCGCGGCTGGGGGGCGACGACTTCGACGAGGCCATCGCGCGGGTGGTGCTGTCGAAGCGCCGCGGCGGGAAGCTGACGGACGAGCTTCTCGACGAGGTCCGGGACCAGAAGGAGGCTTTGAGCCCGAACACCCGCAAGTTCGTGGTCGACGACACCGTGGTCCCCATCGAGGAGGTCTACGACGCCTGCATGCCGCTGGTGGAACAGTCCTTGGCGGCGATGGAGCCGGCGATGCGCGATCCCCGCCGCGGCGAGGACGAGGTCTCCTGGAACGAGCTGGCGGGCATCTACGTGGTGGGCGGCGGGTCCTCGTTCCCGCCCGTCTACCGGCGCCTGCGCGAGCAGTTCGGCGCGCACCGCGTGCGCCGGTCGCCGCATCCGTTCGGCTCCTGCGCCATCGGGCTGGCCATCCACCTGGACGAGACCGCCGGATACCGGCTGAAGGAGCGCCTGACCCGGCACTTCGGCGTGTTCCGCGAGGACGAGCATGGAGAGCGGATCTCGTTCGACGTGCTGGTGCCCAAGGACACGCCGCTGCCGGCGCAGGTCTCGCGGCGGTACCGGGCGGCGCACAACGTGGGGCACTACCGGTTCGTGGAGTGCGGGCGCGTCGACGAAGGGAGGCCCGAGGGAAACCTGGCGGCCTGGGACGAGGTGCTGTTCCCGTTCGATCCCAAGCTCCGGGAGCGGAACCTGACCGACGTCCAGGTGGAGCGGCTGGGCCACGGCCCGGAGGTGGAGGAGACGTACAAGTGCGGCGTGGACGGGACCGTGACCGCCAGCCTGCGCGTCCTGGACGACGGGTTCGAGCGGACGCTGCGGCTCTCGCGGAGGTAGAGCATGCGGTCGCGGCGCGAGCTGCTCGCAACGCTGACCACCGTCTGGCTGGCGCGCGCCGTCCACGCCGCGACGGCAGCGCCCGCCCCGCTGGGGGAAGGCCTGCGGGAGAGGCTGCGCAAGCTGCAGGAGTCTTCCCGGGCCTTGGCCCACCGTGAGATCCAGCCGATCGAATGGCAGCGGGGAGCCGCCGAGTTCTGCGACGGCATCGACGTCCAGGAGCTGTGCCGGGCAGCGGACTTCGAGCGGGTGATCGCGCGCCTGCCCCTGCTTCCGCGCGGGACCAGCGCTGAGGCCATCCAGCTGCTCGACGGACAAGCCTTCACGCCCAAGATCTTCGCGATGGGCAAGGGCCGCGCGATCGTCCCGCACGGACACGTCAACATGGTCTCGCAGCACCTGGTGCTGCGGGGCGAGATGCGCGGCCGCCACTACCAGCGCCTGCGGGACGAGGAGAAGCACCTCCTCGTCCGCCCCACCATCGACCGGGTCTTCAAGACGGGTGACTTCTCGTCCATTTCCGATCAGCGCGACAACGTCCACTGGTTCGTGACCACCAGCGAGCGCGCGTACACGCTCGACGCGATCGTGGACAACCTGGACCCCGGAAGGCCCTGGCGCTTCCACATCGACTTCGTCGACCCCGATCGGGCGATCGCTGCCGGCGACGGGGCCCTGAGGCTCCCCCGGCTCGAGCTCGACGAGTGCCTGCAGCGCTACGGCTGAGGTGCCGCGGCCAGCGCCAGCGTCGCGGGGTGGAGGAGGAGGATGGCCTTGCGCGATCTCATGTCCCGCCTGCTCGCCGCGATCCTGCTCTGCGGCACGGCCGCCCGTGGCGAGGCGATGCAGCCCCTGATCGAACGGCCCGTCTCGTTGCCTGCAGGGAAGGTCGATCTGACGCTGCATGGCACATACACGCACTGGACCGGCGGCGTTCTCGGAGGCTACCTCGACATGCGCGGGCTGATGGCGTGGCTGCGCTTCCGCGTCTGAGCCTATCGCTGGACCGGCACCGTGAAGCTTTTCCAGCCGCGCTGGCGGGCCTCCTGCAGGAACAGCTTCACGCCCTCGACGGTCGCGGGGCGCTCGTAGCCGAAGCTCGAGCCGGTGCCCGAGTCGTGCAGGTCGAGCACCGCGTCCAGCCCGTTGGCCTGGCAGAGGCTCACGTGCGCCACCATCTTCGCGGCCAACGCCGGCGCGTCGGCGGCGGAGAGCGTCCAGTCGTCGAAGTCGCTGGTCCAGTGCTGGTGGGTGAGACCCATCGAGGCGATCACCGCGACACGCGGGTCGATCTCCTCTCCGGTGCTGCCGAGCGGGAAGGACCCGGCGACGCGCTGGATCCCGTACGGGAGGCGGAAGGGGATGGGGGGAGGGCGCAACAGGCGCAGCACCGCCTCGCCGCGCCGCACGTCGGCGGCGAACTCGCGCCAGCGGTCGGGCCGGAAGTGCGAGTACGTGTGGTTGCCCAGCACCTGGCCCTCCTGCACCGCGCGCTGCGCAATGGCCCGGGCCCGATCAGGGTCGCCGCACCAGGGTGCCTCCTCCACGTTGCGGCCGAGCAGGAAGAAGGTCCCCCGGACGCCGTCGGTGGCCAGGACGTCGAGCAGGTCGGAAGTGGACGGACCGGGGCCGTCGTCGAAGGTGAGCGCGAACACGCAGCCACTATACTCGGGCCGTGCAGAAGCTCCGCCTGGTCCAGCTTCCGGTGCCGCCGCCCGCGGCGTTTGCCTCCACGGGCAACGTCCCGCTCGCTGCGGGTTGCCTGGGCGTGGCCGCGCGGGTGCACGGCCTTTCACGGCGCTTGCACATCGACGTGCTCGAGCCGGCAGCGACGGACGCGCTGGGCGACACGCTGCTTGCGGACCGCATCGCGCGGGACGAGCCGGAGTTCGTCGGGTTCTCGCTCTACCTCTGGAACAGCGAGCGCAGCCTGCACCTGGCGCGGGAGGTGAAGCGGCGTTCGCCGCGGACTCGGATCCTGATCGGCGGTCCCGAGGTCAGCCCGGACAACGCCTTCATCCTGCAGCAGCCGGGAGCGGACGTGGCCGTGACCGGCGAAGCCGAGGACACGTTCGCACGCGTGATGACTGTCCTGACCGATGGCGCCAGCCCCGCGGGAGTGCCGGGAGTCGCGGTCCGCGGGCCGCTGGGTTTCAATGCTTTTGCGCCGCAGCCCGCGGCGGGCTTTGCGCTTTCCGAGTATCCATCTCCGTACGTCGAAGGTCTGGTTCCGGTGGAGAGGGAACGCTCGACGTATGTGGAGACGGTTCGCGGTTGCCGCTCGCACTGCACGTTCTGTTTCTACCCGAGGTCCTCCAGCGTGCTGCGGACGCTCGACGTCGGGCAGAGCGCGAGCCTGATCGCGGCGCTGCGCGACCGCGGCGCCCGCGAGGTGGTCTTCCTCGACCCGACCTTCAACCATCGGCCGGAGCTCGAGCCGCTGCTGGATGCCCTGGCGCGCGAGAACCAGTCGCGGGCGCTCACGTTCTTCGCGGAGGTCCGCGCGGAAGGACTGACGCCCCAGCAGGCGCGCAAGCTGAAGCAGGCCGGATTCGATCGGCTGGAGATCGGGCTGCAGTCCGTGAACCGCGGGACGCTGAAGCGCTCCCGCCGCGGCGGGTCGCCCGAGAAGGTGGCGGAAGCGGCGCGCATGCTGCACGGCGAGGGCATCGAGCTTCTGGTCGATCTGATCGTGGGGCTTCCGGGGGACACGCCGGACGACGTGCTGCGCGGCATGGACTTCCTGGAGGCGAACGGGTTGTCCGAAGAGGCGCAGGTCTTTCCACTCTCGCTGCTCCCGGGAACGGCCATGCGCGCGAGCGCGGCCGAGGACGGCGTGGTCTTCGATGCCGCGCCGCCGTATCGCGTGCGGCGCACGGCGACGTTCAGCGAGGATGCGTTGCTCCGGACGGTGCTCGCCGCCGAGGAACGGCTGGGGCGGCGCCTCGACGAGTGGCCCCGGCCGCACCTGGTCGACGGCGGGCTCGATGGATTCGGGCAACAGGAAGCCGCGGGCCAGCACGTCGCGCTTTGGTTCGACTGCGCCGATCCGTTCGCGCGGCGGTCCGATGTCCTCGCCGCGATCGACCGCCGCCTGCGCATCGATCCCTACGCCACGCTCGATGTGGTGCTGTGTGCCGAAGCTGCGTTTCCGCTCGACCTGCTCGACGCGGTCCGGGCCCGCCTGCAGGATGCGCCTGCCAGCTACGTCTCACGCGCGCTCTCGCATCGCGGTGAGGATCTCCAGCGCCGGATCGTCTTGCTCTTGCGCGGAGAGCAACCCTTGGACTGGATTGAAGCAGCGCGCGAGAAGGCCCAGGTGTTTCGCGACCAGGGGGTGGAGCAGGCGCTGCGCGAGCCGGAGGCGGTCGGCGGAACGCTGCCCGCCGCCCGCGTGGTCGGGCCCGTCTCCGCGCAGGCGTTTGATGAGCTCGCGCGCCGGAAGGACGGCGATTGCGTCGCGTTCGCGGATCCTGCGCTGGAGCTGCAGTGGACGCGGCGCGTGCTCGGATTCGGTGACGCCCGTTGAGCCTAGGCGGGCTCTGGCCCCAGTACGGTCTGCAGGCGCTCGCGATCGTCCGGGTGGATGGTCACGAACTTCACGCCCACGTCGTGCCGCGCAGGCGAGCCCTCCGGAAGATCGTCGATCCAGACCACCTCGACGATGCAGGTCAGCTCGGTCTGGTCGGGCAAATACAGCTCCAGCTCCAGCCGGTCGCCGGTCTCGGGCGGATCGTCCGCATAGATCCGGAGGCCGCCGAGGCTGACGTCGAGCGCCCGGCGGCGACCGAAGAGCGGGTATCCCACCGGGCGACAGAATACCGGGGCGTTCACGCGCTGGAACTTGCGGCGATCGTCCATGGGGCCACCGTACCGGCGGGCCCCCTGGGCGTCGATTTTTCGCTCAAGAACCGCTGCCGTCCTCGATGTCGGGCTCCGGCGGCAGGGTCGAGTTGCCGGCGTCCGGCGCGGTTACGGCCTTCGGCGGCTCGGCCGGCTTCGGCGCGGGCTTCAGCTCGGCCATCTGCGCGGGGCTGAGGGTTCCCACAGGGGCGGGCGAGGGCTCCGGCTTGCTCCGCAGGAGCAGGGTGCCCCCGATCAGCGTGGCCAGGCTCAAGGAGATGAACAGGGTCTTTCCCAGGGTGGTCATGGCATTCCTCCGTTGCGGGAGGGCCATTTCACCCCTCGTGCCAAGGCTCTTCCCTCTGGAGCGCACGGCCTGGCCCGCTACGATTCGCAGAGTCGTAGAGGCTTGATTTCCGGACCCGGCTCCGTCCACGATCCCTGCCCCGATCGGAGGCGCCATGGGCCGCTACGAGGAAGTGTATCGCCGGTCGCTGCAGGACCCGGAAGGCTTCTGGGGCGATGCGGCGCGCGCGCTGCGGTGGCGCAAGCCGTGGGAGCGCGTGCTGGACCGGGAGGATCCGAAACGGCCGCGCTGGTTCGAGGGCGGTGAGCTGAACACCTGCGAGAACGCGCTCGACGTGCACGTCGAGTCGGGCCGTGCCGAGCAGCTTGCGCTGGTCTGGGACAGCGCGGTCACGAACCAGACGATGAAGTACACGTACCGCGAGCTGTTGCAGGAGACGGCGCGCTTCGCCGGGGCGCTGCGGCGGCTCGGCGTTACGAAGGGCGACCGGGTCGTCATCTACATGCCGATGATCCCGCAGGCGGTGATCGCCATGCTCGCCTGCGCGCGGCTCGGCGCGGTGCACTCGGTGGTGTTCGGCGGATTTGCCGCGCACGAGCTTGCGGCGCGCATCGAGCATGCGAGGCCCAAGGTGATCGTCTGCGGCTCGTGCGGGATCGAGCCCGGCCGGACCGTGCCCTACAAGCCGATGGTGGACAAGGCCATCTCGCTCTCGAAGCACAAGCCCGACAAGGTGGTCGTGCTGCAGCGGCCGCAGCTCGCGGCCGAACTGCAGCCGGGTCGCGACCTGGACTGGAACGAGGCCGTGGCGGGGGCCGAGCCGGCGGCGTGCGTGCCGGTCTCCGCGAACGATCCTCTCTACGTGCTCTACACCAGCGGGACCACGGGGCGGCCCAAGGGGATCGTGCGGGACAACGGCGGCCATGCGGTGGCGCTCAAGTACAGCATGCACGCGATCTTCGACGCGAAGCCGGGCGAGCCCTACTGGGCGGCCAGCGACATCGGCTGGGTGGTCGGGCACTCGTACATCATCTACGCGCCGCTCTTGCACGGGAACACCACCATCCTCTACGAGGGCAAGCCGGTGGGCACGCCGGACGCCGGCGCGTTCTGGCGGGTGATCTCGCAGCACGGCATCCGGACGCTGTTCACGGCTCCGACGGCGTTCCGCGCCATCCGCCGCGAGGATCCGGACGGAAAGTTCATCCAGCAGCACCAGCCGACGAAGACCTTGCGCGCGCTCTTCCTGGCTGGCGAGCGCTGCGATCCCGAGACGCTGCAGTGGGCGCAGCAGAAGCTGCGCATCCCGGTGGTGGACCATTGGTGGCAGACGGAGACCGGCTGGCCCATCTGCGCCAACCCGCTCGGGATCCAGGGCTTCCAGGTGAAGCCGGGCTCCGCCACCAAGCCGGTGCCGGGCTACGACGTGCGCGTGCTGGACGAGTCGGGGCAAGACGTGCCGCGCGGGCAGAATGGCGTCATCGCCATCAAGCTGCCGCTTCCGCCGGGATGTCTGCCGACGCTCTACGAGGACGACGCCACCTTCGAGAGCGCGTACCTGACGCGCTATCCCGGGTACTACCTGACCGGCGACGGCGGGTTCTTCGACCAGGACGGCTACCTCTCGATCATGGGCCGCATCGACGACGTGATCAACGTCGCCGGCCACCGCCTCTCTACCGGAGCGATGGAGGAGGTGCTCGCCTCGCACAAGGACGTGGCCGAGTGCGCGGTGGTCGGGGTGAACGACGGGCTCAAGGGCGAGGTGCCGGTGGGCTTCGTGGTGCTCAAGGCCGGCGTCCAGCGCGACGAGAGGCAGGTGGTGCAGGAACTGATCGACCTGGTCCGCGAGCGGATCGGGCCGGTGGCGTGCTTCAAGCAGGCCGCGGTGGTCGGAAAGCTGCCGAAGACGCGGTCGGGGAAGATCCTGCGAGGCACCATCCGCAAGATCGCTGACGGCATCCAGTACGCGATGCCCGCGACGATCGAGGACCCCGTGGCGCTGGAGGACATGATGAAGGTTCTCTCGCGGCTCGGGTTTCCGCAGAAGCCGGGCGTCCAGAGCTGAACACAGCGCCGCGGCTCAAGCGTGTTCCCGCCTTCGCGGGAACAGCAGAAAAAGCGTATGCGCAATGTCGCCTTCGGCGACAGCGCCTAGCCTGCCTGCTGCCGGATACCTACCCTACCGGCGAGCGGAGGGCAGGAAGGTGGCGGGCGAGGCTTCAGTTCCGAACGGATGGCGGGGCGTCCGTTCCGATTTTGCACACTTCTGCAAGGTGCACGGCGCGCAGGGGCTGCGCGCGCGCGTGCGCCTGCTGCTCGCCTCCCGCGCCTTCTGGGGCCTGGCCATCTACCGCTTCGGCCGGTGGGTCTACAGGCTCCCGCGCGGACCGCAGACGCTGCCGCTGCGGATGCTGTACGTGGTCGCGTTCGAGATCGGACGGCTGATCACCAAGACCAGCCTCAACCGCCGGTCGCGGATCGAAGGTGAGGTGTGGATCGCGCCGCGCGGGGAGGTCTTCGTCTCTCTCGGCTCGCGGATCGGGCGCGGATCGATGCTCCACGGCGGGAACACGCTGGGGGTCGGCGGACGTCCCGGCGCGCGCGGACATCCCGAGCTGGGCGAGAACGTGGTGATGGCCCCCGGCGCCTCTGCAGTGGGGCCGCTGCGGATTCCGGACGGCTCCGTGATCGCCGCCAACACGCTGGTCGGGCGCTCGCTCCCCAGGGCGGGCGGATGGGCTGGCGTTCCGCCGCGGCAGGTGCCGGCGGCGACCATCCGCGTTCCCGCGCCGCAGCGATTCGATCGGCCTCGCCGGAAGGAGACGGAAATGGAAGCGGAGCTCTTCTGGCCCGCGTATCTCGCGGACCTCGATCGCCATCTCGTGTACTACTCCGGCGCCAGCGCGCTGAAGCGGCTGCGGTATGCGCTCACGCTGGACGCCTCGTGGGCGATGGCAGTCTACCGCTTCGGCCGGAGGCTGAAGACGGCGCCGCCGGCGGTCGGCGCGCCGCTGCTCTGGGCGCTGTACCGCCTCGCGGAGGTCCTGCTCGGCGTCTTCACCTCGATCTCCATCGACGTGGACGCGCGGATCGAGCCCGGCTTCTACGTCGGCCACTTCGTCTCGCTGCGCATCGGGCCGGGCGTGCGCATCGGCAGGAATTGCTCGGTCAGCCAGATGGTGACCATCGAAGGGACCGGTCCGCGGCCGGAGGAGAACGCGCCCACGATCGGGAAGCGCGTGTACCTGGGCTCCGGGGCAAAGGTGATCGGTCCGCTGCGCGTCGCGGATGGAGCGGCCATCTGCGCCAACTCGGTGGTGACGGAAGACGTGCCGGAGAACGGCGTGGTGCTGGGGATTCCGGGGATGGTCATCTCGCGCCGCGGCAGCGGCGATTTCATCTATCTCGGCGAGGGAACGGGGGTGCGAGACGATCTTCCCCCTGCTCGCGACGTCGAGGGCGCGCTGAGCGCGTAGGTCCGGCCGCCGCGGGCGGCCTTCTGGGAGGGAGAGATGGTTCAGCAGCGGATCAAGGCGGTGTTTGGGCAGGTGTTCCAGGTGGATCCGGCAGAGTTGCCGTCGACGGCGTCGCCCGCAGAGATCGAGGCGTGGGACTCGTTCGGTCACCTCGCGCTGGTCGAGGCGCTGCAGGAGGAGTTCAAGGTCGAGTTCGAGCGGGAGGACATCGCGAAGATGGACAGCCTCGCGACCATCGAGGAGATCCTCCGCCTCCGGGGCGCCGGGCCGTCGTGAACCTCGCCGACCGGCTGCTCTCGGGCAGGCCGGGCACGCGGCCCGCGCTGCTCACGCTCGAGGCGGAGCAGTCGTATGCGGAGCTCTCCTCCGCGGTGTCGGCGGTCTCCGCGTTCCTGCTGCGGTCGGGCGCGGAGTCCGGAGAGTGCGTCGGCATCGTCGCGGACAATTCGCCGTTCTGGGTGGCCGCGTGGCTGGGCGCGATACGCGCCGGCTGCGTGGCGGTCCCCGTCTCGCAGGGGCTCTCGCCGGCGGACTGCCAGGCCATGGCGGAGCAGACCCGGATGCGGTTTGCCTTCATCGAGGCGCGCATGGCGGCGGGCTGCGCCCGGTGGCTGAAGCAGCCGGCGCACGTCGTCCTGGACGAGCCCATCGCGGCAGCGCCGTTTGCGCAGGCAACGATGTCGAGCTTTCGCGACCTGCTGGCTTTTTCGGACCGAATCGTGCCGTCGCGCGGCGGCGGCGAGGACCTGGCGGCCATCCTCTTCAGCTCTGGATCCACGGGCAAGCCTCGCGGCGTGATGCTCTCACACCGCAACTTCATCGCGAACACGGAGTCGATCCTGCAGGCGCTCGGCCTGACCGCGGCCGATCGGGCGATGGCGGTCCTGCCCTTCCACTATTCGTTCGGCGCTTCCGTGCTCCACACGCACCTGGCGGTGGGCGGGACGCTGGTGATCGACAAGCGGTTCCTCTTTCCCGACAAGGTGCTGCAGCGGATGGTCGAGACGCGCTGCACGGGATTCGCGGGAGTCCCGAGCCACTACCAGATCCTCCTGCGCAAATCGCGGTTCAAGCAGATGGAGCTGCCGGACCTGCGCTGGATGCAGCAGGCGGGAGGAAAGCTGCAGGAACCGTTCGTCCGCGAGCTGCGCGAGGCGAAGCCCGGCGTGCGGCTCTACGTGATGTACGGCGCCACCGAGGCCACAGCGCGCTTGTCCGTGCTGCCCCCCTCCGAGGTGGACCGGCGGCCGGGAAGCATCGGGAAGGGCATTCCGGGCGTCACGCTGCGTGTGCTGAACGAGCGGGGAGTGCCGGTCGCTCCGGGCGAGGTGGGCGAGATCGTCGCCGAGGGTGACAACATCGCACGCGGCTACTTCCAGGACCCGGCCGAGACCGCCGCGACGTTCGTGGACGGCCGCCTGCGCACCGGCGATCTGGCGACGGTGGATGCCGACGGATACCTGACCGTGCTGGGCCGGGCGAAGAGCTTCCTCAAGTGCGGCGGCACGCGGACCAGCGCGGAGCGTTTCGAGGAGGCGCTGCTGGCGTTCCCGGACATCGTGGAGGCCGCGGTGATCGGCGTGCCGGACGAGGTGATGGGCGAGGCGGCAGCGGCCTTCGTGGTGCCGCGGGATCCGCGCGATCCCACCGTGGCCGAGCGGCTGGGGGCGTTCGCAGCGGCGAGCCTGCCTCTGGCCTTGCGGCCCAAGCTGGTCGAGGTGGTGCCGGATCTGCCGAAGAGCGCCGCGGGCAAGGTCCTGCGGATTCGCCTGCACGAGCGGCTCCGGGCGCGGCAAGATGCGGCTGAGTGCACCGCACGTTCCTGATCACCTGGAACCCCCGCGTCTACGCCTGGAGCGACCTGCGCCGGGACGTCGCGCGCGTGCGCAGGGCGGGTTCCCTGGAGACGGATTGGAGCTGCGCGCGCAGCAAGCAGGTCCGGCGGGGAGACCGCATCTTCCTGCTCCGCCAGGGCGTGGAGCCGCGAGGGATCGTGGCGTCCGGGTGGGCGACCAGCGACTGGTACGAAGGCCCCGGCTGGCGGCGGGCGGGGGTGCCCTGCAACTACTTCGACGTGTCTCTCGACGTGCTGCTCGACGCGGAAGGGGGGGCGATCCTGCCGCGGGAGGCGCTGTCGCATGGCGTGCTGGCGCGGATGTACTGGGACACGCAGGTGTCGGGGACGCGCATCCCGGACGCGGTGGCGCGCGAGCTGGAGAAAGCGTGGCGGCCGTTCGCGAGGCGGGGGAGGGGGCGCGGAACAGGCTGAAACTTGGTCCGGTCTCGTCTTCGGACCAGCCTGGTCCGATTCTGCGCTCGTCCCAGTCCATTTTGCGCTCGCCCCGGGGCGAGCCGGCCTTACAGCCGCCCCACCAACCGCGCGAACCGATCCGCGGCCTCCTCCAGGCTTTCCAAGGAGGAAGCGAACGAAATCCTCAGGTGACCCGATCCTCCCGCACCGAACCCGAGCCCGTCGAGTAGCGCGACCGCCTCCTCTTCCAGGAGCCGATCCGCCAGCGCTGCCGCCGGCAACGGCAACCCCCGGACGTCCGGAAAGGCATAGAACGCCCCGGCCGGCGCATGGCATCGGACTCCGGGGATGCGCGCCAGGCGGCCGACGATCGCGTCGCGACGCGTCCGGAACTTCGCCACCATTTCGTCCACCACGTCCTGCGGTCCGCGCAGCGCGGCCAGCCCGGCTTCCTGCACGAACGCCGCCGTGCAGGTGTTCGAGTTGATCATCAGCCGCACGGCGTGCGGCGCCAGGGCGGCGGGAAAGAGGCCCCACCCGAGCCGCCAGCCGGTCATCGCGTATGCCTTGGAGAAGCCATCGGCGAGGATGGTCCGATCGGTCATCCCGGGCAGCGTCGCGATCGAGCGCACCTCCGCTCCGTAGCGGATGCGGCGGTAGATCTCGTCCGCCATCACCCACAGATCGTGCCGCTGCGCCAGCTGCGCCAGCCGGCGCAGATCGGCCTCCGGCACCACCGCGCCGGTCGGGTTCGAAGGCGAGTTGAAGACGATCATCCGCGTCCGCGGCGTGATCGCCTTCTCCACCGCGTCGAGGTCCAGCGCCCGGCCCTCTTCGAGCCGGGGCGGGATGGACACGGGGACCGCGCCGCAGAAGCGCACCACCGAGGCATAGATGGGGAACCCCGGATCCGGGATGAGCACCTCGTCGCCGGGCGAGAGCGTCGCCAGGAACCCATAGAGGAGAATGGGCTTCGCGCCGGGCGCGACCAGCACGCGATCCGGATGCGCTCCGTCCACTCCTCGTGCGGACAGCTCCTCGCAGATCGCCTCGCGCAGCGCCGGCAGGCCCGAGGGCGCGCCGTAGCGCGTCTTCCCTTCCCGCAGCGCCCGGATGCCGGCCTCGACGATGTGCTCTGGCGTCGGAAAGTCCGGCTCGCCCACCTCCAGGTGGATCACCTTCCGCCCCCGCGCCTCCACCGCCCGCGCCTTCACCAGCACGTCGAGCGCCGTCTCGGTCCCCAGCGCCCCGACCCGGTCCGCGATCCTCGGCATTCGGACAGTCTAGCGCACGCGGCCTGCGTTACTCTGCGCGCCGCATGGACCACAACGCAAACCAGTTCCTGATCAACCTTGCCACGGTCCTTTGCGTTGCGGCGGTCACGACCGTCCTCTTCCAGCGGCTCCGCCAGCCGGTGGTGCTGGGCTACATCCTGGCCGGGCTGGTGGTCGGACCGCACGTCCCGGTCCCGCTGGTCGCCGACCGGGAGATCATCGAAGGCCTTTCCGAGCTCGGCGTGATCCTGCTGCTCTTCAGCATCGGGCTCGAGTTTTCTTTTGGCAAGCTCCTGCGGGTGGGAGTCTCCGCCGGCATCGTCGCGCTGGTCGAGATCAGCGTGATGGTCATCCTCGGCGATCTGACGGGCCGGCTGTTCGGCTGGTCCGCCTGGGAGAGTCTGTACGCCGGGGCGTTGATCGCCATCTCCAGTACCACCATCATCGCCAAGGCCTTCAACGAGCTGCGCATCGGCGGTCGGGTCCGAGAGCTGGTGCTGGCGGTGCTGATCGTCGAGGACCTGATCGCCATCCTGCTCCTGGCCGCGCTCACCACCATCTCGGTGGCGGGCACATTCTCCGCTCCACAGCTCGGAGTGGCGGCGGCCCGGCTGGCGCTGTTCACGGCCATCGTGGTGGGCGCCGGCCTCTTGGTGATTCCTCGGCTGGTGCGCGCCATCCTCCGGCTGGACCGGCCGGAGACCACGACGGTCGCCTGCGTCGGCATCTGCTTCGCGCTCGCCCTGCTCGCGCAGCGCTTCGGCTACTCCGTCGCGCTGGGCGCCTTCCTCGCCGGCGCGCTGGTCGCCGAATCCGGCGAGGGCGCGCGCATCGAGCACCTGCTCGAGCCGGTCCGCGATCTGTTCGCGGCCGTGTTCTTCGTCTCGGTGGGGATGCTGATCGACCCGGCGCTGGTGCGCGCCAACTGGCTGCCCATCCTGGTGCTCTCGGCCGTGGTGATCGCCGGCCGGATCATCGGTGTCTCCGTCCCCGCATTCCTGACCGGAGCCGGCGTGCGCACGTCCATCGCGGCCAGCATGAGCCTGGCGCAGATCGGCGAGCTCTCGTTCATCATCGCCGCCCTGGGCATCTCGACCGGCATGGTGCGGGACTTCATCTACCCGCTGGCGGTGAGCGTCTCGGCGGTGACCACGCTCACCACCCCGTGGATGATCCGCGCCTCCGGGCCGGCCGCGGCCTGGGTCGACCGCAAGCTGCCCCACGCGCTGCAGACCTTCGTGGCGCTCTATGGCTCCTGGATCGACGGCCTGCGCGCGCCCGGGCCACGCCGGACGCGGGCACAGCGGCTGGTCCGCCTGCTCCTCCTCGATGCGCTGCTCCTCTCCGGCATCGTGATCGTGTCCGCCCGTTTCTTCTCGGACGCCGTGGTCTGGCTGCGGTCCGCGGCCGGCCTCGGGTCGCGCGCCGCCGAGTTCTTCGTGATCGCCGCGGCGGCCGCGCTGGCCGCACCCTTCCTGGTGGGCATCGTCCGCCTGGTCGGTGCGCTCGCCGTCGCTCTCGCCGGAGAGGTGATGCCCGCCGGCGCGCCGGGCAAGGTGGACCTCGCGGCCGCCCCTCGCAAAGCGCTGATCGTCGCGCTCCAACTCGCAGCCGCCGTCGCGCTCGGGCTGCCGCTCTTCGCAATCGCGCGTGGCTTCCTCCCGCTCTTGCCGACGCTTTTGCTGTTCGCAGCAGCATTTGTTTTCCTCGCCATCCGGCTCTGGGCTTCAGTCACGCAGCTCCAGGGGCATGTGCGCGCCGGAGCCCAGGTGATGGCCGCAGCGTTCTCACAGGCGCGCGGAGCGCCTGCTCGAGACACGACCCCGGAACAGGACATCGGAAAGATGCTCCCTGGCCTGGGCTCTCCCACCCGCTTCACGCTCTCCAACGGCAGCCCCGCCGTCGGCAAGACCCTGGCGAGCCTCAATCTCCGCGGCGTCACCGGCGCCACGGTGCTCGCCATCGCCCGCCGCGGCGAGGAGGTGCTGGTGCCGACCGGGCAGGAGATCCTGATGACCGACGACGTGCTCGCTCTCGCCGGGACGAAGGAGGCCGTGGACGCCGCGCGCGAGCTTCTCTCCACCGGCGTTTCCGCGCCGGCGCGCAGGACATAGGGCTCGATGCGCCGCTCGCGTGCTGCTGTCCTCTTGCTCGCCTGCGCCTGCGCGCACGGCCGCAATCCATCCGCCTCCGACTCCGGTTTCCTCGAGCTGGAGAGCCCGCACTACGTCCTGCTCACCGAGCTTCCCGAGCCCGACGCGCGCAAGACCCTGGCCCGGATGGAAAACGTCCGCGGCGCGCTCACCGCCGGCTCGTGGCGCGGCGAGAGCTTGCCGGCCGAGAAGCTTCGCATCCTCCAGTTCGCCTCATCCGGACGCCTGCACCAGTTCGCCAGCCCGGGGATGAGCGCCCTCTACCAGCCCGTCGATCTCTTCGGAGAGCCGATGTTGGTGATGACCGCCGACCGCGAGGGCGCCGGGGACGCGATCCTCCAGCACGAATTGGCGCACGCGGTGCACGGCTCGTTCCTGCCGAGGAACCCGCGCTGGTTCTTCGAGGGACTGGCCTGCTACCTCGAGACCCTGCGCTCCGACGCGGCCGGGGATCGATATCTGCTCGGCGAGCCCAACCTCGATCGCCTCCACTTCCTGCGCCTGCACCACGAGACGATCGACTACCGGCGCGTCCTTTCCACCACTACGCGCGAGGCCGTGCTGATGTCGGGGCAGGACGGCTACGCGTTCCAGAGCGCGTCATGGCTGCTGGTGTTCTTTCTCGCCAACGAGCGTCCGGCGGAGCTGGACGACTACGTCCGGCGGCGTGGACGGGGAGAGCCCGGTCAGACGGCGTTCGCCGCAGCCTTCGCCGGCCTCGATGCGGAAGCCCTGGCGCAGCAAGCCGAGCCCTACCGGCAGATGCTGCAGGAATCCGTGGACGGCGCGCGTCCGCCGTCGTACCGCGTGTGGGAGGTGCGGCCGCCGCCCTGGACGGGGGAAGTGAAGCTGAGTCGCACCCCCGCGGCCGAGATGGAAGCCTTGCGCGCCGAGCTCTACTTCCTCTCGCCCGGCATTCCGCGCGACCGGGCACAGCTTCCCGAGGCGCGGGCCGCGCTGGATCGGGCGCTGCGGCTCGACCCCCTGAACCCGCTCGCGCTCGCCGTCCAGGCCGCGCTCGCCGAAAACGCCAGCGGCCAGCCGTCGCTCGATCGGCTCCGCCAGTCGGCGCGGGAGCGGCCGCGGGACTTCCGGGCGCAGATCCTGCTCGCCATCGCCGTCGGCCCGGACCACCCGGACGAGCGCCGCGAAGCGCTGGTCCGCGCCGCC